>NZ_BAAHAB010000016.1:0-13844 GCF_054777895.1 Nocardioides ultimimeridianus | reverse complement strand
CGCCTACTTCACGCAGCCCCGCCGCTGGACCTCAAACCCCACCACCACAGGGGACTCTCCTCTGCATCTTCTCCGCCTCACGCAGCTTCGCCACGATCTGCTCAGTCGTGAACCTCTTCGCAGAGCCATCACCCGCCTCCACAAGGACTCTCGAAGTAGCGAGTCCTCACACGAGAGATGGACCGAAGAACCGGGGCAGGACATCCGGTATCTAGGTCACTTCACTTGGTCGATGATCGTGCCGCCGAACTCGTGTTGGAGAAGACCAGCAACTGACAACAACGTGCAAGTGCTTTGGCGTCGTGAACGATCACGGTCCCGAACTTCTGGCGCTTCCCTGGGGAGTGCCGCCCGATGCGAGGTGGGGGCGACGAGTCGTGACGCTCCATATCACGCCGGTCAGAGTTCGTCCGCGGAGCTCGCTCGGCTGCGCGGGTCGACGCTGGGGCTTACTGTGGTCGTCCGACATCATGCGACGTCGGCGGTAGTTGCGACGCTTCGAGTCTCGATCGCCGACGGGACGCTCCGCGTGCATTCTCATGACTCCGCCGTTCGCCGCCATCACCGGCCATCACTACAGACGGGCACCCGAACAATGACGCCCACTTCATCTCGACATGGGCTCCCGCTCACGATCAGGCGTCATCGCCTGCCGCCACATCGGGATCAGCCGTATCCCAATGAGCGAGCCTCCCAACGAGAAGAGGGCCATGGACACCAACGCGGCCGGAACACCCCAGGCGTTGATCGCGATCCCACAGATGAGCGACCCGAGTGCGGTACCGCCCACGAAGGAACTGATGACCAGCGCCACCGACTGAGATCTGAGGTTTGGCGGCGAGACACGATCGACGACATCGAACTCGATCGCAGCCAAGGGCGCTTCAAAGAGTCCGACGACGAGCATGGCCGGATAGACCAGCGGGCCTTGATTCACGAACGCGGGAACGAACAGAGCCAGACTCGAGAGGTGGAGCGCCCACACATAGCGTCGCGCCAAGTCGCTTCTGAATGGCACCCGCTCGTACACCAGGCCACCAACGATCGAGCCGACTCCGGTCAGGGCGAAGTAGAGGCCGGAACGGCCCGAATTGCCGTGCTGTGCTGCGATCTGCGGCAGCGCGACGAAGTAGGCGCCGACCGCGGTCGTGCCGATCAGACGTCTCAGTATCAGGGATCGAAACGGCCGGTAAGCCAGCGGGGCGAAGTCGAAGGCCCTTCCTGACAACTGCATCCCACCGGTGCAACTCCGCGCGATCTTGGTTGCCGCGAGCGCGGAAGCTCCAGCGGCAGACATACCCCCCGCCACCACGAGCGCAGTTGAGGAAGTCGCGAACGTCGTGAGCACTGTGAACAGCAGCGGACCGCCAATCGTGAAGACTTCCGCAGCGATCGCCTCGATGGAGAACGCGGTCTTCCTGAGGGGTTCGGAAGGGAAAGTGCGCGCCCACATCGACCGCATCGTCACCGTTATCGGCGGCACCGAGGCGCCGGCGACGAAGGCGACCGGCAACGCCCAGATCCGCCCTGGATCGGCAGCGACAACACTGAGTGAGATCAACTGTGCGGCGCTGCACAACAGGAGCGGTGGGCGCGCCCCGTGGTTGTCCACCCAACGTCCGACGATGGGACCGCCCAGCATCGTGCCGACGGCGTAGCAGGACAGCAGGAGGCCTGCAGCGGCTGAGTCGGCGCCGGATGTGGCTGACGCGGACACGAGAGCCAGATTGATTAGGAAGAACGGCAACCGGCCCAGGGTGCTGGCGCCGACGGCGAAGCCAACACCCTGCGCCGCGAGTACCCGCCCGATGCGGCTCACGGCGTTCTCGGCCGTACCTTCGGCATGGGCAGCGACACGTTGTTTGTAATGAAAGAACCGAGGTGGCACCCGCCCCGGCACGCTTCCAGCACGGTGCACGAAGTGCAGCCGGGGCGTGGGCGGGTGGCCTCGTGAACAGCCGCCGTCATCGTGGGCCACGTGTCTGCGATCGAACTGTGCGCGAGGTCGCCCCAATACATGTTGGAGTGAGGGCAGTTCCGGATCCGTCCGTCGTAGCTGACACTCCCCCAGACGAGGCCCGACTCGCAGTGGCCGGACATCTGCGAGACCCGTAACGCGAGCGTCGGGTCGGCCTTGGAGATCGGCAGGTCGTCGCTGGAGGTGCACATTTTCTGAGCGCACGGCCAATCCACGGCCAGGCCCGGACACTCGGATCGAACGAGATCGTCAATCGCTTCCATCAGCGGGAACATGAGCGCCATCGGCACGCCGTACTCCGCGTCGTTCTTTCCGGTTGGAACGTAGCGCATCACGCTGAATTCCCTGACGCCGCGAGCGTAGACGTCGCGAATGACATCGAGGACTTCCTCAACGTTATGAGAAACGAGCGTCATCTCGGCAACGACTGCGATTCCGGCCGCTAGGAAATGCTCCATCGCCGCAGTGGAACGTTCGTACGCCAGTCGATGGCCAGCCAGATCGACCTGGGTCGCTGCTGATCCGTGGAGAGAAACCAGGGCACATCGCACATTTGAATCCGCCATTTCTTGAGCTCGTTCGGGGGTCACAAAATGTCCATTGGTGAACACGGACTGATAGAGACCGAGCTCGCCGCCGTACCGGAAAATCTCCATAGCGTCCGGGTGGAGGAGCGTCTCACCGCCGCTGTAGCGGACGACGAACGCTCCGCGTGCCGCACACTCGTCGAGGATCTTCTTCGCAGCGGCGAGAGGAAGATGCTTCGAGTCGAGTTCGCGTACGAACTTCCGAATGTCGTGATCCGTCATCGCCGGATCGATCTTCCACACGTTGTAGCAAAATCCACAGCTCCAATTGCAGACAGACGTCAGTTCGAGCTCCATCCGCAACGGGAATTCGAGGAGCGAGTCGAAACGCTTGTCGATCTCGATCCGTGACCGGGTCCCGTCCTCGCCGTAGGTCGGTTCGGTGTCCAGGATCTGTCGAATCAGGGTGTCGACGTCAGCCATTACGCGATCGATCGACACGTCGAAGCGAGCAGCGATTGCCCTCGCGGTTTCTATTGGCCCACGCCCCGCATAGAGCTCGGCGAGGATCGCCTCAGCCGTCCCGTTGCGTGCGCGCACAAACATGCCGGTGCGGGGCTCGAATAGCAGTCCCAGGTCGGGACGCCACTTGAAACGCCTCAACAGCTCACTTGCGTCGGCGTGGACGAGCGTCATGAGGCGACCGCCGCTCGAGGGTCAAGTTCCCTCATGATTCGGTCGACATCACCGCGGACCGTCGCTGCGTCGACCGCATAGTCTGCCGCCATCCGCTGCGCGATCGCGTCGAAGTCGAGACCCGCGCGGGCATGCTCGACAATTGTCCGCATCGAGTCGTTCTTGACGACGTATCCGATGTTGCGCCGCCAGTCGTGGAGCAGGCGAAGGTCGGGGTTGTATCGGTAATGGCCGATGATCCATGGCGCTGTTCCCACGGGGTGGGCGAGAATCTCTTCGTATGGCTTGCGTGCCTCGTGCAGGTGCTGGGCGATGCTCGGCCGAGCTAGCAGCCGAGTGGCGTAAGCAGCAACCACGTCGTTTGTGAACGTGTAGTTCCAGCCGGTGAGCTCCTGCATGAAGGTTGACATCATGATGTCAGCCAGGCTGAAGTCACCGAAGAGCCACTCGCGCTCGGACTGGTTCGACAGCAGCCGTCCCACAGTCCTCTCGATCAGGACGGCGCAATCGGTGGCTTCTCGCGGCATCGTCGAGGGCGTGTCGTCCCACAGCGAAAGCCCGTAGGACGCGGTCTCGACGATGGGCTGAAAGTCGACGTAGGCGTTGCCGGAGAATGACCGGATCTGCGCGCGGGCGCGAATGTCGCGGCCCAGGAGGGCCGTCCCGCTTGCCGGCGCAGTCTCCTCAAGCAGTTCGACGATGGCCAAGATGTCACTTGCCACGGCTCCTGACTGTTCGTGGACAAGGACCGGAACGCGTGGCATGACATCAACGATCGTTCCGGCAACACGGCCCGTCGGATCTTGGCGAGTCAGATCGTCGGTCAGGCAGTAGCAACCAGCTCGGCACCAGTCACCGGTCCAGTCACCAACATCGAGGACGCCGTCGTCACGAATGTGGTCAGGCCAGTCCATGTCGATCGGGACTTCGCGAAACGGCACGGCCTTCTCACGGATCGCGATGTTCGCCCTCATGGACCAGCCAGAAAAGTGGCGATTGCCTAGAAAGATGGTGTACATGCTCCAACTCCGTTGTCATCGGTCTAACAAGAACGGGTCCGGAGCCGAGAACCGGCTCCGGACCCTTCGGTGATCAGCCGCACTGCTTGTTGGCGATCTCCTTCATCTCGATCTCAGGCGCTACGTAGTCCTCGCGCTCCGGAGTGGTCTCCATGTCGTACCTCCCTCCTCCTGTGTGGGCCCCCAACGAGCCTTGGCTCCTGCAGGCTAAGGAAGGAGACACGTTCAGACAAGCACCTCTGACACTTTTGGACATGTCGAGCGGAAGATGCGAGCGCTCGAGCGAGTGGCCATGTCGACGCAGGGAGGCACCTGGTCCGCCTGTGCGCTAAGGCCAACTGCACCCACGACGCCAAGGGTTCGACCGATGACAGCGAAGGAAGCAGAGCGTTGAGGCGGACCAACGGCGTCGAAGCAGCGGGAGACGTCAAGAAGTACATCGGCATGGCGCTCAAGATGTCCTCCAAGACCGGCTTCACCCAGCGCGCTGAGAACATCGTCCATTTCGGCAGGACCGGGTGGCTGTGCGGCGTGTTCGGTCCACTCAGCAACAGGCCGGTAGCTCTCGTTGCCCGCCAACGGTGAGCGCCGCCATCGCCTCAACGCGCGCGACCACCATGGTCGTGCTTGCGGCACTCTGTGTCTTCGGCGTCGTCGGGGTGAGTGGCTGCCGCAGCCGGACACCGGCGGGCGCGACCCTGCAGCCAGGCGACCACCGGTCGTACAACCTGGTGTTCGGGCTGACCAGCCCTGCGGGGTCGACCGATTCTCTCGGCGCGCTCGTCGTCCGGTACGTCGACGACAGCGGCCACACCGGCACCTGGACCTCGAAGATCAGATCAGCTACCGTCTAGCGCCCGCCTGCTCCTGACGATCCTCAGCGAGTACGCGAACGTCTCCTGGCCTGCGCGCACCGCAAGAACCGCGCCGCTCTTGCGGCGATCAGCCAACGCATGCTTGCTGATGTCGCGAAACTGACGCATTGCGCCAGCGGATGCGTAGAGCGGGCCCACGGCCGCGAGGCGGGAGCCAAGGTCAGCGGGCACCGCCGGCAGGCTCGCTCGGAGACGCCCACGAGGGCGCAGCTCCGGGAGCGGGCCGCCGGACGCAGCAAGGGACTCCACCCGATCCTTGAGGCATCAGCCTCAGATCGTCGATCACCTCCCGCACGTGTCGGATGCAGCCACGCGCCCAGCGGCGAGAGGGTGCGACAGGTCCGATGGCTACATGCGGCGTCAACAAACGGTCCCCGTGTCATGTGATCACCGCCTCAAGGCTTTGGCGGCGCCGGGCCATCTGTCGATCCGACCTCCACGAGCCACACATCGACCGGCGAGGGTCGCGCTTACTGTTTACGCGTGTCGTCTGAGACCGAACTCTCCCAAGACCACTTTGTGTCGCGCGGTTACCAGCAAAACTTCGCGTCTCCCGACAAGCGTGTAGCAGTCATCAGCGCCACCTCTGGACGGGTCCTCGACTCGGCTCGGCCGATCAAGTCGAACTTCCGCGAGCGCGGCTTCACAACGTTCCTACAGGCCGGAGTGCCGAACGATCTCCTCGAAAGGGCATTCGTCTCGGTCGAACGGCGTGTCCTCAACGAGATCCGGACCATCGGAGTCGATCGCTCTGGTCCCCGACAGAAGGCGGACGTGGCCAATCTGTTTGCAGTTCACCTGGTGAGGAGCCCAGCCTTCAAGGACTTCCATCGCCACATCGGCGAGCGATTTCGGGAGGTCGATGTCCCGGCGTTCGTCAACGACCCTGAATACGCTCGGCGCTTCGAAGCATCCAAAGGTAGGGCTCCCAGCGACGGTGAACTCTTAGACTTGGCCCGTCGAACCTACGACGAACTCGCAACGGACCCAATGAGTCTGGTGAAGACGATGATCCGGCAGCACGACGCGATCGCCGAGAAGTTGAACGGCTTCCATCTGCAGGTGATTGAACTGGCGAATCCGCACTTACCTGGCTTCGCGATCGGCGATACCCCAGTCGTGCATGCCGTCCTAGGTCGCAACCTGTACGGATTCCGCGACCGAGTCGCTATCGGCGACGCCGACTTCATCATTGGGCCACTCTCCCGTAACACCGCGGCCTGCTTCAGCACACGCCGCCTTCGCCCCCATAGGGTCAGGACCCGAAAGCAGGTCGACGCAATCAATGCCATCTTCCTGCGAGCAGCGTCGAGCGAAGTCGCGTGCCACCCCGACGACGCGCACGCGGTACAACAGGTTCACTCACGCTTGGATCGCCTGGACCCTTCGATCCTCACTGGATAGCGCCGCCGTAGACACATGCGGGACATTACGTGGCGACGATGGATCTTTGTCCCGATGCCGGCCGGGCGCCGGCCGGAGATCCTGACGCCGGATGCCGCGCACATCGACGGACGTGGGGGACGCCTTGTTGTGGTTCAGCGAGGAGCCGAGGTCGTTCGGAAGTGCCCAGCAGCGGCCGCCCCTCAAGAGCGGCACACTAGGTCCGGGGGCGGTCCGAGCCTGGTCCGCTCGCGAAGATGCCCGGATTGACTCCGGCCCATACCCAGCCGGCAACAGGCGACCGGCGACCGGCGACCGGATGTCGGCTACCCCGGCTCGCGCTCGGTCGCTCGGTGTTGCTGGCCGGCAGGCGACTCTCCTTGCGCATCCAGCCATGACTGCCAGTAGCTCGCTGCATCGGCTCCGGCACTCATCGCCTCGAACTCGTCCGTACCGGTCTGCAAGACAGATACGAACAGTGTGCCATTGGTGTACGACTCCAGCCCCAGATTGAGCGCCCATCCGCTGAGGTACTCCGCGAAGTCACGCACGGACTCGATGACTCGGAACCCGGCAGGATTCCCGTGCACCAAGGCGTCGCGTGTCCGAGTGCGACGGGCTGCGAGGACGTCTCGCTCGCGCTGGTGACTCTCGACGAGTGCGGAGTACTCGGCGTGGTCGCTGACGCTGATGAAGATGCGCTCGATCCAGTCGCGATCCGATTCGACTCGGCACACCGCGAGCAAGTCCTCCCTGCGTTCGGCCACCGCCAGTAGGAAGGGCCAGTGAGCCTCGGCGGAGTACAGCAACGCGGAGAGTTCGTCCCGCAGCCGTCGCTGCTCCGGGTCACCGCCCAGTGGCGCGATGCACATGTGCACTGCGCGACTGACATCAGTGAGCCAGCGTTGATGCGGCCACCACATGCCGAGAGTGGCGAAGAGGTCTTCAGGTTTCATCGCAGCGTGGGCCGCGATGTGCTGCACCACGCGGTCGGTGAGCGGGATGACAGCCCGAATGTCGGCTTCGGAGGGCTGACGCAGCATCATGTCACGGCTGAAGGGGTGTTCCGCCGTTGTCTGGGCCTCGAGGGCGGCTGCAAGGAAGGGTGGGAGCTCGTCGCGCGCCACAGCGCTGGCGATCCTTGGTCCGAACTGGCGGATCGCTTCGGCCGTCATCCGTGCTCCGTACCGGTCGTCGGGGAACTCGGTCGGGTGCCGAGATGCGACGAAGCTGAAGGCGTGGGGCTGACCGTCGTGCAGGACTGCGGACTGGGCAAGGCGAGGCCTGCTGCCGCCGCCGCGGTAAATGGCGACGTTCATGATCGTCTCCACGATGTCGACGGCCCGTCTCGCGGCCTGAGCAGCGGTCGTATCGCCGAGGTCGACCCGAACGAGGCTATCGACACCGGACTTGTCGTCCGGCTGGCGCGCCACCTTGAAGAGGCCTCCCTGTTGGACGAGCGCGGACAGTTCGTCCTTGTGCGGGAAGGCTTGGCCGTCCGGGTGCGAGTTGGGAACGGCCCATTGGGCGTTGAAGAAGGTGACCGGTCCCGCAGTGACTCCTTGAACCGCTGGTCCCTGGTAGCCGAGCCAGACGACGGTCGAGTTGACCGAGGCTGGTGCGCAGACGATGGCACGAGCGCCCGCGAGGCGCTCACCGGGCGACATGTCGTTCTCGCCGACTGGATCCCCGTCGGGTGACCGCCCGTACGCGAGCATCGACACCGACTGCTGGAACGTGCGGTCCGGGTCGAGTCCGCGACGGCGCAACTGGTCGAAGAGAAGGTCGGCGATCGAATGATGCGCCTGATCCGCCGGTGCGGCGTTCTGGGCGATCTTGACGAGGTCGTCCCAAGTGGCTGCGACCGCTGTGTCCGTGCCGAGGCTGGTCAGCAGGGCCTCCGCGGAGCGCTCGACGTCGACCCACACCTGTGCCGTGCGCATTCCCGGCGGAGTCCGGAGGACGTCCTTCGACGCGCTACGGAGGCGGCCAAAAGCGTCGACGAACAGCCGGAGCGGCGAGCCGATCTCAGCGCCCAGACTGTCGCCCAGCGCGGCCGTCGACTGCTCGAGGTCGCACCGAAGGGAACGGCGGTTGTTGGCTCTCACCCATGCGTCGGGACCACTGGCTAGTTTGACCCAGTTGAGGATCTCTTCGACGGCGACCGTGAGCGGCAGCACTGTGGTCCGGCGGTGGCGGCGATCCAGTGACGAGACGAGGGATTTGACCCACAGAGGCTCGTCGTTTCGCCAGTGATCACTGACGTTGTAGTCACTCATCATGGCTGCGCGTGCCTCCTGGCTGCCGCCGGTGAGGCTGATCCGATGCGACCTGGTCGCGATACCCGACTCAAGGCTGACCCGGCCGGAGCCGTCATCGTCTCACTGCCCCGGCCGTCTCGGACCGGATTCGCTCGGACGCTATGACACGTCAAGATTTGCGGGCCTGCGGCTTCAATTGCCGCACCGCCGCGGAGCTCAACCCGTGAGGAGGGTTCCAATCCCTGCGGCGAGCGGTTTAGATACCGAGGAGAAGCCCCGCTCGTACCGACGTGATAGCGACACATCGGTCCTCGCGGGGCTTCCCTTGTAGACGCTAGGCAGGCTTCCCCACCTCCAGCGACATGGTGCTACTTCGACTTCTTGCCGGACTTCGTCGACTCGTTCACCGTCGTCTTCGGGCTGCTCTTGACGGTGGCCTGCTTGACGAAGCGGCCAGTGATGGCGCTCCTGCCACGGGGCATTGGCGACACCTCCTCTCTTGAGATGTCCAGACCTCGCACTGGAGAACTACACCGGTGTAAGTATCTGGCATCTCTCAGTGTGAGCGACCAACCCGGCAACCGCAAGACAGTTCGCACAACACCTGCGGAGAGTTCGCTGACGAGAGGACCCCATCGATGGAATCGGACACGGTCAGGATTCAGGCGCATGACTGGTGCCGCGCTCATCAGATCGATGAGGTCAGGGGACGCATCACCCGCTCACGAGCCGTCGACGGCCCCAGCGAGCCAACTAACGCCTTCCGCTGTCAGTCTCCACCGTGGACCGGTCCCGTCCGGGGCGCCTATTACTTCTTCAACTAGCCCGAGCGACTCGAGCTCTCTGAGATCGATGAGGATCCCGTGGTCCACTATTGCCCCACGGAAGCCGAGCATCATGTCGCAGGTGAGAGAACTCGGCGTTGACCTGGTCGCTGGGCATGGTCGCGACTGGTCCACGTTCGATGGTGGTAGTCACTCTCATCAGCCCCTCTCACAGGGTGCCGTCGACAATGACGGCTGGGTCGCAATGTACGCCGCGTAAGCCAGCGGCGTGCGCATCTCCAGCCCCGAGTGCGGCCGCTCGGAGTTGTAGTGATCGACCCAGTGCCGATCAAGACCCGCGCCTCGGTCAGCGTGTGCAGAACCTTGCGGTTGAGCAGCTCGTCGCGCATCGAGCCGTTGAACCGCTCGATGTAACCGTTCTGCTGCGGGCTTGGCCTTCGCGACCTGAACCGGGTCCACCCATGGTCCTTGAGCCAGGCAAGCAGCCTGGCCGCGATGAACCCCCGGCCGTTGTCCGAGCGGATGACCTGGGGCAGGCCGTGCTGCTCGAAGAGCCGCTCCAGCGTGCGTTGCCGCAGTCATCACACAACCCCACAAGGACTCTCAAAGTTTCGAGTGCTGACAGGTGAGGTGGGCCACGAATCGGAGGACCCAACCATCACCTCAAATCAACCATCACTGCTGCGACCGCGCCAGCAGCATCATGTAGTCCCCAGCACGGAAAAGCTCCATCAGCCGATCCGACCGCGGCAATATCGCCGTCTACCTGTGGGCCTTCTTCCATGGCAGCGCGAATCAACGGCGACAATCGCTCCCGATCGGATTGTAGGTCCATGACCGAGCCAGCAGCCTCGACTGGGAACACCAGAAGGGAGCCGCCGTCGCAGAGGACCTTCGCTGGGCGACTCTGGTCGTCTACGAGGCGACGCCAGTCGCCGGGGTTCCAATCGTCCATACGGCCCACGAAGATCGCGGCAGCCCTTGGCGGCAGCACCTCGGACCCGCGACCGGGATCCCACAGAACGCCAACGGCGACCTTGCCATCCACAGTCAGGTCGAACGACACAACCGCATCCACGTCCTCCGGCCAGATACGGTCGAACGCGTCCGTCAGGAGAACGCGGCCAGACGAAGCCGTGAAGGACACTACGTGGCGCCGCTCCAGCGACCTTCTCTCATCCCCGGTCTGACCGGTACCAAGCAGCAGGAAAGGATCCATGCATACACCCCCTAGTTCGGCCTCTGGTTCTGGATGTACAGGTCGCCAGCCGCGCCGAGCGTACCGGCCCAATGCAGTCTTACACCGATGGGAGCCAACGCATCTCCGTAGACCGGCACGGCTGTGAAGAAGACCGTCTGCGTACGCGTAGCAAGTTCGACTGGAAGTTCCGCTTGATCACGCATGGCATAGTTCGCCGATGGCCACAACGGCACGATGTTTTGAACATCGCTGATCCCCCCGAGCATTCGAGCGACGAGATGGCCGCGGTGCATGCCAGTTTCGTATCCAACCGGTGTGGCCGGGGCACGCGGGTCGCGAAGGTCGCGCGGTATTCCGCCCTGAAGGCACGCCATGGCGCCCGTCGCTCGGCCCTGATCGTCGAGCGGGAAGTAGTGGATTGAGGCGCCCGCGATCGCCCCGCCGAAGCACCGCTTTTCATACTCGTCGTCATTGATCTTTCGTTCTTGGTTCTGCATGCTGTCGCCGCCGAGCGATAGCAGCAGCCCCAAGATGCCGAGAGTCTTTCCGAGCCGGCTGCGCGAGGCGAGAGCCTCGTCAGTCGCAGCCTCGTCGGCCGCGACGCTCGTCAGGAAGGGACTCGTTACGGGCGCGATACCGGGTACGAGACTGCGAGAGACGGCGACGAGGAACCGATAGTGCTTACAACAGAGGTGGAACTGTTTGTGGGCGGGACGGGCGACACTTCATTGCTCGGCGCCCGCGGGGTCACGACCCCGTTGCTGTAGTTGCAGGTGCCTTCATCCACACAGAGGCGTCGGTGTCCATCAAGTTCGATCATACTGAAGCGCCCCAGGTTTGATGCCGCATCTTTCTGAGTTGGAAGGATGCAATCCGTGCCGAAGAAGATCGATGAGCAGCTCAAGGCGAGAGCTGTTCGACTCGTGCTTGAGCACCAGTCGGAGTACCCCTCGCGGCAGGCCGCGGTCGAAGCGGTGGCCAGGCAGTTGGGCGTGGGCAAGGAGTCGGTGCGCCGCTGGGTGCTCCAGGCCGAGGTCGACTCGGGCGCCAAGCCTGGTGTCAGCAGTAGCGAGCAAGACGAGATCCGAAAGCTGAGGGCAGAGAACCGGCGGCTGCGCGAGGACGTCGCGATCCTGAAGGCCGCGACGGCTTTCTTCGTGGGGGAGCTCGACCCCCGCAACCACTGATCGAGGGTTTCATCGACACGATGCGGTCCGAGGGTCACGCGGTCGAGCCGGTCTGCCGAGTCCTGCGCGAGCAGGGCTGTCAGATCGCCGCACGGACCTACAGGTCGTGGAAGACGCCTCGGGTCGCGACCCGAACGTTGAACGACGCCGCGGTGATGGATCTGGTGCGGGACCTGGCGTGGACCACCGACCCGGCCACGAAGATCCGGCGCCTGACGCCGGAAGGGCTCTACGGGCGGCGCAAGATGGTCGCGCTGGTCCGCCGCCGCGGGCTGCCGGACGCGTCGTTTGGGATCGTGGATCGAGCGATGCGCCTGCTCGGTTTGAGCGGAAACCGCAGGGATGTGAAGTACAGGGCGCCGGCCACCCCGATAGACGGCAAGCGTGCGGGTGACCTGCTCGATCGCGACTTCACCGCACCTGCGCCGAACAAGGTGTGGGTCACCGACTTCACCTATGTCCGCTCCTGGGCCGGATGGGTCTACGTGGCATTCATCGTTGACGTCTTCGCCCAGCGGATCGTGGCCTGGCACGCCGCGACCGGCAAGGACACCGAGTTGGTCATGACGCCGCTGCGGATGGCGCTGTGGCAGCGTGACCACGAAGGGCGACCAACCACGCCCGGTGACCTGATCATGCACTCCGATGCCGGGTCGCAGTACACCTCGATCCGCTACACCGATCACCTCGAGCTCGAGGACATCAAGCCATCGATCGGGTCGGTCGGAGACGCCTACGACAACGCCCTCATGGAAACCATCAACGGCCTCTACAAGGCCGAGTGCATCCGCACCACGGTCTTCCACGACGGCCCGTTCAAGACGATCGCGGACGTGGAGTTCGCAACGTCTGGCTGGGTCGATTGGTACAACGAAAGACGGCTCCACGGCTCGTTGGGCATGATCAGTCCGGTGGAGTTCGAGAACGCCCACTACGCGGCCATCACAAGACAGCCGCAACCCGCATAAGAGCGGCAGAGAACCTGGGGCGCTTCACTCGAGACGAACGTCGGCGAGGCGTCTGCGGTGAAGTCCACCTTCTGACGCGCCGTTGTCTGGTTTCGAGTTCCGGGAGAGGAGTCAGGGCACACGCCGCTCGTCAACGATGCAAGACCGGCGCCTGATCTAGAACTGCGTTGGGTAGCCGAGTTGCCGGAACCCTTCCAGGAGTCGCTCTCTGGGGTACCAGCTACCGAAGAAGACCCACGTCTGACCGTCTCCTTGCCGGATTTCCACACCGTTCCTTTGCCAGCCCAGACTCGGCTTGACGCTGACGACGTCAGTTATCTTCGCTGACCAGGGCCCGAAGAATCGTCCCAATCCGAAGCGTGCTCGAAAGTCGACTGACTCTGAAGAGACGGTCATCTGGACGAGGGGACTACTCAACGTCCACATCGAGTCCGAGCGCCAGAGCGCCCCCACGGCATCCCAGTTCATAGGAGGTGTCCCAACACGGAGAGTGGACTGAACGGGGTGGTGGCTGTGGCGGTGTCAAGCACGATTTGCCCAAGCTGCCCGAGTGTCAGATTTTGCGTCGCCGTATCGCTCACGCCGCCGTGGATTTCGGCGACCGGGCCGATGCCGAAGCCGACCGCTCCTTCGCCACCGACAACAACTCCCCCCGGTGCACCGCAGTTCGCTCCGAGGAATCCGCCGACTCCGACCGTTGGACCGGCGACAACGGATCCACCACCATACGCGAATGGCCCGCCCAACTGGCTAACGGTGTTGGCGGTCGACACTCCGCTTGACACTGTCCCGGAGAGGGCAGGGCTCTGCCCGCCGCCGCCCGCTGATTCGGTCGCGCCCAAGCTGAGGTCACCATTGCGAATATCGACCCCAGCTGCCACACAGACCTGCACGAAACCGCCTGGGACTGCTGCACGAACGGGTGACAGGTTGGGTCACGCAGCCTGAGTGGCTGGCGTGGTCA
>NZ_BAAHAB010000015.1:0-7662 GCF_054777895.1 Nocardioides ultimimeridianus | reverse complement strand
CGAGAGCGGCGAGTAGGGCACCGAGGATCACCTCAAAGCCCACCACCCCACGGGGCTCTGTCAGATGCAGGCACGGGGCGCGACGATCCCGGGGATTGCAAAGAAGCTCGGGATCAGCGAGCAGACGTTCAACCGGTCGCGTATCAAGTACGGGGCGTTGAAGGAGGACGAGGCGCAACGGCTCAAGGCGCTCGAGGCCGAGCTGATCGTGGGAACGCCCGGTTGGAGCGCATCGTGGCCGAGCAGGCCTTGGACATCTCGATGTTGAAGGACCTGCAGAAGGGAAACTGGTGAGCCCGGCTCGCCGCCGGGCTGCTGTCGCGCATCTGGCGCGCACGTTCAAGGTGTCTGAGCGCCGTGCCTGCGGAGTCGTGGGACAGCATCGATCATCGAATCGGTACAAGGCCGGTGCCGACCGACTTCGAGGCCCAGCTCGTGGCCGCGATGATGAAGCACGCCGACCGGCATCCGCGGCTGCGCCTCGGTGACGACGTGATCACCCTGCCGCCACCGTTGAGCGAGCTGATCCAGCGGCTCCCCGAGACCCTGCCCGGCGGGATCGCGGCCAACCTCGTCGCTGACGACACCTGGCTGTTCCCCGGTCGTCGCCCCGGCCTCCCGATGGGCTCGACCATGTGTCGATCCGTCTGCGGAAGCTCGAGATCGAGCCCCGTGCTGCCTGTAACACGGCGTTGCTCCAGCTCGGCGCCGGGCTACCCAGCCTCCTACTCACCGACCTACTCGGCATCCACATCAACACCGCCGCCGAGAACTGGAAGGCTGCTGCAGGCGCACGATGGACCGGATATCTCTGGGCGAGATCGCAACAATGAGGTGACGCTCGCGAGCGGGTCGGCGGATCGGTCTGTCCTACCGACAGTAGGTCGCGCATCAACTTGATACGTTCGCCGACCACGGCGGGGGACTGGGTTAGGACGAGATCTGGCGACAACCTGACTCTCGAACCGTCGACCGTGATGCGTCGATGATCGAGCGGTCGAAGGGTCCGGTGCCACGTGCAGGCGACGCGACTAGTCGGGTTCAGCTAGTTGACGCGCGAGTCCCTCAGCAAACCGAGGCGCGAGGGGGTCGTCGGGATCGGCGATCTCAGCGCCGGCGAAAGCGTTAGTCGACGAGAAGACCGTTCGCCACGCAGCGGTGGCGGGATCGGGGTGGCAGGTGTACTTCAGGCAGTAGGCAGCCGATTGCTGGAGCCACAGTCGTTGCAGCAGCGACGACGGCGGGCCATTGCGGCCGTTGGCGCGGATCGCTTCGACGCGTGTCTCCGCATCGATCCTGGCTAGCCGACGCCGTGCCCCTGAAGTTAGTCGGGGAGGCCTCGCGTTCCCGAACTGGCCGACGACCTCCAAGATGGCAACGTCGTCGTCCAGGCGCGCAAGTTTCAATATGCGCCGAGTGACCCACTCGGCGATCTCTCGCTGACGTTCGGGTGAGAGTTGCCCGACCAACGCTGCGGTCGCGGGATCGGCTCGGTGCAGCGGCGTTGATTCAAGAGTGTCCACGTTGTCCGTAGGTGGACGAGGACTGATGGCGAGGTACGGCGTGGCGCCATCGAGGTCCCTGGGGAGTTCAGCCATGCCGGTGAAGTTCAACGCCATCGTGATCCCGGCAAGAACCGGATCAGCCATGAGATCCTGAACGTGGGCTCTGGCCCAACGCCTCAGCGAGCCCGGCAACGACATGACCTCACTGGGGGCCCATCCGCTGAGCTCGACGTTGGTGTACTTCTTGCCGTCGACGCACGCGAAGAGAATGGTGTCGTTGACGTCCCATTGCAGGGCGGCGCTTCTGCCGTCTGGCGACATCCGCGCAAGGTCGCGCAACACCTCGGGACGAGTGCCTTGGTATCCACCGTCAGGCTCGATGGCGATCGAGCCGTGGCCAGCCACCTCGATGATTCCGACGCGATCGGGCCAGTCTGGCTGTTCCGCCAGATCGACGGCTGGCTCGGCTCCGAACGCAGCCAGGATTGCCGGCTGCGCGTCGTCGCTTCGAACTAACGACACGCATCCAGCCGCAGCCATAACAGGCAGCGAGGCCAGCCAATCCTGGACGACGCTCGCACTCGTGGAGCTCATTAGAAACCCGGGGGGAGGTCGCCGTCCAACGACGCGTCGCCGGCCAGTCCAGACCCGAGACATGCCGCGGCGTCGCCCCTCGATAGCACGTCAGCTTCCGGCCTACTGCCGTCGTGCGGTGCGGTGGGGGTCAATGACTTTGCCAATTCATTCCCCGCATAGACGCGAGGCGAGGCACTGGCCGGACCGACGAGCCACGCAGCCGTGCCACGGCTTTGGTAACGCGCCACGACCCATGACCACTCCGTCCCGGGGACAGGGACCCTCTCTACTTCTTTGGGAGTCTCTCCCGAATCCGGACGCACGAGCGAGCGAAACGAACGGAGTCGGAGCGTTACGCATGATGCGACGACGGACCCTGAATCGCCCTCCACGCTATTCGCTGCGCCTTTGGGGGCGCTGCCCGCCGCGGCTGTGGGCTTCTCGCTGGGAGAGTCATCTGTCGCGACTGAAACCGGTCGTGGCGTCGCGCCGCAGGCACTTGCCACGATGCCGACGAGACTAGCGACAATGACGCTCTCGATGCGGCGCATTCTCACGAGACACTCACCCAAAAGGCGTCAGCGTCGAGGACTCGATACGGACGATAGAGTTCGCTATTGAGTAGGCGCCCACCAGCCTTATTGTCGTCCAAGTCAATCAGATCGACGTCGCATTTCATGAGAGCACAACCTTGGCGGGTAGAAGCAAACGGGTATTCGTCGCATGATCCAGAGCCGTGCAGCGACGCACACTCGCGATGAGCTTCGCGCCGATTGAGTTTTATGTATCCATGCCCGTATGTCCGCGTTAGAGGATAGCCGAGCCCATTGGGAAGGCGCTTACCGGGATGATTGGAAAGCTTGTTCTGTGCCTTGTAGATATGCGTGGCCGTCTCGACCGTGTTGCCCACGTATCGCGACATCTTCAACGTGGGCCGATAGCCCGGAACTACGCAGCCAGGGTTCGCCGTTTGAATGTACGCCATCCGGTCGCACCTGACCACACGAGCGTCAACTCCTGATGCCAGTGGTTCGTTCTGGCAACCGATAACGTCGCAGGTGTTGTGCACGAAAGCAAATTTCGGAGTGACGACTTGGTTATATGCGACACTGGGGTAGACGTCGCCGCTGTACCACGCCGACTTGGGATGGTATGCCGCCAGTTCCCCGGTGTTGCGCACCACATCGTTATTATCGGCGCAGCCCGAAGCGCATAGAAGGTCGAACGACACGTTGATCGCCAGGCCAGCGCCATCCCCTCTCTTCCAGATAGCTCGGAACCACATCTCGACGTGAGGGTGCTGCCAGTCCGTCTTGAGCAGGTATTGGGTGATGTAGTGGGCAGTCCCCACCTTCGTCTTGACCCCCTTGATGTACCGATAGATCGTCAAGATCCACGCGTGAACCTGGCATGCCGTGAAGCGGGTTCTGGCAACCCAATGACCGGCGTTCTCGAAACACTTGATGCCGATGGACCGAGCCATCACGCGGTCGGTACCGCTCGCTTCCGGCGACGGTGGCGGGTCCGCCAGATCCGCTTCCGAATCGGTGACGTCGTTCGAAGACATGTCCTCGCTAGCAATCTCCGCGCTACAGGTGGCATTCGCATCGTCGTCCTGGGGGCAGGGGTAGGTTGTGCTCGCGTCAGGAACTGTTGCTTCAGCTGGAGTTGGATCGGGTTGCACCATCGCGACCTGGCTGGCGCCGGCAGTTACCACGCTGGTCGTGCCCAAGACGTCCTCGTAGTCGGAGGAATCATCTTCGATCGCTGCCTCAGCTGCAGCGTCGTCGACATAATTCTCGGAGGCGTCCAGCGTGGCGTCGTTAGTGGTGTCGACCGGGATCCAAGCGTTCAGCAGCACCCGAAGATGGACAGGAGCCGCTCCGTTGTTCGCGAGCGTGATGCTGTCATCGTCGTAGGAAGGGAAGACCTCAGCAGTGCCGGTGGCAGCTTGGCCTCCGCCGTACGGCAGCGAGGCCGGATCAGTGGCGGCATAGTCCGTGTCAGCAATCGTCACTGATCCTGTTGCGCTCCAGTCGGTGATTGTGACGGTGACCTGGACGCGGTCGACTGACCCCTGGTCGACCCCGGGAATCTGGATTGGAACGACCTTGGAGGCCACGCCAGGAATCACTTCGTCGAGCAGAACCTGGTCAGTAACGGGGCTGCACGGCGAGACGCAAGCCGGTGCGGGAATGGTCGTTAGCGCCGGATCGACTCGGAATGTCGATCGTGTCGAGTACGCCGACGACAGGTAGTCGTCGCTGGCTTGAACGTCGAACGAATACGCCGTGCTCGCCTCGAGCAAGCCGTCAGGGACAGCTGCAGTGGCCGTCCCGCCGCTGGCGACCGGCCCGTCGGAGTCAAGGGTCGCGACGAGATTGCCGCTTTCGTCGAAGATGCGGAACTTGGCTGTGAGCTGGCCCAAGTCGAAGTCGGCGACTTTCGCTTGAAGTGTCGGAGTGAGGGACGCCGTCACGTTGCCACGCGAGGGTGTGATGCTCAACTCGGAAGGGCCGTCGGGCGCGGTGTTGTAGGTGACGCTCATCCGCGGCAGGACCGTGTCCATTTGCGAGTCCAGCGCACGGTAGCGTCGCCACGAGTTGGGGTCGCTCTCGTCAGCGGCCTTGACCCGGAGGCCGTAGTTCTCTCCTTGGTGAGCAGCCCAGTAGGACACGATGTTCGTGACGTCCCAACTCGCCTGTGCCGAAGGGCAGTTGGCGCTGTAGCCGTAGGCGGGGTTGAACGAGGCTGTGCCCTCGGTGGTGTAGGAGGGCTGGGTGTTCCACGTAAGCGATCCCCAGGACGATGTGACCCGATTGACGTTGATCTGCGACCCCGCGCAGGAGTGAGCGTCGAAGTTCTGCATCTTCAAGGTCGCCGACAAGATCTGTTTTCCGGCCATGTAGTTCGGGGCACCGAAGTTGAAGTGCAGGTAGGTGCGCGCGACATCATTACCGGCGTTGTCACCCGCCAACAGGGCGGTCTGTCCTGAGTAGTCAGTGTTCGGGTTGGACTTCGACACGTAGGTGTCGGAGCTCGCATTGATGGTGTAGCTCGGGTCGATCGTGACCGGGTACACGGTCGAGGGGTCGGTCAGGAACCCCGAGTCGACGTTGAGCGTCATCGTCGGGGTGCCCGCGGCGTTCTTGCCGACCTGGACATCGACCGGCGCCTCAGCAGCGCCATCGCCTGGGTCGCCCGCAGCGTCAAAGGCCAGCGGAGCAGGAGCGGTCACCAGCGAGTCGCTACCGACTGACACATCGACCCCACCGCTCTTGGTTGTGTCCAGAGAAGCGCCGTGGGTCGCGACCGGCATCGTGTACGAGACCTGCCCGGTCGGGTCGGCGATTGCCGCTGCCGGGGCTGAGTCGAGCACGATGTCATGGGTGAACCCGGTCGCGGTGGCCGTGACTACCAGATCTCCTCCCCCGGGCACCGCGTTGGCGTAAGTCGCCGCGCTGCCGTCGATCGTGGGCTCGGGGAGCTGGGTCGGCCAACGCCAGTCGAGCTGCCTGCCCTCCTGGTTGATGTCCGCGAACGTCGAATCGCCGCCATCGGAGAGACTCACATCCGCGAGCGCGGCACGGGGCTCGAGCCGCCCGTCGCGCACCGTGAGCGTGGTGTCGATGTCCTGCCACGAACCATCTCCGGCTTGTACGAACTGCGGCTCAGTCGTGGACTCGGTCGTCCACGTGCCGTCCGCGTTCGCGAACGTCTGTGAGTACTCACTGCGCGACGACATGTCCTCCACTCGGTGGCCCTCGGCACGAGCCGCCCGCGCAGCAGACACCGCATCAGGGCTAGACATCACCTCTGCCGCCGGGGTCGCCGACGCGACTGACCGTGGCTCCATCGCGAGCACGGTCAATGACGAAATGAATACGGCCGCCATAGCTGACACGGCAACGGGACGACGCATCCCGAGACTCCTTCTAACACGTCCGCACATTGGCGCGCGGCACTCGATCCACGGAACCAAGCCCTCCCGAGAGATAGCTGCCGTGAGGGATCCGGTTCCCATCCGGTCCGCATGTACAGTTCGGCGGGCTCGACAATGAACGGAGCGGAAATCTAAGAATTTCCGAATGTCATGCCCCCCGTTTTTCGGTCCACATCTCGTGAGAGGGCTCGCTACTTTGAGAGTCCTTGTGGAGGTGTGTGATGGCTGCAGCTAAGAGGTTCACGACCGAGCAGATCGTGGCGAAGCTGCGTGAGGCGGAGAAGATGCAGGCCCAGGGCGCGACGGTGCCGGGGATCTGCAAGAAGCTCGGGATCAGCGAGCAGACGTTCTACCGGTGGCGCATCAAGTACGGCGCGTTGAAGGAGGACGAGGCCCAACGGCTCAAGGCGCTCGAGGCCGAGAACGCCCGTTTGAAGCGGATCGTGGCCGAGCAGGCGCTCGACATCTCGATGTTGAAGGACCTGCAGAAGGACGCCTCCTATAGATCGTCAAGTGGTGATGGCGGCGTAATCGGCTCGCAGGGCGGTGAAGACCTCGCGGGCGAGGTAGCGCTTCTGGCAGCGGATGATCTCGGGCATCGACAGGCCTTGGCCGCGGCGTCGGTCGGCGTAGTCGCGGCTTCTCTGGTCGTAGCGCAGGCGGACGACGACGGCGACGTGCAGCGCTCGGTTGCCGCTGCGGTCGCCACCGCGGTGGAGGCGGTGCCGGTTGGTCTTGCCGGATGAGGCTGGGATGGGTGCGACGCCGACGAGGTGGGCGAACGCTGCTTCGCTGCGCAGGCGGTCGGGGTTGTCGCCGATGGTGACGAGGAGTGCTGCGACGGTGTCCGGTCCGAGGCCGAAGATGGCGCTGGTTGCTGGGGCGATCTGGGTGGTGAGGTCGTGGAGCTGTCGCTTCAGTTCGCGTGCTTCTAGTTCGAGAGCGTGAGCGCGGACGGCGATGGAGCGCAGTGCTGCTTTGGTTGCCTGGGTCGGGTCGGCCATTCTTGACGCGTCTGGCCGCAACCTGGCGCAGGCAGCGACGAGTTGTAGCCGTGAGGGGCCTCGCAGCTGGGAGCGCAGCGGTTCGGGTGCGGTGACGACCATCGCCATCAGGGTGTTGGTCGCTGCGGTCTTAGCCTTGAGGGCGCCGACGCGAGCGACTCGAAGCGTTCGGATTGCTTCGATCGGCCCTGTCGCTAGCTTCGGTGTTCCGCTTGCCCGGCCGGCGAGGACGGTTCGGGCTGCTGCTTCTGCGTCGAGGGCATCGCTCTTGCCGTGTTGGCGGCGCAGTCGGCGGTCTGGTCGGGGGACCTCGAGGACATGGACACCATGTGCGTGGAGGTGGCGGGCCAGGCCTGCGCCATAGGCGCCGGTGCCTTCGATACCGACTGCGTCCACTTGTCCGTGGCGCTGCATCCACGTCAACAGTGCGGAGTAGCCGGCGGGGGTAGCCGGGAACTGTGCGTCGGCGAGCATTTGCCCGTTGCCCTTGATCACCGCGGCGTGATGGGTCGCGGTGTGTGTGTCGACGCCACCGATGATCGTTCGCTTGTTTGGGGCCACGGATATGTCCTTGGGACTGCTGCACGAACGGGTGACAGGTTGGGTCACGCAGCCTGAGTGGCTGGCGTGGTCA
>NZ_BAAHAB010000014.1:0-71827 GCF_054777895.1 Nocardioides ultimimeridianus | reverse complement strand
GGGCGCCGGGTCGTGCACGCGCACGCCCCACACCCCCTGCGCGGCGTCCAGCGCGGCGACGGCGGCCGAGGCGTCCTCGCGCGCGAGCGGGTCGGCGGGGTCGGCGTACCCGGGCACGACGCAGTCGGCGAGGAACCGCTTGCGCGAGGCACCGATCAGCAGTGGGAGGCCGAGGGACTGCAGCCGCGGCAGCGAGGCCAGCAGCTCCCAGTTGTGGTCGGCGTCCTTGGCGAAGCCGAGGCCCGGGTCGAGCACGATCCGGTCGGTGCGTACGCCGGCGGCGACCGCCGCGTCGACCCGCCGGGCGAGCTCGGTGCGGACGTCCTCGACCACGTCGGCGTACACGGCGAGGTCCTGCATGGCGACCGAGTGCGCGCGCCAGTGCATCAGCACGCACGGCACACCGGCCTCTGCGACGAACGGCAGCATGGCCGGGTCCGCGAGGCCGCCGGAGACGTCGTTGACCAGGACCGCTCCCGCCTCGACCGCGGCGGCGGCGACCCGGGCGCGCATGGTGTCGATGGAGACGGCGATGCCGGCGCTGCTGAGCGCGGCGACGACGGGCACCACCCGGCGCAGCTCCTCGGCCTCGTCGACCCGGGCGGCACCGGGACGCGTCGACTCGCCGCCGACGTCGACGAGGTCGGCGCCCCGCTCGACCAGCCGGCGCCCGCCCGCCACGGCGGCCCCGGGGTCGGCGTACCGGCCGCCGTCGGAGAAGGAGTCCGGGGTGACGTTGAGGATGCCGAGGACCTGGCAGCGGTCGCGCGGGGTCACGACGCGCTCCCGGCGGGCACCGGCCGGTCCGCGACCTGCCGCTCGGCGATCTCGACGATGTTGGTGAGCAGCATGGCGCGGGTCATCGGGCCCACGCCGCCGGTCGCGCCGCTGAGCTTGCCCGCGACCTCGCCGACCTGCGGGTGGACGTCGCCGAGGATGCCCTCGACGGTGCGGGTGACGCCGACTGAGAGCACGGTGGCGCCGGGCATCACCCAGTCCGGCTTGACCAGGTGGGCGACGCCCGCCGCGGCGACGACGACGTCGGAGACGCGGGCGTGGGCCGCGACGTCGAGGGTCGCCTCGTGGCACAGCGTGACGGTGGCGTGCTCGGTGGGCCGGGTGAGCATCAGCCCGAGCGGGCGGCCCACGGTCAGGCCGCAGCCGATGATGCAGAAGCGCTGGCCGGTGATCGGGACGTCGTGCTCGCGCAGCAGCTCGATGATGCCGCGCGGAGTGCACGGCAGCGGGCCGGGGATGCCGAGGACGAGCTTGCCCAGGTTGGCGGGGTGCAGGCCGTCGGCGTCCTTGTCGGGGTCGATCAGCTGCAGCACCCGGTGGGTGTCGATGTGCGGCGGCAGGGGCAGCTGGACGATGAACCCGGTGCAGTCCGGGTCGTCGTTGAGCCGGCGTACCGCCGCCTCGATCTCCTCCTGGCTCGCGGTCGCGGGCAGCTCCACGCGGATCGAGGCGATGCCGACGTCGGAGCAGTCGCGGTGCTTGCCCGCCACGTAGGAGTGGCTGCCCGGGTCGTCGCCGACCAGGATCGTGCCGAGGCCGGGCCGGCTGCCGTGCTCGCCGAGCGCCACCACCCTCGCGGCCAGCTGCTCCTTGAGGGCGGCCGCAACGCGCCGTCCGTCGATCTTCGTCGCGGTGACCACGGGGGCCCTCCTGGGGGTCGTCGCAGGATCGGTGCGAATAACACAACTGGATTCGCTATTCGCAACAGTTTGGAGATGCGTCCGGGATGTGTCAAGGGCCACACGGCAGGGAATGAAAGGACCCACTGCCGACCGAAGCGAGGTTATGGTTGCGCCATGAGCAACGAGACGCGCGAGACGAAGCCCCGCACGCCCCGGGGCAGCGGCGAGGGGTCCGGCGGCGTGCAGTCCGTGGACCGCGCCATCACCGTCCTGGAGATCCTCGCCCGCGAGGGCAGCGCCGGGGTGAGCGAGGTCGCCGCCGAGATCGGGGTGCACAAGTCGACCGCGTTCCGCCTGCTCGCCGCGCTCGAGGAGCGCGATCTGGTCGAGCAGAACATCGACCGCGGCAAGTACGAGCTCGCCTTCGGCATCCTGCGCCTCGCCAGCGCGATCCCCGCCCGCATCGACATGGTGCGCCAGGCCCAGCCGGTCCTGGACGAGCTCGCGCTCCGCATCGACGAGACCATCAACCTCGCCGTCGTGCGGGAGCGGTACGTCGTCAACGTGCAGCAGGCCCGCGGCTCGGCCGCCGTCTCCAGCCACAACTGGGTGGGACAGCTGACCCCGATCCACGCCACCTCGAGCGGCAAGGTGCTGCTGGCCCACATGAGCCCCCCGCAGCGCGACGACGTGCTCGACTCGGCCGACCTGCCGGCATACACCCCGCACACGGTGACCTCCCGCGCCGTCCTGCTTGGGCAGCTGGACCGGATCCGCGCCGAGGACTACGCGGCCACCTTCGAGGAGCTCGAGGTGGGCCTCAACGCCTCGGCGACCTCGGTGCGCGACCACACCGGCGCCGTCGTCGGCGCGCTGAGCGTCTCGGGACCGGCGTTCCGCTTCGACAAGGCCCGCATCGAGGCAGTCGAGGAGGACGTGAAGGCGGCCGCCGCGCAGATCAGCCACCGCCTCGGCTGGCCCGGCTGAGCCGGGCAGGCACCCTCACACACGACCGCGACGGCGGGCCTCGGCCCGCCGTCGCGGTCGTTTTGGCGCTGCGGTGAGAAAGCGCCGCGAAGGCCTTGACCCCGCCGCCCCCGGCGAGGCATTGTGTTGCGCATCACTCAATCAGTTGTGTAATACGCAAAAGGAGAAGCCGATGGCGCCCGACCTTCGCCCCGGCCAGGAGTTCGTCCTGACCCTGACCTGCCCGGAGGCCCCGGGCATCGTCTTCGCCGTCAGCAAGTTCGTCATGGAGCACGGCGGCAACATCAGCGCCAGCCACCAGTTCGACGACCGGTTGACCGACACCTTCTTCATGCGGGTGCAGTTCCGCCTGGCCGGCGGGGGCTCGGTCGACGAGCTGCGCCGCGACTTCCTGCCGATCGCCACGCAGCTCGGCATGGCCTGGCAGCTGCACGACCTGCAGACGCCCACCCGGACGCTGCTGATGGTCTCCAAGTTCGGCCACTGCCTGAACGACCTGCTCTTCCGCACCACGACCGGCGCGCTCAACATCGAGATCCCGCTGATCGTCTCGAACCACCGCGACTTCGAGCGCGAGGCCGACGCGCACGGCATCCCGTTCGTGCACGTCCCCGTCACGCCCGAGACCAAGCCCGAGGCCGAGGCCCGGCTGCTCGAGCTCGTCGACGAGTACGACGTCGACCTGGTCGTCCTCGCGCGCTACATGCAGGTCCTGTCCAACGAGCTGTGCGGCAAGCTCGAGGGCCGCGCCATCAACATCCACCACTCGTTCCTGCCGAGCTTCAAGGGCGCCAAGCCCTACCACCAGGCCCACGCCCGCGGTGTGAAGCTGATCGGGGCCACGGCCCACTACGTCACCTCCGACCTGGACGAGGGCCCGATCATCGAGCAGGACGTCGCACGCGTCGACCACTCGCTGGACCCCGCCGAGATGACCGCGGCCGGCCGCGACGTCGAGGCCCAGGTGCTGGCGCGGGCGATCCGGTGGCACAGTGAGCGGCGGGTGCTTCTCGCCGGGAGCCGGACCGTCGTCTTCCGCTGAGCCACGCACCCCGTCAGGCCAGTCCCCAGCAGCCCGAGGAGAGCCGTGCCCAGCACCGGATCCAGCCGCACATCGAGCACCGTGAAGGGCGTCATCGCCCGCAGCAAGGGAGCACCCGTCGAGGTGGTCGACGTCATCGTGCCGGACCCCGGTCCGGGCGAGGCGGTCGTGAGGATCCAGGCGTGCGGGGTCTGCCACACCGACCTGCACTACCGCGAGGGCGGCATCAACGACGAGTTCCCGTTCCTGCTGGGCCATGAGGCCGCGGGTGTCGTGGAGGCCGTCGGCGAGGGCGTCACCGAGGTGGCGCCGGGCGACTTCGTGGTGCTCAACTGGCGCGCCGTGTGCGGCCAGTGCCGCGCGTGCGCGAAGGGGCGGCCGCAGTACTGCTTCAACACCCACAACGCCACGCAGCGGATGACGCTGACCGACGGCACGGAGCTCTCCCCCGCCCTCGGCATCGGCGCGTTCATCGAGAAGACCCTCGTGGCCGCCGGCCAGTGCACCAAGGTCGACCCGCAGGCGCCCGCCGCCGCGGCGGGCCTGCTCGGCTGCGGGGTGATGGCCGGCTTCGGCGCGGCCGTCAACACCGGCGGCGTCGGCCGCGGCGACTCGATCGCCGTCATCGGCTGCGGCGGCGTCGGGGACGCAGCCATCGCCGGGGCGAAGCTCGCCGGCGCGTCCACGATCATCGCCGTCGACGTGGACGACCGGAAGCTGGAGTGGGCGCGCTCCTTCGGCGCCACGCACACTGTGAACTCCACGACGACCGACCCGGTCGAGGCGATCCGCGAGCTCACCGGCGGCTTCGGCGCCGACGTGGTCGTCGACGCCGTGGGCCGGACCGAGACCTACGAGCAGGCCTTCTACGCCCGCGACCTCGCCGGCACGGTCGTGCTGGTCGGCGTACCCACACCCGACAGGCAGATCACCCTGCCGCTGATCGAGGTCTTCGGCCGGGGCGGGGCCCTCAAGTCGTCCTGGTACGGCGACTGCCTGCCCTCGCGCGACTTCCCGATGCTCGTCGACCTGGCCCGGCAGGGACGCTTCCCGCTGGCCGACTTCATCTCCGAGACCATCGGCATCGAGGACGTCGAGGCGGCCTTCGAGAAGATGCACCGCGGCGAGGTGCTGCGCTCGGTCGTCGAGCTCTGACCCACCGCTCTCGCCCGCGTCGCGGTGTCACCGGAGGACACCGCGACGCGGGCGATGAGCGTTCAGCATTCGATGACGTTGACGGCGAGTCCGCCGCGCGCGGTCTCCTTGTACTTCGTGGACATGTCGCGGCCGGTGTCGCGCATCGTCTTGATGGCCTTGTCCAGGCTGACCTTGTGGCTGCCGTCGCCGTTGATGGCGAGGCGGGCGGCGTTGATGGCCTTGGTCGAGGCGATCGCGTTGCGCTCGATGCAGGGGATCTGGACCAGGCCGCCGATGGGGTCGCAGGTGAGGCCGAGGTTGTGCTCGATGCCGACCTCGGCGGCGTTCTCGACCTGCCCCGGGGTGCCACCCATGACCTCCGCGAGACCGCCGGCGGCCATCGAGCACGCCGAGCCCACCTCGCCCTGGCAGCCGACCTCGGCACCCGAGATGGACGCGTTGGTCTTGAACAGGATCCCGATGGCGGCGGCGGTCAGCAGGAAGCGGACGATGCCGTCGTCGTCGGCGCCGCGCACGAAGCGCACGTAGTAGTGCAGGACGGCGGGGATGATCCCGGCCGCGCCGTTGGTGGGTGCGGTGACGACCCGGCCTCCGGAGGCGTTCTCCTCGTTGACCGAGAGCGCGTAGAGGTTGACCCAGTCCATGACGTGCAGCGGGTCGGCCTCGCCGTTGGCGGTGAGGTCGCGGTACATCTGCGGCGCGCGGCGCGGCACCTTCAGCCCGCCGGGCAGCACGCCCTCGCGACCGAAGCCGCTCTCGACGCAGGCGGCCATGACCGACCACAGGTGCAGCATCCCGGAGCGGACCTCGTCCTCGGTGCGCCAGGCCTGCTCGTTGGCGAGCATCACGTCGCTGATCGAAAGGTGCTCGCGCGCGCAGATCTCCAGCAGCTCCGCGCCGGTGGTGAAGGGGAACTTCACCGGCGTCTCGTCGAGCACGATCCGGTCCGCGCCGGTGGCCTCCTCGTCGACGACGAACCCGCCACCGACCGAGTAGTAGGTGCGGGCGTCGAGCTCGCGGTCGTCCTCGTCGTACGCCGCGAAGGTCATGCCGTTCGGGTGCGCGGGCAGGCTCTTGCGCCGGTGCATGACCAGGTCGGTGTCGACGTCGAAGCGCACCGGGGTGGTGCCGCCGAGCAGCAGGATGCCCTCGTCGCGGATCTGGGCGATGCGGCCCTCCGCGCGGTCGGTGTCGGTCGTGGCGGGGTCCTCCCCCTCCAGCCCCAGCACGACGGCCTTCGGGGAGCCGTGGCCGTGCCCCGTGGCACCGAGCGACCCGAACAGCTCGGCGCGGATCCGGCGTACCTCTCCGAGCCGGCCGGCGTCGGCCAGCGTGTCGACGAAGCGCTTGGCGGCCCGCATCGGGCCCACCGTGTGCGAGGACGAGGGCCCGATGCCGATCGAGTAGAGGTCGAAGGCGGAGAGGGCCATCAGGCCGACCCTGCCACCGCGAAGTCCGAGCCGAACTCCTGCATGGCGTCCAGCAGCCAGGAGGCGACGTACTGGGCGAAGGAGGAGCGCGGCAGCAGCCGGTACGTCGTCGGCCCGACCTGCCACAGCAGGACCGGGACCCGCGCCAGCGTCGTCGCGATCGCCGTGCCCGGGCCGAAGGCCCGCGGGTGCAGGTCGGTCGGGCAGCCCTTCTCCAGGACCGCGCGCGCCGCGGCACCGGACAGCTCGAGGACGGTCCGGTTGGCGGAGACGTCGACGATCGCGGGCGATCCGTCGCCGGCGGCCCTGGCCACCGCGACGAGCTCGGGACGCAGCAGGTCCGCGCTCATCTCGGAGACGACCAGCCACTCGTCGGGGCCCATCCACAGCACGCTGTGCGGGCCGTGCGAGGCGACCTCTCCGCAGCGCGCCGCGAGGGCCGTGCCGAGCACCTCGGCGATCGCGGACGCCGCGGCCGAGCCGGGCTCGACGCGGACGCTGATCATGGTGGTGAACCGCGACTCCGAGACCCGCACGTTGCGCGGACCGGTGATCGACTTGTCCATCATCTCCCGCGCCATGGCGGCCAGCGGGCTGCGCCGCAGCATCGTCAAGCCATTCAAAGCAGTGTTCTCAGCCATCTCACTAGCCATCTCGTCGGGTCCCTTCGGGGTCGTAGAGCACGTGGGAGGTCACCTCGACCTCGACGAGGCGGGAGCCGACGGGAGCCACCAGCACCTCACCGATCCGGTCCGCGCCGCCCTTGATCATGGCCAGGGCGAACGGCCGCTCGAGGGCGTCGCTGAGGTAGCTCGACGTCACGTGGCCCAGCATCGGCACCGGGTCGGGCCCCGCATCGATCTCCACACCGGCCTCGATCACCTGGCTGCCCTCGGGCAGGACCGTGCGGCGGTCGACGGGCAGCAGCCCGACGAGCTGCTTGCGGTCGCTGCGCTGGTTCTCCTCGCGGGCATACGAGCGGCTGCCCACGAAGTCCTTGGTCTTCGAGACCACCCACGACATGCCCAGGTCCTGCGGCGTGACGGTGCCGTCGGTGTCCTGCCCGACGATCGGGAAGCCCTTCTCGGCCCGCAGCACGTGCATCGCCTCGGTGCCGTACGGCGTGATGCCGAGCTCGGCTCCGGCGGCGTACACCTCCTCCCAGACCGCGCGGCCGTACCAGCCGGACACGTTGATCTCGAAGGCCAGCTCACCGGAGAAGGAGATCCGGCAGACCCGGGCGGGGATGCCCGACGCGAGCGTCGTCTCCTGGAAGGTCATGAACGGGAACGCCTCGTTGGAGACGTCGAGGCCGGGGGCGACCTTCGCGATCACCTCGCGCGAGCGCGGGCCGACGACCGCGACGGTGGACCACTGCTCGGTCACCGAGGTGCAGCGCACGTCCAGCTCCGGCCACTCGGTCTGCAGCCACTCCTCCAGCCAGTCCAGGACGCCCGCGGCACCACCGGTGGTGGTGTGCAGGTAGAAGGTGTCCTCGTCCAGGCGCAGCACCACGCCGTCGTCGAGCACCATGCCGTCCGGCTTGCACATCACGCCGTAGCGCGCGGCGCCGATGGCCAGCTTCTTGTAGGCGTTGGTGTAGATCCGGTTCAGGAACTCGCCCGCGTCGGGGCCCTGGACCTCGATCTTGCCCAGCGTGGAGGCGTCCATCATCGCGACGCCGGTGCGGGCCGCGCGGCACTCGCGCAGCACGGCGGTGTCCATGTCCTCGCCGCGCTGCGGGTAGTACCGCGGCCGCAGCCACTGCCCGACGATCTCGAAGACCGCGCCGTGCTCGGCGTGCCAGGAGTGGATCGGGGTGGTGCGCTCGGGGTCGAACAGCTTCCCGCGCTCGCGCCCGGCCAGCGCCGAGAACGAGACCGGGGAGTACGGCGCCCGGTAGGTCGTCGTACCGATCTCGCCGATGCCCTCGGAGCCGCCGAGGGCCGCGGCGATCACGCCGATCGCGTTGACGCCGGAGGTCTTGCCCTGGTCCGCGCCGGTGCTGATCGAGGTGTAGCGCTTGACGTGCTCGACGCTGCGCATGCCGGCACCGACCGAGCGCCACACGTCGGCGACGGTCTGGTCGCGGCCCAGGTCGACGAAGTGCTCGTCCCACTCCCCCGGCTCGCCCTCGGCGCCCGGCACCAGCCACAGCTGGCGGACCTCGCCGACCTCGGTGAGCGCGGCGGTCGCGGGCAGCGCCACCGGCTCGGCCGGGTAGCCCGCCCGCGTGGCCGCCTCGGCGCCGGCCTCGGCGCCCTGCGCCAGGCAGTCGCCGATGAGCACGGTGCCCGCAGCCGAGCCCGCGACCTGCTGGTCGGCGAGCAGCGCGTCGGGGCCGTCGGGCACGAACGCCGCGAGGGCGTCGTCCCACCGCAGCCGGCCCTGGCGCTGGCTGTGCAGGTGCACGACCGGGGTCCAGCCGCCGGAGACCGCGAGCAGGTCGCAGGCCAGGTCCTCCCAGCAGGTGGGGACGTCGTCGTCACCGAGGGTGCCGACGTGGACGGTGCTGATCCGGCCGGTCTCCGGGTCGGCCTCGGTGCCCTGGACGGTGCTGGCGAGCAGCACCCGCACGCCGTGCTCCTCCACGGCCGCGGCGCGGGCGGAGAGGACGTCACGGGCGTCGAGGACGCCGACCACCTCGGCACCCGCGGCGCGCAGGGCGTCGACGGTGTCGTAGGCGCTGTCGTTGGTGGTCGCGACGACGACGCGGTCGCCGGGCAGGACGGCATACCGGTTGACGTAGGTGCGGACGGCGCCGGCGAGCATCACGCCGGGCCGGTCGTTGCCGCCGAAGACCAGGGGGCGCTCGTGGGCGCCGGTGGCGAGCACGACCTGGCGGGCACGGACGTGCCAGACCCGCTGCCGGGAGACCCCGAGCGGCGCCGGGTCCTCGAGGTGGTCGGCGCGGTTCTCGACGGCGAGCACGTAGTTGTCGTCGTAGGAGCCGAACGCGGTGGTGCGCGGCAGCACGGTGACCTCCGGGGCCGCGGCGAGCTCGGCCGTGGCGTCCGCGACCCACTCCAGGGCGGGTACGCCGTCGACGGTCTCGTCACGGCCGCTGAGCAGCGACCCGCCGAGCTCGGACTGCTCGTCGAGCAGCACCACCCGGGCACCGGCGCGGGCGGCCGACAGCGCGGCCGCGATGCCGGCCGGGCCGGCGCCGACGACGAGGACGTCGGTGTGCACGAAGACCTTGTCGTACGTCGTGTCGTCGCCGATCGGGTCGAGGACGCCGAGCCCGGACAGGGTGCTGGCCGAGAAGCCCGGGGTGAGCGGCCGGATCGTCGCGGGCACCATCGGCTCGGGGCAGTCCCCGCCGACCTGCAACAGCGCGTTGGGCTCCTCGACCCCGGCCGCGAGGATGCCACGCGGGCGGCCGCGATAGATCGAGTCGCCGACCCGGATCCGGCCGTTGGCCAGCAGCGCCGAGGCGACGGTGTCACCGGGGTGTCCGACGTACGAGCGGCCGTCGACGGTGAAGCTCAGGACCCGGTCGCGGTCGATCCGGCCGCCCGTGGACAGGCGGCGGGGCTGAGCGTTCGAGGGGGTGCTCATCGGGCTTCTCCTGCGGTCACGATCGCGGGGCGCGGGTCGGAGTTGGTGTAGGTGGCGAGCACCTCGTAGCTGCGGGTGTCGCGCACGACGTTGAACCAGCGGCGGCAGCCGGTGGAGTGCGACCAGCGCTCCGCGAACGGCCCCTTGGGGTTGTCGCGGAAGAAGAGGTACTGCGCCCACTCCTCATCCGACAGCGCGGAGGGGTCCTCGGGGTAGGCCACGTGGGCCTGGCCGCCGTAGTGGTACTCGGTCTCGTCCCGCGGGCCGCACCACGGGCAGGTCAGCTGCAACATCGCTCGGTGCTCCAGATCTCGTGTCGTGTGGTGTCAGTGGGCGACGGCGGCAGCGCCGTGCTCGTCGATGAGGTGGCCGGTCGTGAACCGCTCCAGCCCGAACGGGCGGTTGAGCTCGTGGGGCTGACCGGTCGCCATGGTGTGGGCCATCGCCCAGCCCGCGCCGGGGGTGGCCTTGAAGCCGCCGGTCCCCCAGCCGCAGTTGACGTAGAGGCCCTCGACCGGCGTCGCGCCGATGATCGGCGAGGCGTCCGGGGAGACGTCCACGATGCCGCCCCAGGTCCGCAGCAGGCGGGCCCGGCCGAAGATCGGGAACAGCTCCAGGGCCGCTGCCATCTGGTGCTCGATCACGTGGAAGGAGCCGCGCTGGCCGTAGCCGTTGTAGGCGTCCACGCCCGCGCCCATGACCAGCTCGCCCTTGTGGGCCTGGGAGACGTAGACGTGCACGTGGTTCGACATCACGACCGTGGGGTGCACCGGCTGGTAGAGCTCGGAGACCAGGGCCTGCAGCGGGTGCGACTGCACCGGCAGCCGGAACCCGGCCTTCTCGGCCAGCACGCTGGAGTGCCCGGCGGCGACCAGGCCGACGGTGTCGGACAGGATCCGGCCGCGGTTGGTCTCCACGCCGACGACCCGCTCGCCGTCCTTGAGGAAGCCGGTCACCTCGCAGTTCTGGATGATGTCGACGCCCATCGCGTCGCAGGCCCGGGCGAAGGCCCACGCGACGTGGTCGTGCTTGGCGATGCCGGCGCGGGGCTGGAAGGTCCCGCCCAGCACCGGGTAGCGCACGTCCTGGGACACGTTGACGATCGGGCACACCTTGGCGACCTCGTCGGGCTCCAGCCACTCCGCGTCGACCCGGTTGAGGCGGTTGGCCTCGATCCGGCGGCGCGAGTCACGCACGTCCTGCAGCGTGTGGGCGAGGTTGAGCACGCCGCGCTGGCTGAACAGGAAGTCGTAGTCCAGCTCCGCAGGCAGCAGCTCCCACTGCTTGAGCGCGAACTCGTACATCGCCGCGCTCTCGTCCCACAGGTAGTTGGACCGGATGATCGTGGTGTTGCGGGCCATGTTGCCGCCCGCGAGCCAGCCCTTCTCCAGCACCGCGATGTTGGTGATGCCGTGGTTCTTGGCCAGGTAGTACGCCGTGGCCAGGCCGTGCCCGCCGCCGCCGACCACGATCGCGTCGTACGACGGCTTCGGGTCGGGGTCGCGCCACAGCCAGGCCGGGTGCTCCGGCAGCAGGTCGGCCATCAGTCCTCCAGAACGGTGCTGAGCGAGGGGTAGAGCGGGAAGCGGGCGGCCAGGGTCTCGACGCGACCGCGCAGCTCCTTGAGCTGCACCTCGTCGCCGGAGCCCGCGAGGGTCTCGGCGATCACGTCGGCGACCTCGGCGAACGCCTCGGCGTCGAAGCCGCGGGTCGCCAGGGCCGGCGTACCGATGCGGACGCCGGAGGAGACCATCGGCGGGCGCGGGTCGAAGGGCACCGCGTTGCGGTTGACCGTGATGCCGACCGCGTGCAGCCGGTCCTCGGCCTCCTGGCCGTTGATCTCGGCGTCGCGCAGGTCGACGAGCACCAGGTGCACGTCGGTGCCGCCGGACAGCACGGTGATCCCGGCGGCCGCGACGTCGGACTCCGAGAGCCGGCCGGCGAGGATCTGCGCGCCGTCGAGGGTGCGCTGCTGGCGCTCCTTGAAGGCCGGCTCCAACGCCATCTTGAAGGCCACGGCCTTGGCCGCGATCACGTGCTCCAGCGGACCGCCCTGCTGGCCGGGGAACACCGCGGAGTTGATCTTCTTGGCCAGCTCGGCCTTGGAGAGGATCACGCCACCGCGCGGGCCGCCGAGGGTCTTGTGCGTCGTGGTGGTGACCACGTCCGCGTAGGGCACCGGCGACGGGTGCAGGCCGGCGGCGACCAGGCCGGCGAAGTGGGCCATGTCGACCATCAGGTAGGCACCGACCAGGTCGGCGATCCGGCGGAACTCCGCGAAGTCCAGCTGGCGCGGGTACGCCGACCAGCCGGCCACGATCAGCTTCGGCCTGTGCTCGACGGCCAGGCGCTCGACCTCGGCCATGTCGATCCGGAAGTCGTCCGGCGAGACCTGGTAGGCCACGACGTTGTAGAGCTTGCCGGAGAAGTTGATCCGCATGCCGTGGGTCAGGTGACCGCCGTGCGCGAGGTCGAGGCCGAGGATCGTGTCGCCCGGGTCGAGCAGCGCGAACATCGCGGCCGCGTTGGCCTGGGCGCCGGAGTGCGGCTGCACGTTGGCGGCCTCGGCGCCGAAGAGCTCCTTGATCCGGTCGATCGCGAGCTGCTCGATGACGTCGACGTGCTCGCAGCCGCCGTAGTAGCGACGGCCGGGGTAGCCCTCGGCGTACTTGTTGGTCAGGACCGAGCCCTGCGCCTGCATGACCGCGACCGGAGCGAAGTTCTCCGAGGCGATCATCTCCAGCGTGGACTGCTGGCGGTCCAGCTCGTTGGCGATCTGCTCGGCGACCTCGGGGTCGAAGTCGGCGAGGGTGCGGTCGAGGGAAGACATCGGGTCACTCATCCTGGTCAGGCCCGGACCATGCCGTGCGGGTCGATGACGAACTTCTGGGCCGCGCCCTTGTCGAACGCGGCGTAGCCCTGGGCGGCCTCGTCGAGGCTGATCGTGGTGGCGTTGACGGCCTTCGCGATGTGCGCCTTGTCCGCCAGGATCAGGTTCATCAGCTGGCGGTTGTACCTCTTGACCGGGCACTGGCCGGTGACGAGCGTGTGCGACTTCGCCCACCCGAGGCCGAGACGTACGCCGATCTGGCCGATCTTCGCGGCCTCGTCGACCGCACCCGGGTCGCCGGTGACGTACAGGCCGGGGATGCCGAGCGAGGCGCCGGCACGGGCGATGCTCATGACGTCGTTGAGGACCGTGGCGGGCGCCTCGGCGGCACCGGCGCCGTGGCCGCGGGCCTCGAAGCCGACCGCGTCGATGGCCGCGTCGACCTCGGGCTCGCCGAGGATGTCGGCCACGATGTCGGCCAGCGAGTCGCCCTTCGACAGGTCGGCGACGTCGCAGCCGAAGCTGGCGGCCTGGGCGAGGCGGTCGGCGTTCATGTCGCCGACGATCACGCGCGAGGCGCCGAGCAGCTGGGCGGAGTAGGCGGCCGCGAGACCGACCGGGCCGGCGCCGGCGACGTACACGGTCGAGCCGGTGGTCACGCCCGCGGTGTAGGCACCGTGGTAGCCGGTCGGGAAGATGTCGGAGAGCATCGTCAGGTCGAGGATCTTCTCCAGCGCCTGGTCGCGGTCGGGGAAGCGCAGCAGGTTGAAGTCGGCGTACGGGATCATCACGTACTCCGCCTGGCCGCCGACCCAGCCGCCCATGTCGACGTAGCCGTACGCCGCACCGGCGCGCGCCGGGTTCACGTTGAGGCAGATGCCGGTCTTGCCCTCGTTGCACATCCGGCAGCGGCCGCAGGCGATGTTGAACGGCACCGAGCAGATGTCGCCGACGTTGTGGAACAGGACGTCGTCGCCGATCTCGACGATCTCGCCGGTGATCTCGTGGCCCAGCGACTGGCCGATCGGCGCCGTCGTACGACCGCGGACCATGTGCTGGTCGCTCCCGCAGATGTTCGTCGTGACCAGCTTGAGGATCACGGCGTGCGGGGCGGCCTGCTTGATGCCGAGGCCCTGCGCGACCTCGCGCGGGATCTCCAGCTTCGGGAACTCGATGTTCTCGACCGCGACCTGGCCAGGTCCCGCGTAGACGACGACTCTGTTGTCAGCCATGGGGTGACTCCGTTCTTGCCTTGGTTCTTGCTTGGGTGAGGGTGGGATCAGGCGTCGAGCGACAGGTCGCTGAGCGGCTTGGAGCAGCAGGCGAGGATCTTCCCGGCGGCGACCTCGCGGGGGCGGATGCCTCCGTTGTGGTTCATCTCCACCTCGCCGGACAGCTTGGGGATCTTGCAGGTGCCGCACATGCCCTGGCTGCACGACGACGCGAGGCGTACGCCGGCACCGAGCGCCGCGTCGAGGACGAACTCGTCGGCGCGGACGGTGATGGTGCGACCGGTCTTGGTGAACTCGACCGAGTAGCGGGCCACACCGTCATCGGTCGCCGGCGGGGCCGCGACGGCGATGTCCTCGTAGGCGACGCCCTCGGGCGGCGGGGTCGCTCCGGGCACCGACGGGTCGTCGAAGCTGAAGCTCTCCTCGTGGTAGCCCGCGAGGTCGTAGCCGATCTCGTCGAGGATGCGGCGCACCGCGTCCATGTAGGGCGCGGGTCCGCAGTTGAAGGTGGTCCGCTCGAGCACGTCGGGCACGACGGTCTGGAGCATGGCCGGCGAGATGCGTCCCCGCATGCCGCCCCAGCGCTCCGAGGGGTAGTCCGCCTCGCAGATGTGGACCACCCGCAGGTTGGGCATGAGCAGCTCGATGGCCGCCAGCTCGCTGCGGAAGACGATGTCGCTCGGCGTACGCGCGCTGTGGACGAAGACCACGTCGGCGTCCGACCCGAGGTCGTAGAGCGTGCGCAGCATCGACATCAGCGGGGTGATGCCGCTGCCGGCGGAGAGGAAGAGCAGCTTCTCCGCGGGCTTGTGGGTCAGCGTGAAGGCCCCGAGCGGCGCCAGGACGGGAATCTTCGTGCCGGGCACGACGTTGTCGTGCATCCAGTTCGACACCGTGCCGCCCACGACCCGCTTCACCGTGATGGCGACGCGGTTCGGACGGGTCGGCGGCGAGGAGATCGTGTAGCACCGGTTGACCGGGGTGCCGTCGATGTCGAGCTTGAGGGTCAGGAACTGGCCCGCGTCGAACTCGAAGAGCTGGTCGCCCTCGGGCTCGAAGACGAAGTTCTTCACGTCGTGGGTGACGTCGCTGACCGCCGTGCACACCAGGACGGCCTGGTCCTCCTCGGCCCAGCAGGCCGGGGAGCGCAGGGGCGGCACGAGGCTCTCGAGTGCCTGGTCGGACGACGACATCTCTTCTCCCGATGGAGTCGGTGGCTGGATCTGGTGGCTACTGGCCGGCGACGGCGTTGAGGTGGCCGAGCTTCTCGACGCTCTCGCGGTGCGGCGCGAGGTAGTCGTGGAGCCGGCCGACGTACCAGTTGAGGAAGGCCTCGACGTCGTCCTCGATCAGCGCGTACGGACCGGGCACGTAGCCGGGGTCGGTGACCCCGCGCTGGGCCTTCTCGACCAGGGCGCGGTCCTGGTCGTTGGTCGCCTTCCAGACGCTGGTCAGGCCCTCGATGGTGTAGTCCTCGCCCTCGACGGCGTCGGGGTGGACCAGCCAGGTCGTGCGGACCATCGACTTGTCCGGACCGAGCGGCAGGACGCTGAAGACGATGACGTGGTCGCTGAGGAAGTGGAACCACGAGTTCGGCTGCATGTGCAGCGACAGGTCCCCGAACTTCTCGGTGGGCGCGTCGCCGATCAGCTTCTTGCAGACCTGGGCGCCGTCGATGCCGAACGAGGCACCGTCGCCGTCCAGCGGCAGCCGCATGATCATGAAGCCCGTCTCGCGGCTGTCGAGCTCGTGGACCAGCTCGCGCGGGACGCCGTTGAGCCGGCAGACGTTGTCGAGGTCCTCGGTCGCCTTCAGGTAGCGCTCGTAGAGCGGCTTGAGGCGCGGGGTCACGTCGGCCTCGTCGTAGCGCAGGAAGGGGAAGTACGACGTGATCAGCTCGGGGTGCGAGGCGTCGCAGTGGTGGCACTCGCGGTTGTTCTCCATCACGAGCTTCCAGTTGCCCTGCTCGACCAGGTCGGTCTGGTGGGCGACCTTCGCCTCCGCGATCCTGTACGACGCCAGGTACGGCTCGATGACCGACGCGACCTCGTCGAAGTCGGCCGGCGGCTCCTCGGCCAGGCAGATGAAGATCAGGCCGCCGACGGTGCGGACGTGGACCTGCTTGAGGCCGAACTTGGACTTGTCGAACGAGGGCGACTGGCTCTCGGCGTACAGCAGCTCACCGTCGGGACGGTAGGTCCACTGGTGGTAGGGGCACACGATGTTGCCGATCGAGCCGCACGGCTCCTCGAGCAGGCGGGAGCCGCGGTGCCGGCAGATGTTGCGCAGCGCGCGGATCTCCTCGTCGTCGTCGCGGGTGATGATCAGCGACTGGGTGCCGATCTCGACGGTGACGAAGTCGCCCGGCTCGGGGATCTCGGCCTCGCTCGCGACGAAGATCCAGTGCTCGCCGAAGATCGCCCGGATGTCGAGGTCGTAGACCTCCTGGCTGGCGTAGAAGGCGGACTCGAGGCTGTAGCCCACCTCGCGGCGCTCGACCATGGCGGCGATCTCGGCCATGTTGGCCGCGGGGGCGGTCTTGAAACTCACAGGGGAACCTCCGGATCAGAAGGGTGGGGAGAGGAGAGGCAGGTCAGCCGCGGAGGCGGGTCATCTTCGGGTCGAACAGGGGCTCGGCGGTGACGACGGCCTCGACGCGCTTGTCGAAGTAGCCGATCTCCACGCGGGTGCCGACCTCGGCGACCTCGACGGGCAGCCAGGCGTAGGCGATGCCCTTCTCGATCGTGTAGCCGTAGGCGGCGGAGGTGACGTAGCCGACCGGGCGGCCGTCGGCGTACACCGGCTCCTTGCCCATCACGACGTCCTCGGTGCTGTCGATCGTGAGGCAGGCCAGGGTCCGCCTCTGGTCGGCCTTGCGCTCGATGAGCGCGTCGCGGCCGATGAAGTCGCCCTTGTCGATCTTGACCGCGAAGCCGAGACCGGCCTCGTAGGGGTCGTGCTCGTTGGTCATGTCGCCGCCGAAGGACCGGTAGCCCTTCTCCAGGCGCAGGCTGTTGAACGCGCCCCGGCCGGCCGCGATGATGCCGTGCTCCTGGCCGGCCTCCCAGATCGTGTCCCAGAGCCGCTGGCCGAGGTCGGCGGTCGTGTAGATCTCCCAGCCGAGCTCGCCGACGTAGGACAGGCGCCACGCGGTGACCGGGACGTTGCCGATGGTCAGCCTCTTGGCGCGGAAGTACTTCAGGCCGTCGTTGGTCATGTCGGCGTCGGTGATCGTGGCGAGCACCTCGCGGGCCTTCGGGCCCCACAGCCCGATGCAGCAGGTGCCCGGCGTGATGTCGGTGACCTGGACGGTGCCGTCCTCGGGGAGGTGGCGCTCGAACCAGTCGATGTCGAGGGCGCCGTTGGCGCCGACCTGGTAGTGGTCCCTGCCGAGCCGGGCGACCGTGATGTCGCTGCGGATGCCGCCGTCGGTGTCGAGCAGGAGGCTGTAGACGACCGAGCCGACCGACTTGTCGACGTCGTTGGTGCACAGCCGCTGCAGGAAGTCGACAGCGCCGGGTCCGGTGACGTTGATGCGCTTGAGGGCGGTCATGTCGTACATCGCGACGCCCTCGCGGGTCGCCTGCGCCTCGGCGCCGACGATCGGGTCCCAGTAGCGGGCGGCCCAGGCGTTGGGCGTCGGCACTTCGTACTTCTCGAGGAGGGCCTTGTTGGCGGCGTACCAGTGCGGCCGCTCCCAGCCGTTGGCCGGCAGGAAGAACGCGCCGAGCTCCTGCTCGCGGGCGTGGAACGGCGAGAGCCGGATGTCGCGCGGGGAGTCCATCGGCTGCAGCGGGTGCAGGATGTCGTAGACCTCGCGGAAGTTCTGGCAGTCGCGCTCCAGGACGTAGTCGGGCGCGAGCTGGTAGTCCTCGAAGCGGTTGACGTCGCACTCGTGGATGTCCCACGACGAGCAGTGGCCGTTCGCGATCCACTCGGCGACGGCCCGGCCGACACCGGCGGAGTGGGTGACCCAGACCGCCTCGGCGACCCAGAAGCCCTCGACCTCGCGCGACTCGCCGAGCAGCGGCATGCCGTCGGTGGTGAAGGAGAAGAGGCCGTTGATGCCCTCCTCGACCTTCGTGTCCGCGGTCGCCGGCAGGAGCCGCTGGGTCTCGGCCCAGGCGGGCTCGAAGTCCTCGGGGGTGAACTCCAGGACCGACGGCATGTTGCCGGAGCGGTCGGCCTCCTCCATCGAGCGGATGTCGGTGGCGGCGTACGGCATCGGCTCGTGGTGGTAGTAGCCGATGCCCACGCCCGCGTAGTTGTCGCGGTAGTAGAGGCCGGACTCCTGGTGGCGCAGGATCGGGCGGACCGCCTCCTGCTCCTGGCCCTTGAGCTCCGGGACGTCGCTGGTCCAGGCGAGCTGGTGACCGAGCGGGGTGAGCGGCAGGCCGAGGCCGACCAGGGCGGCGATCTTGGGGCCCCAGATGCCGGCGCAGGAGACGACGATGTCGGCGGGGAACTCGCCCTTGTCGGTGACGACGGCGGTGACCTTGCCGTCCTCGACGGTGATGTCGGTGACCTCGTGGCGACCGTGGAAGACCACGCCGCGTGCCCGGGCCCGCTCGATCTGGGCGTCCACGGCCCAGACGGCCTTGGCCAGGCCGTCGGTCGGGCACCAGAGGCCGCCGAGGATCAGGTCGCGGTCGACCAGGGAGTGCAGCTCGACGCAGCGGTCGGCGTCGACGACCTCGGCCTCGACGCCCCACGAGGTGAGCCAGCCGTGGCGGCGGTGCAGCTCGGCGAGGCGCTCGGGCGTGGTGGCGACCTCGAGACCCCCGACCTGCAGGAAGCAGGACCGGCCCTCGTGCTGCAGGTCGACGAACTTCTCGACGGTGTACGTCGCCAGCTCGGTCAGCACCTTGCTGCCGCTGGCCTGGAACACCAGGCCGGGCGCGTGCGACGTGGAGCCGCCGGTGGCGGGGAGGTCACCCTGGTCCACGACGGTGATGTCGGTCCAGCCCAGCGCCGAGAGCTCGTCCGCGAGGGCCGCGCCCACGACTCCGGCGCCGATGATGACGGTCCTGCGTCCGACCATGCCCTGGCCTCCTGTTGCGTATCTTGCACTCGATTGCGGCACAAGCAACAATGCAGTGGGCGAGGTCACACCGTCAAGAGCCCGAGCGGATCGATTTCGAAAAGTCCGGCGGCGACCGCCGGAAGACAGGACGTCATGATGGGAAACATGGGCCCGAGGACCGACCCGGCCGACGACCTCACCGTCACCCCGCCCAAGGAGTGGGCGGCCGGTCTGCCCGCGGTGCGCAAGGCGATCGAGTACTCCCTGGGGCAGACCTCGCCCCGGCGTACCGCCCTCACCCTGCTGAGCCTGAACCAGGCCGGCGGCATCGACTGCCCCGGCTGCGCGTGGCCCGATCCCGGGCACCGCCACCTCAACGAGTACTGCGAGAACGGCGCCAAGCACATCAACGACGAGGCCACGTCACGCCGCGTGACCCGGGAGCTCTTCGCCGAGCATCCGGTCGCCGAGCTCGACCAGCGGTCCGACTACTGGCTCAACCAGCAGGGCCGGCTGACCGAGCCGATGATCAAGCGGCCGGGCGCCACCCACTACGAGCCGGTCTCGTGGGAGGACGCCCTGGCGACCATCGCCGCGGAGCTGCGCGGCCTCGACTCCCCCGACGAGGCGCTCTTCTACACCTCCGGGCGGGTCAGCAACGAGGCCGCCTTCCTGCTGCAGCTCTTCGCGCGCGCCTACGGCACCAACAACCTCCCCGACTGCTCCAACATGTGCCACGAGTCCAGCGGCGCCGCCCTCAACGAGACCCTCGGCATCGGCAAGGGCAGCGTGTCCCTCGAGGACCTGCACAACGCCGACCTGGTGCTCGTGGTCGGCCAGAACCCCGGCACCAACCACCCCCGCATGCTCTCCGCGCTCGAGGAGACCAAGCAGCGCGGCGGCAGAGTCATCGCGGTCAACCCGCTGCCCGAGGCAGGTCTGAAGAGGTTCAAGAACCCGCAGAAGGTCCGCGGCGTCGTCGGTCGCGGCACCCCGATCGCCGACCAGTTCCTGCTGATCCGGCCCGGCGGCGACCTCGCCCTGTTCAAGATGCTCAACAAGCTGCTGCTCGAGGCCGAGGACGCGGCGCCCGGCACCGCGCTCGACCACGACTTCATCGCGGCGCACACCAGCGGCTTCGAGGAGTTCGCGGCCCAGGCCCGCGACATCACCTGGGAGCAGACGCTCGCCGCGACCGGGCTGGCGCGCGAGGAGATCGAGGCCGTGCACCGGCAGGTGCTCGGGGCCGGCTCCGTGGTGGTCTGCTGGGCGATGGGGCTGACCCAGCACCGGCACGGCGTACCCACCATCCGCGAGGTCGTGAACTTCCTGATGCTGCGCGGCAACATCGGCAGGCCGGGCGCGGGGGTGTGCCCGGTGCGCGGCCACTCCAACGTCCAGGGCGACCGGACCATGGGCATCTGGGAGAAGATGCCGGACGCCTTCCTGGACGCCCTGGGCACCGAGTTCGGCTTCGATCCGCCGCGCCGGCACGGCGTCGACTCGGTCGGCGCCGTCCGCGCGATGCGCGACGGTCGGGCCAAGGTCTTCGTCGGGGTGGCCGGCAACTTCGTGCGTGCGATGTCCGATAGCGACGTCACCGAGGCCGCACTGCGCCGCTGCCGGCTCACCGTGCAGATCTCGACCAAGCTGAACCGCTCGCACACCGTCTGCGGCGAGACCGCGCTGATCCTGCCGACCCTGGGGCGCTCCGACCACGACGTCCAGGCCGGCGGCGAGCAGTTCGTCACCGTCGAGGACTCGATGAGCATGGTGCACGCGACCCGCGGCAAGCTGCCGCCCGCATCGCCGCACCTGCTCTCCGAGGTCGCGATCATCAGCCGCCTCGCCCGCGCCACCCTCGGCGACCGGTACGACATCGACTGGGCCGGGTTCGAGGCCGACTACGGCCGGATCCGCGACGCGATCAGCCGGGTCGTCCCCGGGTTCGAGGACTTCAACGCGCGCGTCGCCGTCCCGGAGGGCTTCGTGCTGCCCAACCCGGTCAACGAGGGCGTCTACCGCACGGCGACGGGCAAGGGCGTCTTCACCGGCAACCACCTGGACTGGCTGGACACGCCGCCCGGGCACCTGGTGCTGCAGTCGCTGCGCTCCCACGACCAGTGGAACACCATCCCCTACGCCCTGGACGATCGCTATCGCGGCATCCACCACGCCCGCCGGGTCGTGATGGTCAACCCCGAGGACATCGCCGAGCTGGGGTACGCCGACGGCGACGTCGTCGACCTGGTGTCGATCTGGACCGACGGGATCGAGCGGCGGGCGCCCGGCTTCACGCTCGTCGCCTACCCGGCCGCGCGCGGGTCGGCGGCGGCGTACTACCCGGAGACCAACGTGCTGGTCCCGCTCGACAGCGTCGCCGAGATCTCCAACACCCCGACCTCCAAGGGCGTGATCGTGCGTCTCGAGCGCTCCGGTGGAGACACCGAATGAGAACGCCGTGTTACAGCAGATGACGTCGGGGGCCGTACGGCGAGACACTCGGCTCGACCCTCTTGACATGTGTTCCAGGTCACCTATTCTCCTTCTACAAGCAGTTGCGCAGTAAGCACCGCGTTGTGCAGATCGCAACAACTGGCTCTGACTGGAGCAGATGAGAGGAGCGGCCCGCATGCCCGAGCTGTACATCGACGGCGAGTGGCGCTCTGCGTCGGAGGGCGGAACGCGAACCATCGCCTGCCCCGCCGACGGCACCGTGGTGGCCGAGGTCGACGAGGCGTCCGCCATCGACACCCTGGCCGCCATCGCCGCGGCGCACGCCGCGTTCGCCGACGGCGAGGGCGCGTGGGCCCGCACCCCGGCCCGGGAGCGCGGTGCGCTGCTGACGCGGGTGGCCGACCTGCTCGAGCGCGACACCGCGGAGATCGCCCGTGCCGAGTCCATGGACACCGGCAAGCGCCTGGTCGAGAGCGAGTACGACGTCGCCGACGTCGTCTCGGTCTTCCGCCACTACGGCGCGATCGCCGCCGAGGGCGCCGGCCGGGTCATCGACACCGGCCGCGAGGACGTCGCCAGCAAGGTGGTCCACGAGCCGCTCGGGGTGTGCGCCCTGATCACCCCGTGGAACTACCCGCTGCTGCAGGCCGCCTGGAAGGTCGCGCCGTGCCTGGCCGCCGGCAACACCTTCGTGCTCAAGCCCAGCGAGCTCACGCCGCACACCAGCATCCTGCTGATGCGGGTGCTCGCCGAGGCCGGCCTCCCCGCGGGCGTCGGCAACCTGGTGCTCGGCGCCGGCCCGGCGGCCGGCGCTCCCCTGGCCGAGGACCCGCGCATCGACCTGGTCTCCTTCACCGGCGGCCTGGACACCGGGCGCCGGCTGATGGCCACGGCCGCGGCCACGGTCAAGAAGGTCGCGCTGGAGCTCGGCGGCAAGAACCCCAACATCGTCTTCGCCGACGCCGACCTCGACGTCGCGCTCGACTTCGCGCTGACCGCGGTCTTCCTGCACTCCGGCCAGGTCTGCTCGGCCGGCGCGCGGCTGCTGGTCGAGGAGAGCATCCACGACCGCTTCGTCGACGCGCTCGTCGCGCGGGCCGGCAACATCCGGCTCGGCGGCCCTGAGGACCCCAAGGCCGAGACCGGCCCGCTGATCAGCGCCGCGCACCGCGACAAGGTGGCGGCGTACGTCGAGCGCGGCATCGCCGAGGGCGCCGTGCTCCGCTGCGGCGGCTCCGCCCCCGAGGACCCCGCCCTCGCGCACGGCTTCTACTACCTGCCCACCGTCCTGGACGGCTGCACCAGCGCCATGTCGGTCACCCAGGAGGAGTCCTTCGGGCCCGTCCTCACGGTGGAGACGTTCCGCACCGAGGACGAGGCCGTGGCGATCGCCAACGACAGCATCTTCGGCCTGGCGGGCGCGGTCTGGACCCAGGACGCCGGCAAGGGCCAGCGCGTCGCGGCCCGGCTGCGGATGGGCACCGTCTGGATCAACGACTACCACCCCTACGTGCCGCAGGCCGAGTGGGGCGGCTTCAAGCAGTCCGGTGTCGGACGCGAGCTCGGCGAGGCCGGCTTGGACGAGTACCGCGAGATCAAGCACGTGTGGCAGAACCTCCGCCCCACGGTGCAGAACTGGTTCCAGGACTAGGAAGGCTCAGAATGCGCCAGGAACGCTACGACATCGTCATCGTGGGAGGTGGCTCCGCCGGCTCGGCGCTGGCCAACCGCCTCTCCGCCGATCCCGGGACCAGCGTGCTCGTCCTGGAGGCAGGACACTCCGACTGGCGGATCGATCCGTTCGTGCACATGCCGGCGGCGCTCCCAATCCCGATCGGCAACCGCCTCTACGACTGGAAGTACGAGACCGACCCCGAGCCGCACATGAACGGCCGGCGCGTGTCCCACGCGCGCGGCAAGGTGCTCGGCGGCTCCTCCAGCATCAACGGGATGATCTTCCAGCGGGGCAACCCGATGGACTACGAGCGCTGGGGCGCCCAGCCGGGCATGAAGGAGTGGGACTTCGCCCACTGCCTGCCCTACTTCAAGCGCATGGAGTCGCTCCACCTGGTCGACGGCAGCAACGGCGCCGACGAGTGGCGCGGCGGCGACGGACCGCTCAACCTCGAGCGTGGCCCGGCCACCAACCCCCTGTTCGGCGCCTTCTTCGAGGCGGCCCAGCAGGCCGGCTACCCGCTGACCGACGACGTCAACGGCTACCGCCAGGAGGGCTTCGCGCGCTTCGACCGCAACATCAAGAACGGTCGCCGCTGGTCCGCGGCCCGCGCCTACCTGCACCCGGCGATGTCGCGGAAGAACCTGCGCGTCGAGACCCTCGCGATGGCGACCAAGGTCCGCTTCGAGGGCAAGCGCGCGGTCGGCGTCGACTACCTGCGCGCGGGCCGGCCCCGCACCGTGGCCGCCGGCGAGGTCATCCTCTGCGGCGGCGCGATCAACACGCCCCAGCTGCTGCAGCTGTCCGGCGTCGGCGACCGCGACCACCTGGCGCAGGTCGGCGTACCTCTCGTGCACCACCTGCCCGGTGTCGGCGAGAACCTCCAGGACCACCTCGAGGTCTACATCCAGTACGCCTCCAAGCAGCCGGTCTCGATCGCGCCGGGCCTGCGGATGCGCGCCCGGCCGGGCATCGGCTACCAGTGGCTGTTCCACCGCCGCGGCCTCGGCGCCACGAACCACTTCGAGGGCGGCGGCTTCGCCCGCAGCAACGAGGACGTGGACTACCCGAACCTGATGTTCCACTTCCTCCCGGTCGCGATCCGGTACGACGGCACGCAGCCCACCGAGGGCCACGGCTACCAGGTCCACATCGGCCCGATGTACGCCGACACCCGCGGCCGCATCCGGATCAAGTCGCGTGACCCGAAGCAGCACCCGTCGATGGTCTTCAACTACCTCTCGACCCCGAACGACCGGCGCGAGTGGATCGAGGCGGTCCGGGTCGCCCGCGACATCCTGAACCAGCCGGCCTTCGCGCCGTACAACGACGGCGAGATCTCCCCGGGCCCCTCGGTGGAGACCGACGACGAGATCCTCGACTGGGTCCGCAAGGACGCCGAGACGGCCCTGCACCCCTCGTGCACGGCGGCGATGGGCATCGAGGAGATGTCGGTGGTCGACCCGTCCAGCATGAAGGTCCACGGACTCGAGGGCCTGCGCGTCGTCGACGCCTCGGTCTTCCCGTTCGTCACGAACGGCAACATCTACGCCCCGGTGATGATGGTCGCGGAGAAGGCCGCCGACCTGATCGCCGGCAACACGCCGCTCCCGCCGTCGGATGCGCCGTGGTACCGCTACCGGGACGGCAGCCAGCTCTACCCGCCGGGCGACCCCCGCAACAACGAGGAGTGAGCATGTCCACGACGATCCCCACCCGGCCGGCGCCCGTCTCCGGCGCGTCGGCCGACGGCAGCACAGCGGAGCCCGCGGTCCACGTCGAGGGCCTGTGGAAGGTCTTCGGCCCGCGCCCCGACAAGGTGATGGCCTGCTCCGACAAGGACCTCAGCCGCAAGGAGCTCCAGGAGAAGACCGGTCACGTGGTCGGCATCCGCGACGTCAGCTTCGACGTCGCTCCCGGCGAGGTGTTCGTGGTCATGGGCCTGTCCGGCTCGGGCAAGTCGACCCTGGTCCGCCTGCTCACCCGGCTGATCGAGCCCACCGCCGGCGTCGTGCGCCTGTACGGCGACGAGGTCACCTCGATGTCGGACAAGGCCCTGCTCGACACCCGGCGCCGCAAGGTCTCCATGGTGTTCCAGCACTTCGGCCTGCTCCCCCACCGCAAGGTCGTCGACAACGTCGCATTCGGCCTCGAGGTGCGCGGCGAGGCCAAGGCCCAGCGCCGGAACCGTGCGCAGGAGATGGTCGACCTGGTCGGCCTCAGCGGCTACGAGGGCAGCTACCCCGACCAGCTCTCCGGCGGCATGCAGCAGCGCGTCGGCCTGGCCCGCGCGCTGGCGGCCAACCCGGACATCCTGATGTTCGACGAGCCGTTCTCCGCCCTGGACCCGCTGATCCGCCGCGACATGCAGAACGAGGTCATCCGGCTGCACGAGGAGGTCGGCAAGACGATGGTCTTCATCACCCACGACCTCAGCGAGGCGCTGAAGCTGGGTGACCGGATCCTCATCATGCGCGACGGCGAGGTCGTCCAGATCGGTACGCCGGACGAGGTCGTCGCCGCTCCTGCCGACGACTACGTCCGCGACTTCACCCGCGACGTGCCCAAGTCGCACGTGCTCACCCTGCGCTGGGTCATGCAGCCGGTGACCTCCAGCGACAGCGTCCCGGTCGACGGGCCCGTCCTGCAGGCCGGCACGATCGTGCGCGACGCCGCCCGCGTCGTCCTCGACCACCGCGGACCGTGCCGCGTCGTCGACGGCGACCAGCTGGTCGGCATCGTCACCGAGGAGGACATCCTCCGGGTGGTCGTCGCGGAGGATGCGGGATGACCACCGTGACCGCGGAGCCTGCCGCAGCGCCGGCCTCCCCCGAGACGCAGCCGGTGGTCGCGAAGGAGAAGCGCCGTCGTACGCCGCTGCTGCTGGCCGGCGTCCTCGTCGTGTGGCTGGCCGGCTGGCTGCTCTTCCGCGGCAAGGACACGCTCACCCTGCCGTTCCAGCAGCTCAATTCCTTCGACCGCTGGCTCAACAAGCTGCGCGACGACATCGCGACGGCCTCGCAGACCAACTGGTTCTTCCACGGCGTGCTCGGTCACCTCTCGACCGCCGTCAACTGGCTGGTCACCGAGCTCGGCCAGCTGATCGCGCACCCGGCCGGCCTCCGCCCGGTCCCCGAGATCGGCTGGGTCGGCGTGCTCGCCATCCTGACCTGGGCGGCGTACGCCGTCGCGGGCGTCCGCTCGGCCGTCCTGGTCGCCGTCTCCGTCTTCCTGTTCGCCTGGATGGGCTACTGGCCCGACGCCATGGACCTGCTGATCGTCACCGGCCTGGCCGTCGCCGCGAGCATCGTGGTCGGCATCCCGGTCGGCATCCTGATGGCCCGCTCCAACATCGTCTCGGCGGTCCTCACCCCCGTCCTGGACGGCATGCAGACGATGCCCTCGTTCTGCTACCTGCTGCCCTTCTTCATGCTCTTCGGCCCGGGCGCGACCTGCGCGATCGTGCTGACGGCCGTGTACTCGCTGCCGCCGCTGGTGCGCATCACCGAGCACGGCATCCGCTCGGTGCAGGAGACCACGCTCGAGGCGGCCCGCTCGCTGGGCGTGACCCGCAGCCAGCTGCTGCGCCAGGTCCAGCTGCCGATGGCGCGGCGCACCATCGTGCTGGGCATCAACCAGTGCACGCTGGCGGCCATCTCGATGGCCGTCATCGCGGGCCTGGTCAACGGCCCCGGCCTCGGCATCCCGGTCATCTCCGCGCTGGCCATCCTCAACGTCGGCCAGGCGGCCGTTCCGGGCCTGCTGATCGTCCTGATGGCGATCATGCTGGACCGTACGACGACGGCGGCCAGCGAGCGCACCGAGCGGCGCGGCCGCACGGCCAGCTCCGCGGGCAAGGCGACGGCGAACGGGTCGCAGTCCGGCCTGGTCGCGCGGTTGCGGGGCGCCTCCCCGACCGCCCGGCGGCGCGCCGGCCTGGGCGGCGGCCTGGTGGTCGTCGCGGTGCTGGTCTACCTGTCGCGGACCCTCGTGGACTTCGCGCAGTTCCCCACGAACGCCACCGTCGGCAGCCAGCTCGCCGTCAAGATCAACGACGTCGTCAACACCATCGTCAGCCACGTCGACAAGATCACGCTGGGCTTCAAGAACGTGATCAGCTACGGACTGCTCAACCCGCTGCAGGACGTCCTCGCCAACTCCCCCTGGTGGCTGACCGCCCTCGCGATCCTCGCCCTGGCCTACGTCCTGGGCGGCCTGCGGCCGCTCCTGATCGCGGCCGCCTGCGAGGTCGTGATCCTGCTGATGGGCCTGTGGAACGACGCGATGATCACGCTCACATCCACGATCGTCGCGACCGGCCTGGTGATGATCCAGGCGATCGTCCTCGGTGTCTGGATGGGCCGCAGCCGGCGGGCGGACGTCGTGATCCGCCCGGTGCTGGACGCGTTCCAGACGATCCCCGCGTTCGTCTACCTGGTCCCCGCGCTCGCGCTTTTCGGCTCGACCCGGTTCACCGCGATCGTCGCCGGTGTCGCGTACGCCGCCCCCATCGCGGTCAAGCTCGTGGCCGACGGGATCCTCGGCGTACCCGCCACCACCGTCGAGGCGGCCCGCTCCAACGGGGTCACGTCCTGGCAGATGATCCGCAAGGTCCAGCTGCCGATGGCGCTGCCCTCGATCGTGCTGGCCGCCAACCAGGGTCTGCTCTACGTGCTCTCGATGGTCGTCATCGGCGCCATGGTCGGTGCGGGCAGCCTGGGCTACCTGGTGGTGTCGGGCTTCTCCCAGGACCAGCTCTTCGGCAAGGGCCTGGCCGCCGGCATCGCCATCACCGCCCTCGGGATCATGCTCGACCGCATCGCGAAGGCATCCGCCGCGCGACAGACGCGGTGAGCGCACAGATCGTCCCGGTCCGCCGGGGAGTCTCGGACACCAACACGCACCACCTGGAGAGAGGAAACATCGCCATGATCAGTGGCATCACAACGAGGGCGCGCCGCATCGGCGCCCTCGCCACGGCCGCGGCCCTGGCCCTGGCACTCGCCGGGTGCGGGGGCGGGACCATCAAGGACAACACCTCGGCGGCGGGCAAGCCCTGCGGCAAGCCGGTGAACATCGCGCTGAACGCGTGGGTCGGCTACACCGCCGACGCCTACGTCATCGGCAACGTGCTCGAGCAGAAGCTCAGCTGCCAGGTCAACTACGTCAAGCTCGCCGAGCAGCCCAGCTGGGCCGGCATGGCCAACGGCACGGTCGACACGATCGTGGAGAACTGGGGCCACGACGACCTGATCAAGAAGTACATCGACCAGCAGCACGTCGTCCAGGACGCCGGCCTCACCGGCAACACCGGTGTCATCGGCTGGTTCGTGCCGCCGTGGATGGCGCAGAAGTACCCGGACATCACCGACTGGCACAACCTGAATAAGTACGCCTCGCTGTTCAAGACCAGCGAGTCCGGCTCCCAGGGCCAGCTGCTCGACGGTGACCCCAGCTACGTCACCAACGACCAGGCGCTGGTCACCAACCTGCACCTGAACTACAAGGTGGTCGTGGGTGGCTCGGAGGCCGCGCTGATCCAGAGCTTCCGCACCGCCGAGGCCAACAAGACCCCGCTGCTCGCCTACTTCTACGAGCCGCAGTGGTTCTTCTCGGAGATGAAGCTGGTCAAGGTCAACCTGCCCAAGTACACCCCCGGCTGTGACGCCGACCCGGCGAAGGTCGCGTGCGACTACCCGCCGTACCAGCTGAACAAGCTGATCTCCTCGAAGTTCGCCGACTCCGGCTCCCCCGCCGTGGACGTGATCAAGAACTTCAAGTGGACCAACGACGACCAGAACGAGGTCGCCAAGGCCATCGCGAAGGACGGCAAGTCGCCCGACCAGGCCGCGCAGGCGTGGATCGCCGCGCACCAGAGCGAGGTCGACTCCTGGATCAGCGGCTGACCGTCGGCTGACGGTCGGCTGACCCAGTCGGGGCCGGTGCCGGGACTCGTCCCGGTGCCGGCCCTCTGCCCTTCCCCGACTCCTAGGCTCACGTCATGACCGCTGCTTCCGTCGACCTCGACCACACCTCCTTCGCCGTCCCCGACGCCCTGGCCGTGGCGCGGCGACTGCGAGCCTCGCTGGGCGCGGTCCCCGTCATCGGCGAGACCCTGCCGGAGTTCCGCTACCTGTCCCTGTACGCCGGCACGGCCGAGGCGGGGGCCCACATCGAGCTGCTGGAGCCGAACGGACCGGGCTTCCTGACCCGCTTCCTCGACACCCGGGGCGCGGGCCCGCACCACATCACGTTCACCGTGCCGGACCTGGCCGCCTCCGTCGCCCGGGTGCGCGAGCTCGGCCTGACCGTGGTCGGCGAGAGCTACGAGCACGCACCCTGGCGGGAGGCGTTCATCGCGCCGGAGCGCACGCACGCCACGGTGATCCAGCTCGCCCAGACCGACCGCCCCGCTCCCCCGCTGGCCGCGCTGCTCACCACCCGGGAGCGTCGGCCGGAGGACTTCCCGATCACCGCCAAGGCGCTCGACCTCGACTGGTGGACGCCGGTGTGGGACACCGAGTCGGAGGCGTCGGGCGCGCTGGGGGCGACGTACGTCGGCACGAGCGACCCGGACCTCTCACACCGGCTGTTCGCGGAGGTGCTCGGCGCGACCGCGACCGCCGAGGGCGACGCCGTGCGCTTCACCTGGCCGGGCGGCGCGCTCATCGTCGACCCCACCCGGGCGCCGGGCGTGCACGGGATGCAGCTGACCGGCGGGCCGGCCGGCGGGATCGCGATCGGGCCCGCCCTGCTGGGTCTCTAGATCTGGCTCTGGATGCCGGCGAGGAGCTGGCGGGCCATCACGATCCGCTGGACCTGGTTGGTGCCCTCGTAGATCTGGGTGATCTTCGCGTCGCGCATCATCCGCTCCACCGGGTAGTCCCGCGTGTAGCCGTAGCCACCCAGCGCCTGCACCGCGTTCGTGGTGACCTCCATCGCCACATCGGAGGCGAAGCACTTCGCTGCCGCACCGAAGAACGTCAGATCGCCATCACCGCGCTGGGAGCGGCCGGCGGCGGCGTACGTCAGCTGACGGGCGGCCTCGACCTTCATCCCCATGTCGGCGAGCAGGAACTGCAGGCCCTGGAACTCCGCGACCGGCTTGCCGAACTGCCGGCGCTCCTGAACATAGCCCAGCGCGTAGTCCAGCGCGCCCTGCGCGACACCGACGGCCTGGGCGGCGATCGTGATCCGGGTGTGGTCCAGGGTCCTCATCGCGTACTCGAAGCCCTTGCCCTCCTCGCCGATGATCCGGTCACCGGGGATCCGGACGTTGTCCAGATAGACCTCGCGCGTCGGGGAGCCCTGGATGCCGAGCTTCTTCTCCTTGGCACCGAACGTGACGCCCTCATCGGACTTCTCCACCACGAACGCGCTGATCCCCCGCGAGCGCTTCTCGGGGTCGGTCATCGCCAGCACCGTGTAGAACTCCGAGACCCCGGCGTTGCTGATCCACCGCTTCACGCCGTTGAGCACCCACCCGTCGCCGTCACGGACCGCGCGGGTCTTCTGGTTGGCCGCATCGGAGCCGGCATCAGGCTCGGACAGGCAGTAGGAGAACCCGCCCTCACCCCGGGCGAGCGCGCCGAGGTACTTCTTCTTCAGCTCCTCCGAGCCGCCGATCTGGACCGGCAGCGAGCCCAGCTTGTTCACCGCGGGGATGAGCGATGCGGAGACGTCGGCGCGGGCGATCTCCTCGATCACGATCACCGTCGCCAGCGCGTCCGCGCCCACCCCGCCGTACTCCTCGGGCACGTGGGGGGCGTGGAAGTCGGTCTCCAGCAGGGCGTCGTGCGCCTCCTGCGGATAGCGCGCCTCCTCGTCCACGGCCGCGGCGAAGGGCGCGATCTTGGCGTCGCAGATCTCGCGGATCGCCTTGCGGATCTCCTGCTGCTCCTCGGAGAGCCCGTACATCGGGAAGTCGCTCATGGGAACAAATCCTAGGACGTCCGACATTCTTGGAACATGGCGCCCTGGACCAATCAAGACGTGATCGATCTGTTGCTGGACCACAGCGAGGTGTGGGCGGTCGTCGGCCTGGGCGGCGACCCGTACCGGACCGCCTACTCCATCGCCCAGGAGCTGCAGCAGCACGGCAAGCGGGTCATCCCCATCCACCCCTCCGCCGACGGGCACAAGAAGGTGCTCGGCGAGCTCGTCCACCCGACCCTCGCCGACGCGGCGGCAGCCGTCGGGCGGATCGACGTCGTCGATGTCTTCCGGCGCTCCTCCGAGGCCGGGCAGTACGCCGACCAGGCGGTCGCCGTCGGGGCCGGAGGCGTCTGGTTCCAGATGGGCGTGGTCGACGAGGCGGCGTACGAGCGGACGGTGGCGGCCGGCGTACCGATGGTGATGGACGTGTGCCCCAGCCGGGAGTGGTTCCAGCGTGCCCGGCGAGCTTGACCTCAGGATCGACGCGGGCCCGGGTGCTCCGGACGGCCTGATCGTGCCCGCGGCCGAGCTGGTGGAGCGGTTCAGCCGCTCCTCGGGCCCGGGCGGTCAGTCGGTCAACACCGCCGACAGCCGGGTCCAGCTCGAGCTGTCGGTCGAGACGTCGGGCGCGTTCAGCGATGCCCAGCGCCGACGGGTGCTGGACCGGCTCGGGCCGGTCGTCGCGGTGACGGCCTCCGAGCACCGCTCCCAGCACCGCAACCGGGTGGCCGCGCGGGAGCGGCTCGCCACCCTGATCCGGGACGCGCTGGCGCCCCTACCGCCCACCCGTCGCCCCACCAGGCCCGGGCGGGGCGCGAAGGAGCGCCGGCTGCAGGCCAAGCGGGAGCGGTCGGAGACGAAGTCGCTGCGCGGACAGGTCCGCGACGACTGATCGCTCAGAAGCCCGCGCGACGGCCGGTCTGCGCGCCCCGCACGGCCTCGCCCTTGCGCTGCGCGGTCGCCTTCAGGTCGGCCTGGAACGCCGTCATCCGCTCCTGCAGCGCCGGGTCGGTGGCGGCCAGGATGCGCACGGCGAGCAGCCCGGCGTTGCGGGCCGCACCGATGGCGACGGTCGCGACGGGGACACCCGCGGGCATCTGCACGATGGAGAGCAGCGAGTCCATGCCGTCGAGGTGCTTGAGCGGGACGGGTACGCCGATGACGGGCAGCGGCGTGACCGACGCGAGCATGCCCGGCAGGTGGGCGGCGCCGCCGGCCCCCGCGATGATGACCTGGAGGCCGCGGCCGGCCGCCTGCTGGCCGTAGGCGAGCATCTCCTCGGGCATCCGGTGCGCGGAGACCACGTCGGCCTCGTGCTCGATGCCGAACTCGGCCAGCGCCTCCGCGGCCAGCTGCATCACCGGCCAGTCGGAGTCGGAGCCCATCACGATGCCCACGCGCGCAGTCATGCCCGAAGGCTATCGAGTTCATCCGATGGTGCCGCCGATCGGCACCTCCGACCGACGCCGCGGGCCCGTCCGCGGACCTAGCGTTCCGGTCATGACATCCCTCGTCCTGCTGGCCGATCCACGGGTCCACGCGATCCCGGTCGTGGAGAGCGGCGAGCCGCTCGTGGCGCTGGCGGAGTCGGTCGCGGCGCCCGGGGTGCTGGTCCGGGCCGGCCTCGCCGAGCGCCTGCACGCCGCCGCGGCCGCGCTGCCCCGCACGGTCCGGCTGCACGTCGTCGAGGGCCACCGGTCGCCGGCCGACCAGCGCCGGATCATCGACGACTACGGGGCCCAGGTCCGGGCGGCCCGCCCGCACAGCACGGCGGCCGAGCTGGAGGTCCTGGTCAGCCGCTTCGTCGCCCCGCTCGCGGTGGCGCCGCACGTGGCCGGGGCGGCGGTCGACCTGACGCTGACCGACCCGTCCGGCGTACCCCTCGACCTGGGGACGCCGATCGACGCGACGCCGGAGGAGAGCGACGGGCGCTGCTACACCGCCGCCGCGGACATCTCGCCGACCGCCCGCGCGCACCGCGACCTGCTGGCCGCGGCGCTGTCCGGCGCCGGCCTGGTGAACTACCCGACGGAGTGGTGGCACTGGAGCTTCGGGGACCGGTACTGGGCGCTGGCCACCGGCGCGCGGGTCGCGCCGTACGGGCCGATCGGGGGCGACCGATGAGCACGCTGGCCGAGCCCGTCCTCGACGTACGCCGCCGGGGTGCCGCGCTGAGCGTCGACCTGGCCGCGATCGCCGACAACACCCAGGTCCTCGCGGCCCGCTCGGGCGGCGCGCTGATGGCCGTGGTGAAGGCGGACGGCTTCGGGCACGGCGCCACCGCCGTCGCCCGCACGGCGCTGCGCAACGGCGCGTCCTGGGTGGGCGTGACGAGCGTCGCCGAGGCGCTCGCGCTGCGCCTGGACGGCATCGCGGCGCCGATCCTGAGCTGGCTCAACCCGGTCGACGCCGACCTGGCGAGCGCGATCGTCCACGACGTCGACCTGGCGGCACCGGGCCTGGACCACCTCGTCGCGATCGAACGGGCGGCCGTCCGGATCGGCAAGCAGGCGCGGGTGCATCTGCACCTCGACGTGGGGATGGCCCGCGACGGCGCCGACCCGCTGGCCTGGTCGCGGCTGTGCGCGGCCGCGCGGCGGGCCGAGCGGTCCGGCGCGGTCCGCGTCGTGGGGCTGATGGGCCACCTGGCCTGCGCCGACCGCCCCGGGGACCCTGCCAACGCGCTCGCGCGGGACCGGTTCCTGCGCGGCCTCGCGATCGCCCGGCGGCACGGGCTCCGGCCGCCGCTGCGGCACCTCGCCGCGACGGCGGCGACGCTGACCGACCCGCTCAGCCACCACACGCTGTGCCGCGTGGGCGCGGGTCTGGTGGGCATCGACCCCACCGGCACGCGGCGGCTCCGGCCCGCCATGACCCTGACCGCGCCGGTCGTCTCCGTGCGCGACGTCGGTGCCGGCACGCCGGTGGGCTACGGCCACACCTGGGCCGCACCGCGGGCGACCCGGCTGGCGCTGCTGCCGCTCGGGTACGCCGACGGGATCCCGCGGACGGCCTCGGGCCGGGCTCAGGTGTGGCTGCGCGGACGCCGGTGCCCGGTGGTCGGGGTGGTGTCGATGGACCAGGTCGTGATCGACGTCGGCACCGCACCGGTCGGGGTCGGCGAGGTCGCGACCGTGTTCGGTCCCGGCAGCCAGGGCGAGCCGACGGCCGCCGAGTGGGCGGCGTGGGCGGGCACCATCGAGCACGAGATCGTGACCGGCATCGGATCGAGGGTCCTGCGATGAGCCTCATCCGGGTCGCCGTCATCGGCGGCGGCGACAACGCCGAGCACGAGGTGTCCCTGGCATCGGCGGCCGCCGTGCGCGCCCATCTGCCCGCCTCGACGTACGACGTGGTGCCGGTGACGCTCGCCCGCGGTGGCGGCTGGCGCGACGGGGAGGGTCGTGCTCTCGACACGGCTGCCGCCCTCTCACTGTTGGGCACCTGCGACGTCGTCTTCCCGGCCGTGCACGGCGAGGGCGGCGAGGACGGGACCCTCGCCGCGCTGTGCCGGATCGCCGGGCTGCCCTGCGTCGGCTCCCCGGCGACCGCCGGCGCAACCGCGATGGACAAGCACCTCACGAAGCTCGTCGCCGCCGCGGCGGGCGTCGCGGTGCCCGCGGGGGCGCTGCTGACGCCGGGGGCGGCGTACGAGTGGGAGGGTCCGGTGGTCGTGAAGCCCGCGTCGGCCGGGTCCAGCCGCGGCGTCTCCCTGGTCGAGCGCGCCGACGACCTCGACCGGGCGATCAAGGAGGCGTTCGCCTACGACGACCGTGTGCTGGTCGAGGAGGTCGTGCGCGGGCGCGAGATCGACGTCGCCGTCTTCGGCAGCGGCGACGGCGGGCGCCTGGTCGCGCCGCCGCTCGAGATCGTCGGCGATGGCGTCTTCGACTACGACGCCAAGTACGGCGGCGGCGCGGACCTACGGGTGCCCGCGGTCGTGACCCGCACCGAGCGCACCGCGCTGCGCACCGCGGCGCTGCGGATGTACGACGCCCTCGGCTGCCGCGGCTTGGCCCGCATCGACTTCTTCCTCACCGGCGACGGCCCGGTCCTGCTCGAGGTCAACACCATGCCGGGCCTGACCGAGCACTCCCAGGCGCCGCGGATGTTCGCCGCCGCCGGCATGTCGTACGCCGAGCTGCTGGACCTGATGGTCCGTGATGCCCTGCGATGATGGACCCGATGATCGAGCGGCTGCGCGTCTCCCCCTGGCCCGCGGCCGTCGCCGCGGGCGTGGCGGTGCTGGTGGTCGGGTTCCTCGAGGTCGACCGTCCCGGCGCGCTCTTCCTGTACGGGCTGGGTCCCGAGCTGCTCTTCGTCGTCGTGCTGGCGGTGGCGGTGGCGTCGTACCGGATGTGCCCGAGCCTCGGGCTGGCGCTGCTGTGGCCGCTCGCGTTCCTCCAGCTCACGCGCGGGTTCCCGGTGCTGTGGACCGAGCTCGCGGTGGCGCTCATCGCCTACGGCTGCGCGCGGCACGGCACCGTCGTGACGGTGGTGCTCAGCGCCGCCTCGGTGCCGGCGATCGCGCTCACGGCCGGGCTGACGACGCTGCTGGGCTTCCAGGTGCGCTTCGCGACGAGCTCGCTGCACGACCGGATCGGCCACTTCGGCTCGGTGCGGGCGATGCTGCTGCGCACGCTCGTGATCGGCGTGGCGGTGCTGCTGGTCCCGTGGCTGATCGGGATCCTGCTGCGGGTCCTCAACCGTGAGGCGCAGACCCGCGCGGTGCAGCTGGAGACCGCACGCGAGCGCGACCAGGCCGCCGAGCTGGCCGACCTGCGGGAGGGACAGGCGCGGCTGGCACGCGACGTGCACGACGTCGTGGGCCACTCCCTCGCGGTGATCCTCGCCCAGGCCGAGTCGGCGCAGTACCTCCCCGACGACGATCCCGCCCGGCTCAAGCAGACCCTGGCCACCATCGCCGGCTCCGCCCGCAACTCGCTGCAGGACGTGCGCCACGTGCTCGGTGCCACCGACGGCCGGCCGCCCAACGGCGGGCTCGACACCCTCGTCGACGGCGTCCGCGCGAGTGGCCACGAGGTGCTCTCCACCGAGATCGGCGACCCGCGGCCGCTCCCGCCGGAGCTCGCGACCGTCGCCTACCGGGTGCTCCAGGAGATGCTGACCAACGCCATCCGCCACGGCCGCCGCGACGAGCCGGTGCGGGTCGAGCGGCACTGGCAGGACGAGCTCAGGATCGAGGTCAGCAACGTGGTGGACGCGACGAGCAGCGAGGAGGCGCCCGGCAACGGGCTGGCCGGGATGCGCCGCCGTCTCGAGGCGGTGGGCGGCAGGCTCGACGTACGACCCCGAACCGAGGACGGCGTGCCGACCTTCACGGTCACCGCGTGGCTGCCGGTGGGCGCCCGATGATCCGGGTCGTGCTGGTCGACGACCAGGACCTGTTCCGCGAGGGCGTCCGGGTCATCGTCGACGCCCAGGAGGGCATGGAGGTCGTCGGCACCGCCGCCGACGGGCTCGAGGCGATCGCGGTCGCCGACGAGACCGCGCCGGACGTCGTGCTGATGGACCTGCGGATGCCCGAGATGGACGGCGTCGAGGCGACCCGCCAGCTCCTCGCCCCCGAACGGGTGGCGCGGCGCGAGCGGCCGCTGCGGGTGGTCGTCCTGACCACCTTCGACCTCGACGACCGCGCCGCCACCGCGATCCGGTACGGCGCCAGCGGCTTCCTGCTCAAGGACACGACCCCGCTGCAGCTCGCCGAGGCGATCCGCACGGTCGCCGCCGGCAACGCGGTACTCGCCCCCTCCGACCTCGCCACCCTGCTGGACCGCTCGTTCACCGCGACCACGGCTCCCCCGCCGGCGTACCTCGCGCTGACCGAGAAGGAGCGCGAGATCTTCACCGCCGTGGCCCGAGGCCTTTCCAACAGCGAGGTCGCCGCGACCGTGCACCTCAGCGAGTCGACCGTGAAGACCCACGTGGGTGCGATCCTGCGCAAGCTGGGCCTGCGGGACCGGGTGCAGATCGTGGTGTTCGCGCACGAGCACGGGGTCGTGTGACGGCTCGTCTGGTCTCGGGGCTGGTGGAGGCGGCCGCACCGTAGCTCGTCGGCCCCCGCCGTCAAGGACGCCTCCGGCGCCGCTACGCGGTCGCTGCGCGATCCTTGACTGCGGGTCCCGGACGACGAGCTGGACGGCGCGACAACGGCACGGGCTTCGCCCGCGCCGCCGCTGCGCGGCCGCCCTTGCGGGTCGCTGTCGTGTCGCTGGACCCCATGGGTCACCTGACCCATGGGGTCCAGCGCCGCGCGATGCCTTGCGCGGAGTCCTCCCGGCGCCTGGTGCCGGGAATCTTCCGACTTGTCGCCTCGACGGGCCTAAGCGCTCGAAGGGCCGCCCCGCGACGTACAAGATCGCCCACAGGTGCCCTCTTCGCGGCCCCGGCAACCCGAAACACCGTCAAGATCGCCCCCGTGGGCGATCTTGCACGCGGGCGGCCGCGCAGCGGCGGCGCGGGCGAAGCCCGTGCCGACTCGGCGCCGTTCAGCCGTGCGCCAAGGCCCCGCAGTCAAGGACGGCCGAAGGCCGCCGCGCAGCGGCGCGAACGAAGTGAGCGTCCTTGACGGCGGGAGGCGCACGGCTAAGGTGCGGCCGCCAGACCAGCCCCGAGGCCCAGACCAGCCCCGAGCCCTATTCGCTCTCGTTCCCCAGGTCCCCCCGGAACCACGACGCCGCGTGCCGGGCCCGCGCGAGCACGTCGTCCAGGTCCTCGCCGTAGGCGTTGACGTGGCCGACCTTGCGGCCGGGCCGCAGCTCCTTGCCGTACAGGTGCACCCGCAGCCGGGGGTCGCGCGCCAGGGCGTGGGGGTAGCCGTCGTACAGGCGCCCCACGGAGGGGTCGGCGGAGCCGAGGATGTTGACCATGACGGTCCAGGGCGCCCGCGGCTCGGGCGAGCCGAGGGGCAGGTCGAGGACGGCGCGCAGGTGGTTCTCGAACTGCGAGGTGACGGCGCCGTCCTGGCTCCAGTGGCCGGTGTTGTGCGGCCGCATCGCCAGCTCGTTGACCAGCAGCCGCCCGTCGACGGTTTCGAACAGCTCGACCGCCATCACGCCCGTCACGCCGAGCTCGCCGGCGATCCGCAGCGCCAGCGCCTGCGCCTCCCCCGCCAGCACCGGCGAGAGGTCGGGCGCGGGGGCGATGACCTCGTGGCAGATCCCGTCGAGCTGGGTGGTCTGCACGACGGGGTACGCCGCCGCCTGGCCGCTCGGCGAGCGCGCCACGATCGCGGACAGCTCGCGCCGGAAGTCGACCAGCTCCTCGGCCAGGATCCGCACGCCCGCGGCGGCAGCGACCTCGAAGGCCTCCCCCGCGTCGGCGGCCGAGCGGACGACCCAGACCCCCTTGCCATCGTACCCGCCACGGGTGGTCTTCAGGACGCACGGGAGGCCGAACGCCTCGACCTCGGCCACCGAGGTGACGATGGCGTTGCGCGGGCACGGCGCACCCAGCTCACCCAGCCGCTCGCGCATCAGCCCCTTGTCCTGGGCGTAGACCAGGGCGTCCGGGCCCGGCCGGCACGCGACACCCGCCGCATCGAGGGCGCGCAGGTGCTCGGTCGGCACGTGCTCGTGGTCGAAGGTGACGACGGCGCACCCGTCGGTCACGGCCTGCAGGGTGGCGAGGTCGCGGTAGTCGCCGAGGAGCTGGTCGGGGATCACCTGCGCGGCCGAGACCCCCTCGGCCTCCGCGAGCAGGCGCAGCGGTACGCCGAGCGCGACCGCCGGCTGGGCCATCATCCGGGCGAGCTGACCGCCGCCGATCACGGCGATCCGAGGAGCGAAGGACACGACACGCACCCTAGAGCCACGGGCCCTAGGCGACCGACTCCTCGTTGCCGATCTCGAAGCGCAGGCCCTGGCCACGGATGGTGGTGATCAGCCGGTACGGGTGCCGGTCGTCGCCGAGCTTGCGGCGTACCCACCCGACGTGGACGTCGATGGTCTTCGAGGAGGTCCAGAAGGTCGCCTGCCACACGTCGCGCATCAACTCGTCGCGGGAGACGATCTCGCCCGCCCGCGCCATGAGTGCGCTCAGCAGCTCGAACTCCTTGCGGGTCAGCCGGATCTCCCGGTCCCCCCGCCAGGCACGACGAGCGGCCGGGTCCAGCCGCACATCCTGCACCTCGATCACATCGCTCAAGGTAGGGACAGGAGGGCTCCCGTGCGGTCGGTTTGGCAAAACTTTGTCTTTGGAAGTGCCCTGTGACCTGCAGGAACGTGCAAGCTGTCCCCGAAATAGCGGGTCCCGAAAGCCTGCGGAGAACCTACGGCCGGCGCACCGCGACCGGCTCGACCACGCCGAATCCCCGCACCGGGCGGGGCGGGAGCCGTCGCGACTCGATCTGCTCCTCGGGGAGCAGGTCGGCGGTCTCCTGGTCGACGATGATCCGGTTGCGCCGGGCCACCTGGGTGAGCCGGCTGGCGAGGTTGACCGGCGGCCCGAACACGTCGCCGAGCCGCAGCACCACCGAGCCGGTGGCCAGACCGACCCGTACGTCGGGCATCCGCTGGTCGCGCCCGATCACGTTGATGATCCCCTCGGCGGTCTCGAAGGCGTGCAGCGGATCGTCGTTGACGAACAGCACCGCGTCCCCGATCGCCTTGATCAGCCGGCCGTGCCGGCTCGCGATCACCTCGCCGCACCGCGACTCGAAGATCTCGACGAGATCCCCGATCCGGTCCCGGCTGACCTCGTTGGACAGCGCCGTGAACCCGACGATGTCGGCGAACCCGACGGTCAGGTGGGTGGTGCCCGGCGCCTCCTCGATGGCGCGGGCGCTCTCCATCCGGCCGGTCGCCGCGACGAGGTGGCGACGCCAGGCGTAGAGGAGCAGCTCCTCGAACCGCTCGCCGTACTCCTGGGTGAGGCGTACGGCGGCGGACACGTCGCTGGGCGGGCCCTCCGCCGCGGCGTCGCGCGCGGCGTACATCTCCTCGGCCCGCTGGATCAGCGCCCCGACCTCCCAGTCGGCCAGCCGGGACATCGTCAGCCCGATGCCGCGGGCGACGTTGAGGGCGTTGTCGAAGTCGATGAGGCCGTCCTCGAAGAACGAGGCGAACAGGCGCAGCGCGGCCACGTCGGGCTCGGTGTACGCCGCCTCCTCGCCCCGGTCCGGGAAGCCGAGCGTGCGCCACAGCCGGCGCGCGCGGCCCACGGGCACGCCGGCGGCCGCGGCGGCCTGATCGGCGGTCAGCCGGGGCCCGTCGCCGAGGACCTCCTGCTCGAACCCGTTCTCCGTCACGCGTCCTCGGTCGGCTGCGCCCCGCCGCCCTGGTGCAGCTGGAAGAGCAGCTCGTTGAGCCGGCGCTGCACCGTCTCCACCTGCGGGATGTCGTTGAGCCGGGTGGTGCCGTTCGTCGAGGCATCGGAGACCAGCAGGCTGCCGCACCCGAAGGGGCGGTCCATCAGGTTGATCTCGATCTCGATGTCGCTGACCCGCGACAGCGGGATGTCGTGCCCGCGGCGGGTGATGATCCCCTGCCGGGTGATGATCCGGCGGTCGGTGAAGCCGTAGACAGTGGCGAACCAGTCCAGGAACGGGCGCAGGAAGAACCACACGGCGCCGACCGCCACGAGGATCCACACCGCCCAGCGCAGCCAGGCGTGCTGGTCGGCGATCACCTGCACCGCCACCCCGAGCGCAAGCAGGACGATCAGCGCGAGGATCGGCCCGATCAGCCTCTTGACGTGCTGACGGCAGCTGAGGACGAGGTGCTCGCCGGGGTTGAGCAGCTTGCTGGAGATGGCCACGCGGTCATCATTCCATCCGCGGCCCTCAGGCGGGCCGAACGTGGATGACGTCGCCGGCCCCGACCGGGGTCGCGCCGTCGGCGGTGTCGACGACCAGGCGGCCGTGCTCGTCGATGTCGGTGGCCCGGCCCTCCAGGGCGCCGCCGCCCGGCAGCTCGGCGCGGACCTGCTGGCCGACCGTCGCGCAGTTGGCGAGGTACGACGCCCGCAGCCGCTCGTGCGCGGGCTCCCCGCCTGCCTGCCAGAGGTCGAAGCCCTCCCGGATCGCGGTGACCGCGCCGATGAGGACGTCGGACCGGTCCGGGGTCGGTACGGCGTCGACCAGCGCGAGGCTGGTCGCCGTCTCGACGGGCAGCTCCTCAGCGGTCGTCGAGACGTTGATGCCGACGCCGATGACCGCTGCGGGGCCCTGCGGGGTGTCGATGCGCTCGACGAGGATCCCGGCCACCTTGCGCGGCGCGTCGCCGTTCTCGCCGGTGAGCAGGATGTCGTTGGGCCACTTCACCGCCGCGTCGTACCCGTGGGCGATGAGGGACTTGGCCACGGTGTGCCCGACCAGCAGCGGGATCCACGGCCAGCGCCCGTCGGGGACGGTCGGGCGCACCAACAGCGAGAACGTCACGCCGGCGCCCGCGGGCGTCTCCCAGCTGCGGTCCAGGCGCCCGCGACCGGCCACCTGGTGGTCGACGACGACCACCAGCCCGTCGGGCGCGCCGGCCTTCGCGCGCTCGGTGGCGACCTGATTGCTGGACCCCGACTCGGCCAGCAGCTCGAGGCTGAGGTCGGGGTAGGTGGCGACCGCCTCACCGAGAGCGGTCGCGTCGAAGGGTGGGCGCGGAGTCGAACCGAGAGTCACGGGCACTAATCTTCCCTACGGAACCAAGGAGGCCAAGTGACCGCCCAGCCCGAGATCAAGCCCGAGATCGACCTTCACACCACCGCCGGCAAGCTGGCGGACCTCGAGCGTCGTACCGACGAGGCCGTGCACGCACCCGCCGCCAAGGCGCAGGAGAAGCAGCACGCCAAGGGACGCAAGACCGCTCGCGAGCGCATCGAGATGCTCTTCGACGAGGGATCGTTCGTCGAGCTCGACGAGTTCGCCCGGCACCGCTCGACCGCCTTCGGCCTGGAGAAGACCCGTCCCTACGGCGACGGCGTCATCACCGGCTACGGCACCGTCGACGGCCGCCAGGTCTGCGTGTTCTCCCAGGACTTCACCGTCTTCGGCGGCTCGCTGGGAGAGGTCTACGGCGAGAAGATCGTCAAGGTGATGGACCTCGCCATCAAGACCGGCTCCCCGATCGTCGGCATCAACGAGGGTGCCGGCGCCCGGATCCAGGAGGGCGTCGTCTCCCTGGGCCTGTACGGCGAGATCTTCCGCCGCAACGTCCGCGCCTCGGGCGTCATCCCGCAGATCAGCCTGATCATGGGCAACTGCGCGGGCGGCCACGTCTACTCCCCCGCGGTCACCGACTTCACGATCATGGTCGACGGCACCTCGGGCATGTTCATCACCGGCCCCGACGTCATCAAGACCGTCACCGGCGAGGACGTCACGATGGAGGAGCTCGGCGGCGCCCGGGCCCACAACACCAAGTCCGGCTGCTCGCACTACATGGCCTCCGACGAGGAGGACGCGATCGAGTACACCAAGGCGCTGCTCAGCTACCTGCCGAGCAACAACCTCGACGAGGCTCCGGCGTACGACGAGATCGCCTCGCTCGAGGCCAGCGACGAGGACCTGGCCCTCGACACGATCATCCCGGACTCCCCGAACCAGCCCTACGACATGCACGACGTGTTCACCACCGTGCTCGACGACGGCGAGTTCACCGAGGTCCACCCGCTGTTCGCCCCGAACATCATCTGCGGCTTCGGCCGGGTCGAGGGCCGCTCGGTCGGCATCGTCGCCAACCAGCCGATGCAGTTCGCCGGCTGCCTGGACATCGACGCCTCCGAGAAGGCCGCGCGCTTCGTGCGGACCTGCGACGCGTTCAACATCCCGGTGCTCACCTTCGTCGACGTCCCGGGCTTCCTCCCCGGCACCGACCAGGAGTGGGACGGCATCATCCGCCGCGGCGCGAAGCTGATCTACGCCTACGCCGAGGCCACCGTCCCGATGGTCACCGTCATCACCCGCAAGGCCTACGGCGGCGCGTACGACGTCATGGGCTCCAAGCACCTCGGCGCCGACATCAACCTGTCCTGGCCCACCGGCCAGATCGCGGTGATGGGTGCCCAGGGCGCGGCCAACATCGTGCACCGCAAGACGCTCGCGGCCGTCCAGGCCGAGGGTGGCGACGTCGAGGCGCGTCGGGCCGAGCTGATCGACGAGTACGAGACCACGCTGGCCAACCCCTACATCGCGGCCGAGCGCGGCTACATCGACGCGGTCATCCGCCCGCACGAGACCCGCGCCGAGATCGTGAAGGCGCTGCGGCTGCTCAAGACCAAGCGCGACAGCCTGCCGCCCAAGAAGCACGGGAACATCCCGCTCTGATGGCCGGCCAGGACGACGTGGAGAGCGTGGAGACGCCGCAGGCTCCGGCGCTGCGGATCGTCACGCCCGACACCACGCCGGAGGAGATCGCCGCGATCGTGGCGGTCTTCTCCGCGCTGGGCGGCGGCGAGCCGGCGCCCGAGCCGACGCGCTCGCTGTGGGCCTCGCCGGAGCGCACCATGCGCACCGCGCCGGGGCGCTCCCTCGCAGCCGGCCGGGGCGCCTGGCGCGCCAGCGGCCTGCCGCGCTGAGACCGATGAGTGTCGCGGAGGTCCAGACCCCGCGCCCGCGCCGGACCCCGGCCCGGATCCTGAGCTCGGGGTGGTCGCGCCGTACCGCCGCGACGATGCTGCTCTGCTTCGTCGTGTGCGCCGGGCGGAGCCTGCAGGTGTGGTCGCAGCTGCACCTCGGCGGGTTCGACGTGGGCATCTTCGACCAGGGCATCCGCGACTACGCCCACTTCCATCTCCCGGTCTCGGAGATGAAGAACGTCCACCACAACTTCCCGCCGGACTACTCGCTGCTCGGCGACCACTTCTCCCCGATCCTGGCGCTGCTCGCGCCGCTGTACTGGATCTGGAGCGACCCGCGGGTGCTGCTGCTCGCGCAGGCGGCGCTGTTCGCCACCGGTGTCCCGCTGGTCCGGCGCATCGCCCGGCGCAGCTTCGCCGACCTGCACGTCGCGGTCCCCACCGAGCGGCTGGTCGACCTCACCGGACTGGTCTACGCCACCGGCTGGCCGCTGATGTCGGCCGCGGGGGCGGGGTTCCACGAGGTCGCCTTCGCCGTACCGCTCACGCTGCTGCTGCTCGACGCGGCCGCCACCCGGCGCTACCGGCTCGCCGGCCTGGCCGCCGTGCTGCTGTGCCTGTGCAAGGAGGACCTGGGCCTGATCGTCGGCGTCTTCGGGCTGGTGCTGCTGCTGCGCGCCTGGCGCGCCGGCGATCGCGCGGGCAAGGTCACCGGGGCGGCGATGCTCGTGCTGGGCCCGGTCGTCTCGATGATCCAGATCGAGGTGCTGCTGCCGGCGATGGGCGGGGTCCGCGGCTACTACTGGGACTACGACCGACTCGGGGCCGACCCCGTCGGCGTGCTGACCAACGTCGCCACGCACCCGTGGATCCTGGTCACCGCCGCGACCGACCAGGGCGTGAAGCTGCAGCTGATCGGCTGGATCGTCGCCTCCCTCGCGCTGCTGCCGCTCGGGTCGCTGACCTCGCTGTGCTGGCTGCCGCTGCTCGCCGAGCGGCTCTACTCCAGCAACCCCAACCACTGGACCGTCACCAACCAGTACGACGCCTTCATCTGGCCGTTCCTGCTGGTCGCCGCCATCGAGACGTTCGCCCGGCTCGCGCCGTCGCTCACCCGCCGGCGCCTGTACGCCGTCGGCGCGCTCACCCTCACCACGGCCCTGCTGACCTCCGCGGCGCTGGGCCTGGTCGGGTGGATGCTGCCCGCCGACGAGCGGCCGAGCCCGATGGCGCAGGCACTCATCGACGCCGCCCGGGAGATCCCCGCGGGCGCGAGCGTCGAGGCCACCAACAACGTCGCGCCGCGGCTGCTCGAGGACCACTCGGTCGTCATCGCCGACGAGACGCCGCGCTGCATGGACTACGTGCTGCTGCCCTCCGAGCCGATCCTCACCTTCGGCTTCCTCACCCCGCAGGGCCCGGTCCAGCGGGCGCGGATGCTGGAGCGGCACGGCTACGCCGTGGTCAGCGACGAGGGCGGCGCGATCCTGCTGCGCAAGACCCCCGCGGCTGACGTGCCCGGCTGCCGCATGCCGGGCCCGGGCAGCACCCCGGTCCGCGAGGAGGTCCCGCCGGGCCAGAGGCTGCCGCTGTTCTCCGGGGCCTTCACCGGCGGCTGAGCCGGGTCAGAGGCGCATGCACAGCGGCGCGACGTTCGACTGGGCGGACCAGGCGACGACCGGCGGGCGGGCGTACAGCGGCCGGCAGCTGCTCCGGGTGAGCGCGTGCCGTCCACCGGCCTCCGCGATCCCGTTGCCCACGCACCAGTCGGAGGAGACGAACGCCTGAGGGTCCGCGCTGGTCGGCCGCTCGCCGCGCCCGACGAAGTGCAGGACCAGCGCGGAGTCGCCGTGCATCGTGCCGAGGCAGTCACGCGGCCGGTCCGGTCCCCCGCCCAGCGGCGCGGCGCGGATCGCGCGCACGACGGCGCGCGCCCGCGCGCCCCGGATCGAGGTCGCGGCGGCCATCCGCGGAGCTCCGGACCCGGTCCGGTCGTACTGGCACACCGAGATGGAGCCGACGTCCGCGGCGGCCGGGAGCGCGCGGCCGCTCGGGAGCTGCCCGCGGGCGAGCTGTGGCGGCGCGACGCTGGCGCAGCCGAGACGGTCGACCGCGACCCGGTGCGCCGAGGCGAGGACGCGCGCACCGAGGTCCGCCTGCCCGCTGCGGGTCAGCACCGAGATCGACAGCACGCCGACCCGCGCGCGCTGCAGCGTCCAGCCGCCGTAGGTCCACGTGCCGGCGGGGGCGCCCGGCACCCGGTCGGCGCGGCGCAGCGCGACGTGCGGCTGCCAGAGCCTCAGCGCCAGCTTGCCGAACTCCACCGGCAGGTCGGCGGGGACGGATCGCAGGCACAGCACCAGGTCGTCCGCGGCATCGAACTGCCCGATCTCGACGTACGGCGCGGTCGTCTCGGCTCCGCCGTGCACGCAGGCCTCGTTGGGCGGCAGCGCGCCGATCCGCCAGGCCTTCGGGACCGCCACCTCGACGCCGTACGACGACACCCACCGCATCACCGTCGGCGTGCTGATCCTCGCAGGCGTCACGCTCGGAGCCGCCTCGGGCGTCGGAGCGCTCCCGCACCCGCCCAGCAGCACCAGCGTCGCGATCGACCCGACAGCTCTGCGCATACCCACATGAGAACAGACGGACTCCGTCCCCGGGTCGGTTCCACCCGAGACCTTCGTCCCGAGCAACGCACCCCCGCTCAGCCGGTGACCGTCCGCGCCGATCGGACAGCCATGAGTCGCCGTGTCGCGGCGGCGGTCGTGGCCGTCGCCGCCCTGCTGAGCGGGCCGGGTGTGCCGGCCGCCGGCCCGGCCCACGCCACAGGACGCCCGATCACCGAGTTCGACCCGGTTCCGGACACCCCGGCCCCGGTCAGCCTGGCCGAGCCGGTCGCCACGACCGTGGCCGACACGTTCGCGCTGCACAGCGACCCGGGGGCGCCGTACACGATCTATCTCGACTTCGTCGGGTTCAAGGTGGCGGGGACGCTGTGGAACACGCTGACCAGCATCCTGATGCCGGCGGTCACGGTCCCGCCGTGGGACCCGGACAACAACGGCGCGGGCTTCTCGGCCGACGAGCTGTCGCGGGTGCAGGAGATCTGGGAGCGGATCGCGGCCGACTACGCGCCGTTCGCCGTCGACGTGACGACCGAGGACCCGGGCTCCGCGGCGCTGATCAGGTCGAGCAGCACCGACCACCAGTACGGCGTACGGGCGCTCTTCCTCGGCAACGACGCCGCCAGCTCCACCGTGTACGCCGACGTGTGCAACAGCACCTGCGGCGGCATCGCGTTCCAGCCCAGCTTCGGCTCGGCCGATCTCACCCCGGCGCTGATCTTCGCCCGCTCGCTCGGCCCCAACGACCCCAAGTACATCGCCGACGCCGCCAGTCACGAGCTCGGCCACACCCTGGGACTGAGCCACGACGGGCTCTACCCCAGCGGCACGGCCGGGCACCAGGAGTACTACCCGGGGCGCGCCGGGTGGGGGCCGCTGATGGGCGACCCGTACTCCATGCCGATGAGCCAGTGGTCCAACGGCAGCTACGCCAACGCCTCCAACACCGAGGACGACGTCGCCATCCTGCGGGGCACGCTGGGGCTGCGCCCGGACGAGTCCGGCGACGGACCGTCGGCGGCGGTGCCGCTCGGCGCCGGGATCGGCTCCATCACCAGCCGCACCGACGCCGACACCTACGCGCTCGGGCAGTGCTCGGGCACGGTGCAGGTCACCGCCGCCCCCACCGCCGTCGGCACCGACCTCGACCTCGACCTGCGCCTCCTCGACGCATCGGGTGACGTGGTCGCGGAGAGCGACCCGGGGCTGCAGGTGGTCTCCTACGACACCGCGAACGGGCTGGGAGCCTCGGTCAGCGCCGACCTCCCGGCCGGCAGCTACTACGTCCGCGTCGACGGCGGCGGTGCGAGCTCGAACAACCCCTACGACGACTACGGGAGCCTCGGCGCCTACCAGGTGTCGTTCGCGGGCGGGTGCGCACCCAGCGTCGACGCCGGCACGCCCGGCGCCCCGCAGTCCGTGGTCGCCACCGCCGCCGCCGACCGCGCCGCCGTCACGGTGCGCTGGGAGCCGCCGGCCGATGCCGCCGGCGTGACCGGCTACCGCGTCCAGCTCGGCGGCTCCACCGTCTCCGTCGACGCCGCCACCCGCTCGCACACCTTCGCCGGCCTGGCCCTCGACACCGGCTACGTGGTCACGGTCGCGGCGGTCAACGGGGCCGGGGTCGGCGTACCGTCCGGCGCCGCGGCGCACACGGTGGCGTCGGTCGCGTCCGCGCCCGGTCACGTCCGCGACCTCGGCGCACGCTGGCACGCGGGCGGGCGGTACCTGCGGGTGCACTGGCTCGCTCCGGCGTACGACGGCGGGACGGTGGTCACCGGCTACCGGATCGCCGTGGACGGTCGCGCGATCGGGACCGTCGGTGCGGGTCGCCGTGCCGTGACCGTGCGGAACCTGCACCGCGGGCGGCACGTGGTGACCGTCCGCGCGGTCAACGCCGTCGGCAGGTCAGCGGCCGTCCGGAGGGCTGTCCGCGTGCGGGGTTAGTGTCGGGGCCATGACGCGCCCCGTGGACTCTCGGACCGACCGCTTCGTGGAGGAGTACGCCGCCCACGACCCCATCACCGCGACCTTCGCGGGCATCCCGGGCCATGACGGCGAGCTGCCCGACCTCTCCCCCGACGGCTTCGACGCCGGCGAGGAGCTGCAGCGCCGCGCGCTGGCCGAGGTGGCGGAGCTGACGCCGAGCGACGCGCGCGAGCAGGTCGCCAAGGACGCCTTCCTGGAGCGGGTCGGGCTCGGCGTCGCCCGCGCCGAGGCGGGCGTCGAGCGGAGCGAGGTGTCGGTCATCAGCAGCGCCGCGCACGCGATCCGCGAGGTGTTCGACGTGATGGCGACCGACACCGACGACGACTGGCGCGCGATCGGTGACCGGCTCGCCGCCGTGCCCGCCGCCCTCGCGGGCTACCGGGAGACCCTCGCCCGCGAGGCCGACGCCGGCCGCGTCTCCGCGCGGCGGCAGTACGTCGAGGTGGCGGCCCAGGTCAGGGGCTGGACCGGGCAGACCGGCAAGGCCGGCGACTACTTCGCGAAGGCGGTCGCCGAGGCGCCCGACGGGCTGCGCGCGTCGCTGGAGAAGGCCGCCGCGTCGGCGTCGTCGGCGTACGCCGAGTTCGGGCGGTTCGTCGAGACCTCGCTGGTGCCGCGGGGCCGCGAGCGCGACGGCGTCGGCCGCGAGCACTACGCGCTGGCGTCGCGCTACTTCCTGGGTGCGGAGATCGACCTGGAGGAGACCTATGCGTGGGGCTGGCAGGAGCTGAAGCGGATCGAGGACGACATGGCCGCCACGGCCGGCCGGATCGTCCCGGGCGGCTCGGTGGACGATGCGGTCGCCGCGCTCGACGCGGATCCCGCACGCGACCTCGGCAGCCGGGAGGCGTTCCAGAAGTGGATGCAGGGCCGCGCCGACGAGATCATCGCGAGCTTCGACGCCGTCCACTTCGACATCGCCGACCCGATCAAGCGGATCGAGTGCCGGGTGGCGCCGACCAACGACGGCGGCGCCTGGTACACGCCGCCCACCGAGGACTTCTCGCGCCCGGGCACCATGTGGTTCTCCTTCACCGACGACCACAGGATCTACTCGACCTGGCGGGAGACCACCACGGTCTTCCACGAGGGCGTGCCGGGCCACCACCTGCAGTGCGCGCAGGCCGTCCACCGCGCCGACCTGCTCAACCGGTGGCAGCGGCTGCTGTGCTGGGTGAGCGGTCACGGCGAGGGCTGGGCGCTGTACTCGGAGCGGCTGATGGACGAGCTCGGCTACTTCGCCGACGCCGGCGACCGGCTCGGCTTCCTGGACATGCAGGGATTCCGGGCCGCCCGGGTCATCGTCGACATCGGCGTGCACCTGGGGCTGACGATCCCCGAGGACAACCCGTTCGGGTGGCGGCCCGGCGAGGTCTGGGACGCCGACCGGGTGCTGGAGTTCATGCGCGCCCACTCGCGGATGGACGACGGCTCGCTGCGGTTCGAGGTCAACCGGTACCTCGGCTGGCCGGGCCAGGCGCCGTCGTACAAGGTCGGCGAGCGGATCTGGCTGGAGGCCCGCGCCGACGCCCAGGCCCGGCACGGCGACGCCTTCGACCTCAAGGCCTTCCACACCGCCGCGCTCGACCTCGGCTCGCTCGGGCTCGACCCGCTGAAGGCGGCCCTGGCCCGCCTGTGAGGTCGCGGTGATCGAGCTCAGCGCGGAGCAGGCCCGGCGGATCGCGGTCCGGGCCCAGCTGCTGGACGCCTACCGGCCGCTCTCGCTGGTCGAGATCGTCGACCAGCTCACCCTGGTCCAGATCGACCCGACCACCGCGATCGTGCGCAGCGCGGACCTGGTGGCGTGGTCACGGCTGGGGGCGGCGTACGACCCCTCGGACCTGGTGTTCGCGCTCGAGACCGAGCGCTCGCTGACCGAGCACGTGACGTTCATCCGGACGATGGACGACATCGGCATCCACCTCGCCGTGGCCGACGAGTGGATCCACCGCAACACGACGAGCTGGATCGAGGCGAACCCGCGCTACCGGGAGCGGCTGCTCGCGCAGCTGCGTGCCGAGGGCCCGACGGCCGCGACGGACCTGCCGAGCGACCCCGAGGTGCCCTACGCGTCGACCGGGTGGAACGACGACAAGAACGCCAACCGGATGCTCGAGGTGCTGTGCCTGCGCGGCGAGGTCGCGGTCGCCGGCCGGCGGGGCCGGAGCCGGCTGTGGGACCTGGCCGAGCGGGTCTACCCCGCGGACCTGTTCCGGCCACCTCCTGAGGAGGCGCGGCGGCTGCGCGACGAGCGCCGGCTGGCCTCCCTCGGCATCGCCCGCGCCAAGCCGCAGCGCTCCCCCGGCGAGCCGTCGCCCGTCGGTCCCTTGGGCGTCGAGGCGACCGTCGCGGGGGTCGAGGGCAGCTGGCGGGTGGACCCCGACGCGCTGGCGGCCCTGGACGAGCCGTTCGAGGGTCGATGCGCGTTCCTGTCGCCCTTCGACCGCCTGGTCTACGACCGCGATCGGGCTGTCGACCTCTTCGGCTTCGAGTACGTCCTGGAGATGTACAAGCCCGCCGCCCAGCGTCGCTGGGGCTACTTCGCCCTCCCGATCCTGCACGGCGACCGGCTGGTCGGGAAGCTCGACGCCAAGGCGGACCGGAAGGCGGGCGTGCTGCGGGTCAACGCGATCCACGAGGACCACCCCTGGGATCCCGTCATCGGTGACGCCGTGGATGCGGAGATCCAGTCGCTGGCGGGGTGGCTCGGGCTGGAGGTGGGGCGGGGGTGAGGGGCGCGTCGTTGGTTGAGTAGCCCGAGCCGCTAGGCGAGGGCGTATCGAAACCAACTCCCTCCTCCGGGGTCGGTCTGGGCGGCCGCACCTTAGCCGTGCGCCTCCCGCCGTCAAGGACGCTCACTTCGTTCGCGCCGCTGCGCGGCGGCCTTCGGCCGTCCTTGACTGCGGGGCCCTGGCGCACGGCTGGACGGCGCGACAACGGCACGGGCTCCGCCCGCGCCGCCGCTTCGCGGCCGCCCGAAAGATGTGCTCTGACCTGCGATTTCGTTCGATTTCGGGGTACCGAAAACGTTCGAACAGATGTATCATGGAAGGTAGTTGATCAGTCCGTCTCGGGGAGCATGTCATGGTCGCAGGAACGGTGTCTTTGCACCCGCTCCTCGCGTGCGCGCGGTCTCTTCAGAACGACCTCGCGGCAGTCGCGGACATGCCGGCCGACTACCTCCGCACCCGCGACAAAGCCGACTTGTTGACCGACCTGGCCAAGGTCAAGGCCCAGCTCGCCGAGCTGGAGCTCCGCGTCCTCGCCGCCTCCGGTGATGTTGCCGAGGAACACGGCTCGCGTGACGCCGGCTGCTGGCTCGCCCACACCACCCGCATCACCTCCTCCGCCGGCCGGGCCCAGCTCCGGCTGGCCGAGGAGCTCGAGCAGCACCCGCTCACCGCGGCCGCGATGCGCGAAGCGCGGGTGAACGAGGCCCAGGCGAGGGTCATCATCCGCGCTATCGACAAGCTCTCCGACGCCGTTGACGAGCCAGTCCGCCTGCAAGCAGAGCAGCACCTGATCGAGCTGGCCGCGATCTATGACCCGAAGGACCTTCAGGTGCTCGGCACCAAGATCCTTGAAGTCGTGGCACCCGAGGTCGCCGAAGCCGAGCTCGGCAAACAGCTCGAACGCGAGGAACAGGCCGCACGGGACGAGGTCGCCATCCGCATCCGCAAACGCGGCAACGGCATCACCCGCTGGATCTGCGACCTCCCCGACTCCGTCTCCGAACGAGCCCTCACCTACCTCGAAGCCCAAGACTCCCCCCGCGTCACCCAAACCCGATCCCGCAACAGGGGCGAGGTGTTCTGCCGACTCCTCGAACTGCTCGACCCCAACAGGCTCCCCGACCACGGAGGGGACGCGACCACCGTCATGGTCACCATCCCGTTCGAGGGCCTGCTGAGCGAGCTGGGGTCGGCGATGCTCGGCGATACCGTCATCTCCGCCTCGGAGGCCCGCCGGCTGGCGTGCACCGCGAAGATCATCCCCGTCGTCCTCGGCGGCACCTCTGAACCCCTCGACCTCGGCAGAGCCCGCCGACTGTTCCAACCGCCCCAACGCAAAGCCATGCGCCTGAGAGACCGCAGATGCCGCGCCGAGGGCTGCTCGATCCCCGCAGCCTGGTGCGAGGCCCATCATCTGAAGCCCTGGTCCGAGGGCGGGAGGACCGATCTCGCCGACGGCGTACTGCTCTGCTCCCACCATCACCACCGAGCCCACGACACCCGCTACGACATGGCCCAGCTCGCCACCGGCGACTACCGGTTCCACCGAAGGACGTAGGCCGGGACAGAGTCCCGATTCCCACCATTCCTGCCCGCGCTCCTCGAGGACCCTCCTACGGTCCCGCCATGTCCCCACGCATCGCAGCCGTCATCGCCGCGGCCACCGTCTCCGTCTCCCTCGTCTCCGTGTCCGGCCAGGCCGACGCCGCGACGTCGTACTCCTCCTGCACCAAGCTGGCCCACGTCTGGCCGCACGGCGTCGCCAAGTCGGCCGCCGCTGCGCAGCGCCAGGTCAACCAGGGCTACGGCCGCCCGGCCTCCGGCCCGCGTGCCCGTGCCGTCTACTGGGAGAACTACCGGAACCTCGACCGCGACCGCGACGGGACCGCCTGCGAGCGCTGAGCCGCCCTGGCCCCTAGTCCGTAGCACCGCGACACCCACCCCGGTGGCGGCCGCGAAGCGGCGGCGCGGGCGAAGCACGTGCCGTTGTCGCGCCGTCCAGCTCGTCGTCCGGGACCCGCGGTCAAGGAGGCCGAAGGCACCGCGCAGCGGCGCCGAAGGCGTCCTTGACGGCGGGTGACGACGAGCTAGGGTGCGGCCGCCCCACCGGCCCACAGCTGGGAGGCAAGCCGGCGTACTGTGCCAGCCGTGCCGTCGCCGTCCTTCCGCAGCCACTCCGATCCGGCGGCCTACCTGGCGGCCGACGACCTCATCGAGGCTGACCACCCCGATGTCCGCGCGCTCGCCGGCGACCTTCGTGCCCGGCACGGGCAGGACGAGGAGTTCGCTCGCGCGGCCTTCGACTGGGTGCGCGACAACGTCGCGCACTCCTTCGACGCCGGCGATCCGCGAGTGACCCTGGCGGCGAGCGAGGTGCTGCGCGAGCGCGTCGGCCTCTGCTATGCCAAGTCCGTCCTGGTCGCCGCGCTCCTGCGGAGCGAGGGCATCCCCGCCGGCCTCTGCTACCAGCGCGTCGGCAGCAGCGAGGACGGCTTCTTCCTCCACGGCCTCGTCGCGGTCCACCTCGGGTCCGCGTGGCACCGCCAGGATCCTCGGGGCAACCGACCCGGCATCGATGCCCGGTTCTCCATCACCGGAGAACGGCTCGCCTACGACATCGACGAGTCGGCGGGGCAGCGGGACTATCCCGAGATCTATGCGAGCGTCGTACCGGAGGTCGTCGCCGCCCTGAGCGGAGCGTCCGACGTGCTGACCGCTCGCCTGCCGACCGGACTCAGCGGTGTCGACCCCGGTACCGCTCCCGCCGGCGCCGCCGCACCTGGATGAGCAGGTCGATCAGGCCTCCGACGACCACGATCCCGCCGAGGACGGCCGCGATGGAGAGCCACGGGAACGACCGGTCCTCGCTGATGGCGGGGCGCGAGGCGGCTCCCGATCCCGACGACGGCGCGGGCCGATCGGTCAGCGAGCCGTCCACCAGACGCGAGTCGGCGACCGGCGCCGGCGCGCCCGCGACCTCGGTGTAGAGCGGCGCGGTGCTGTCGCCGGGGCGGATCTGCACGGTGAGGCGCACCGGCAGCGGAGCGGCCTTCGCGGCCGTGGGCACGTAGCTGACGGTGATGTAGTGGACGCCGGCCAGGTCGGCCCCGTTCACGGCCGGGTTGACCGACTCGCGGTTGAGGTAGGCGATCGTCTCGGTCATCACGCCCGTTCGGTAGGCCCGACGATCGCGGGTCGCGCCGAACGCCGGGTCGGTCCCGAGATCCCCGGTGTCGGCGGGATCGAGCAACGGCCCCAGCAGGTGCAGGCCGATCCCGGTGTCGGCCGGGTCGACCGAGGCCGGGAGCTGGGCGTCCAGCTGGACCCGGACCGTCTGACCCCAGTCGACGGGTACGGCGAGGAAGTCGTCCTGGCCCGGCCGGAGCGTGACGGCGTACGTGCCGTCGGTCAGCACGGGGGCGGCGTCGACGACGTGCGCCGGCCGCACGGCCGTGGCGAGCGCCGGCGACAGCTCGGTCCACTCCTCCGGGCTCGGCGTGGTGAGCAGCGAGAGGCTGCTGTCGCTGACCGGCGGCTCCTCGTAGATCCGCAGCTGTAGCGCGCGCCCCACGTCCTGACGATCGGTCGGGGCGCGGATCGTCAGGTAGAGCGTCGTGTCGGTCGCGCACGGGTGGTCGTCGACCGAGGTCCAGGTGGACGTGGCGGCGTACAGCACGGGCGCGCCCTCCCCCAGCGTCGGCCGGAACGCGACGGCCGAGCCGCAGTCGTCCCGGTCCGGCTCGGTCCCGACCTCCACGTCGAAGCCCTCACCGATCGAGCCTCCCCGCCCGACCAGCTGGGCGCCGACGTGCAGCGTGGTGCCGGGCCGCGCCCGCTCGATCCGGAGGTACGTCGGATGCGCGGCCATCCTCGTCACGAAGCGGCCGGTGCCGACCTGCGGCGCCTGCCGCGGAGCCGTCGCCGCGGCGACCACCTCGCCGGCCAACGCGGTCGTCGGCGCGTGCGGAGCGGCCGCGACCGGCGCGACCGCACCCGCCAGCGCCAGCCCGAGAGAGACGACCGCGATCAGGCCGATCAGGCGTGGTCCGCCCACAGGGCCGTCCATTCGTGTCCCAGCCGGCGCACCAGGTCGCGCAGCAACGGCAGGCTCACCCCGACCACGTTGTGGTGGTCACCCTCGATCCGGGTGACGAAGCCGCCGCCGAGTCCGTCGACGGTGAACGCACCGGCGACGTACAGGGGCTCACGCGTGGCGACGTACGCCGTGATCTCCGCATCGGTCACGTCCGCGAAGTGCACCGTCGTGGACGCGGTCGCGGCGACCGTGGTGCCCGTCGCGGTGTCGGTCAGGCAGTGCCCGGTCCGCAGTACGCCGCTGCGGCCGCGCATCGCCTGCCAGCGCGCCACCGCCTCCGTCGCGTCGGCGGGCTTGCCGAGCGCCGCGCCGTCGAGCTCGAGCACCGAGTCGCACCCGAGCACCAATGCCCCCGCGGGCACCTCCGCACGGCCGGCGACCGCCTCGCACTTGAGCTCGGCGAGCCGGAGCGCGAGGTCCTCCGGAGGCAGCCCGTCGACCTGGTCCTCGTCGACCCCGGACACGATGACCGCGGGGTCGAGGCCGGCGTTGCGCAGGGTGGTCAGGCGCGCCGGGGAGGCCGACGCCAGGACGAACGGTGTCACGGTGGGCACACGCGCACGCTACTCGACGGGCAGGCCGAGTCCCCGCGCGATCAGCATCCGCTGGACCTCCGAGGTGCCCTCCCCGATCTCCAGGATCTTGGCGTCGCGGTAGAAGCGCGCCACGGCGTACTCCTCCATGAAGCCGTAGCCGCCGAACACCTGGGTGGCGATGCGCGTGGCGTCCATGGCGGCCTCGGAGGTGAACAGCTTCGCGACCGACGCGGCCTGCTTGAAGTCCTTGACCGAGGGGCCGCGGCCGCCCAGCATGGCGTCCTTCATCGCGGCCGCGCGGTAGGTGAGCATCCGCGAAGCGTGCAGCTTGACCTCCAGGTCGGCGATCTGGAACGCGACACCCTGCTTGCGTCCGATCGGCCCGCCCATCGTCTGCCGCTCGAGCGCGTAGGTGACGCACAGGTCGACGCAGGCCTGGATGAGGCCGACCGCGAGCGCGGCGATGGCGACCCGCCCGTCGTCGAGCGTGGCCAGGAACTGCGCGTACCCGCGGCCCCGCTCCCCCAGCAGGTTGCCCGCGGGGACGTGACAGTCGACGAAGGTGAGCGGGTGGGTGTCGGAGATGTGCCACCCGAGCTTCTCGTACGCCGGCTCCGCGGTGAACCCGGGCGTCCCCGTCGGGATCACGATCGTGGAGATCTCGGCGCTGCCGTTGTCGCGGACGCCGGTGCGCGCCGTGACGGTGACCAGCTTGGTGATCGAGGAGCCGGAGTTGGTGATGAACTGCTTGGCGCCGTTGACGACCCAGTCCCCGCTGGCGGGGTCGGTCTCGGCCTTGGTCCGGGTCGCGCCGGCGTCCGAGCCCGCGCCCGGCTCGGTGAGCCCGAAGCCCGCGAGCATCTGCCCGCTGACCAGGTCGGGCAGCCACTCGGCCCGCTGCGCGTCGGTTCCGTAGGTGAGGATCGGGTTGATGCCGAGACCGACGCCCGCCTCCAGGGTGATGCCCATCGACTGGTCGACACGGCCGAGCTCCTCGATGGCCAGGCACAGGGAGGTGAACGGGCCGTCCTCGGGATCGATCCCGGCGCCGCCGTACTCCTCCGGCGCGGTGAGCCCGAACAGGCCCAGGTCGCCCATCTTCTGCACGACGTCGGTCGGGAAGTGGTGCGCCTTGTCCCACTCGGCGACGTGCGGTGCAATCTCCGCCTCGGCGAAGCTGCGGACCGTACGCCGGAACTCCTCGTGCTCACGCGACAGCTCAAAGCTCATGGGCTGCATGCTAGCCCCGCAGGTTAATGATTGTTAACCCCACGGCGGATCGAATTCCCGGTTACCCTCAGGGCTCATCTCCGGAAGGTCCTCGCCATGCATCTGCGCCGCATCCCGCTCGCCGCCCTCGCCGTGACGAGCGCGCTGGCCCTCGCCGGCTGCGGCACGAACACCTCCATGGGCGCGAGGGGAGACATCCCGGCAGGCCCGGCGACATCGGCGGCGACCTCGTCGGCACCGGCGACGACACCAGGGCCGTCCTCGATCCTCACCAAGGCCCAGGCCGCGAACGCGGTCATCTCGCTGGCCGACCTGGGCAGCGGCTTCAAGGTCGATCACGACAAGAGCGACGGAAGCTCGGACCTCGGCTGTCTCGACGACATCGACAAGCTGCTGAAGCAGGAGGGCGCCGGTGACGACCACAGCACGGCGGCCACCGAGCGCGAGGCGCAGTACAAGGCCGCGACGCAGATCAGCATGCCGTTCGTCCTGAGCTCGGTCGACAGCGAGCGCTCCACGACCCAGATCCAGCTCGGCTTCTCCCAGATCGAGAGGGCCCTCCGAACATGTCGGCGCGTGGACACCACCGATGACAGCGGCGCCCACCTGCAGCTCGCCGTCACCACCGATCGGAGCGTCAGCAACGGCGCGGACGACCAGCTGAACCTGTCCGCGACGGGCCGGATGTCCCTGCCGGGGCCGAACGGCCAGACCATCACCGTGCCGTTCTACCTCCGCGTGGACTTCGCGCAGGTGGGCAACAACCTCGCCATGGTCGGCTACGGGTCGATGGTGCCGCGCTCCGAGGGAGACCAGGACGCGGAGGGACTCACCGAGTTCGCCGTCGCGCGCCTGAAGGCCGTGGCGACCGGTACGACGGTGCCCACAGCGCCCGACTTCGGGCTCCGCACGATCACCATCGCCGACCTGCTCAAGGGACTCTCGGGCGGCGGCACCAGTCCGGTCTGACCCCGGCGCTACCCTCGGGGCGTGTTCAAGATCCTGCTCGCCCTGCACCTGCTCACCGCGATCTTCGCGATCGGCCCCCTCGTCGGCGCGGCGACCACGGCGTCCCGTGGCCTGCGCAAGGCCGATGCCGGCGCGACCGAGTCGGCGGCTCGCACGCTCACCATCTACGGCTACGCGTCGATCGCGGTCGTGGTGTTCGGCATGGGAGTGATGTCGTCGAAGTCGCCGTACACGCACCAGACCGTCGCCGACATGGGCGACCTGTGGATCTGGCTCTCCCTGCTCCTGTGGGTGGCATCCCTCGGCCTGCTCTTCGCCGTCACCATCCCGGCGCTGAAGAAGGCCACCGTCGCGATCGGCGCCGGCGGTGCCGCCGAGGCCCTGACCGGCAAGGTGGCCGCGTCCGGCGGGATCATCGGGCTCATCTACGCGGTCGTCGTCTTCCTGATGGTGTACCGCCCCGGTTCCTGATCGGCCGGCACGGCCGCTGTGATGCGGCCCACTGCCGGATAACTGACCAGTAACGGAGACACGGCGCGGTCCCGGAACCGGTGCGTCCTAGACTGCCCAGCGGTCCGCAAGGACTTGAGACGACGAGGAGAGTTGCGTGCCCGAGATCAAGCCGTTGCAGAAGGTGCTCATCGCGAACCGTGGTGAGATCGCCGTCCGAGTGATCCGTGCGGCCAAGGACGCCGGCATCAAGTCGGTGGCCGTGTACGCCGAGCCCGACCGCGACGCCCTGTTCGTCCGGCTGGCCGACGAGGCGTACTCCCTCAACGGCTCGACGCCTGCCGACTCCTACCTGGTGATCGAGAAGATCATCGACGTGGCCAAGCAGTCCGGCGCCGACTCGGTCCACCCCGGCTACGGCTTCCTCGCCGAGAACGCCAACTTCGCCCAGGCCGTCATCGACGCCGGGCTGATCTGGATCGGCCCCTCCCCCGAGGCGATCGACGGCCTCGGCGACAAGGCCAAGGCCAAGCAGATCGCGCTCGCCGCCGGCGCCCCGCTCGCCCCCGGCCTCAAGGACGCGGTCAAGGACGCCGACGAGATCGTCGCCTTCGCCAAGGAGCACGGCCTGCCGGTCGCCATCAAGGCGGTCTTCGGCGGCGGCGGTCGCGGCCTCAAGGTCGCGCGCACCCTGGAGGAGATCCCCGAGCTCTACGAGTCGGCCACCCGCGAGGCCATCAGCGCCTTCGGCCGCGGCGAGTGCCTGGTCGAGAAGTTCCTCGACAAGCCGCGCCACGTCGAGACCCAGTGCCTGGCCGACCAGTACGGCAACGTCGTCGTGGTCTCCACCCGCGACTGCTCGCTGCAGCGCCGCCACCAGAAGCTGGTCGAGGAGGCGCCCGCGCCGTTCCTCACCGACGAGCAGAACGCCCGCCTCTACGAGTCGTCCAAGGCCATCCTCAAGGAGGCCAAGTACGTCGGCGCCGGCACGTGCGAGTTCCTCGTCGCCGCCGACGGCACCATCTCCTTCCTCGAGGTCAACACCCGCCTCCAGGTCGAGCACTGTGTCTCCGAGGAGGTCACCGGCATCGACCTGGTCCGCGAGATGTTCCGGATCGCCGCCGGCGAGGAGCTCGGCTACGACGACCCCGAGATCCGCGGCCACTCCATCGAGTTCCGGATCAACGCCGAGGACGGCGGCAACAACTTCATGCCCGCCCCCGGCACGCTGACCAAGTGGAACCCGCCGCAGGGCCCGGGCATCCGCGTCGACGGCGGCTACGAGAACGGCGAGACGATCCCGGGCGCGTTCGACTCCCTGATCGCCAAGCTGATCGTCACCGGCCGCGACCGCACCCAGGCCATCGAGCGCTCGCGGCGCGCGATCGCGGAGTTCGAGGTCGACGGCATGCCGACCGCGCTCACCTTCGACGAGGTCATCGTCAACGACCCCGCGTGGGTCGGCGCCTCCAACCCGACCGGCGAGGGCTCCTTCGACGTCTACACCACGTGGATCGAGACCGACTTCAACAACACCATCACCCCGTACGCCGGCGCGGCCGGTGAGCCGGCCGAGGAGGCCGGAGAGCGGCAGACCGTCGTCGTCGAGGTCGGCGGCAAGCGGGTCGAGGTCGTCCTGCCCGCCGGCGTCGGCGCCCTCGGCGGCGGTGTCGCGGCCGGGCCGAAGAAGCCGGCCCGCAAGGCCGGCAAGAAGGCCGGCGCGGCCGCGTCGGGCGACTCGGTCACCAGCCCGATGCAGGGCACCATCGTCAAGGTCGCCGTCGAGGAGGGCCAGCAGGTCGCCGAGGGCGACGTCGTGGTCGTCATGGAGGCCATGAAGATGGAGCAGCCGCTCAAGGCCCACAAGGCCGGCGTCGTGACCGGCCTCAAGGCCGAGGTCGGCGCCACCGTGAGCAACGGCGAGGTCATCTGCGAGCTCAAGGACGCCTGAGCCACCAGCGCACCCGAGGGGCGCTCCGTCGTACGACGGGGCGCCCCTCGGCCGTTGTCGCACGTTGCTTGTCTAGTGTCGGGACGTGAGCCCCGACCTTCGCGACCCCGCCCACCGGGTCAGCCCCCGAGCGCGGACGCTGTGGCATGTGGAGGGCGCGATCGCGGCCGTCGTGGTCGCCGTGGCCGTGGCCGTGGCGGTGGCGATCTGGCTCGACCACCCGTGGGGGTGGGCGATCGTCGCGGGGGTGGTGCTGCTCGGTGTGGCCCAGGCGATCGGCGTGCCGGTGTGGCGCTACCGGGTCCACCGCTGGGAGGTCTCCGCGACGGCCGTCTACACCCAGCGCGGGTGGTGGGCGCGTGAGCGTCGCATCGCCCCCATGTCGCGGGTGCAGACCGTCGACCTGGCCCAGGGGCCGCTGGCCCGGCTGTTCGGCCTGAGCACGGTCACGGTGACCACCGCCTCGGCCGCCGGGGCGCTCCGGATCGAGGGGCTCGACCGGGAGGTGGCACTGCGCCTGGTCGATGAGCTGACCCGCAAGGCCGACCTGGTCGAGGGCGACGCCACGTGACCGACTGGCAGCGGCTGGACCCGCGGATGCTCCTGGTGCACCCGATCAAGGAGGTCGTCCGGTTCCTCCCGGTGCTGTTCGGCATCGTCGTGGCCGGCGAGCTGACCGACGGCCCGTGGGGCCTGATCGGCGTCGGCGTACCGGTCGCGCTCGGTGTGGTGCGCTACCTGACGACCACGTACCGGATCACCGCCGGGCGGGTCGAGCTGCGGCACGGCCTGCTGCAGCGGCACTCCCTGTCGACCCCGCTGGACCGGGTGCGCACCGTCGACCTCACCGCCTCGCCGATCCACCGGATCCTGGGGCTGGCGACCCTCGTCATCGGCACCGGCAGCGCGACGAAGGACGACGACGACCGGATCACGCTCGACTCGCTGCCGCGCGCCGACGCCGCCCGGCTGCGGACCCGGCTGCTCGGCTCCGCCGCATCGAACGAGGACACGACCGCCGCACAGCACGCGACGGTCGTGGCCAGCTTCTCGGCCCACTGGCTCTGGTACGCGCCCTTCACCGGCACCGTGCTGGTCGCGGCCGCCGCCGTGATCAGCGCGAGTGGGCCCTTCCTCAGCTCGGTGCACCTGCACCTCAGCAGCGACGACGTCGCGTTCCTGTCGCCTGCGGTCGTCGTGGCGCTGGTCCTGGCGGGCGTGCTGATCGTCCTGCCCGCCCTGTTCGTGGCGGGCTACCTGGTCACCAACGGCGGGTTCCTGCTGTCGCGCGAGGGCGGCGCGTGGCACATCAGCCGGGGCCTGCTGACCCACCACGAGACCAGCATCGACGAGGCCCGTCTCGCCGGCGTGTGTCTCGGCGAGGCCGCCGCGCTGCGCGCCGCGCGTGGCCGACGGCTCCGGGCGATCGTGACCGGCCTGGGCGGGCGGAACCAGAGCGGCTCCACGGTCCTCATGCCGCCGACCCCCCGGCGTACCACCCTGGCGGCCGCGGCGGCCGTCCTCGGCTCCGAGGTCCCGCTCACCGGCGCCCTGCGCCCGCACGGGCGCCGGGCGGCCACCCGGCGCTACACCCGGGCGCTCCTGGGAGCCGCGCCGGTCGTGCTCGGCATCGTCGTCGCGATCGCGGGCGGCGCGCCCCTCGCCCTCGGCGCCGTCGCCGTCGTGGTCATGGCCGCCGCCCTCCTCCTGGCCGCCGACCGGGCGCGCGGCCTGGGCCACGCCCACCTCGCCGGGCACGTGGTGATGCGGTCCGGGTCGATCGCCCGCCACCGGTCGATCCTCGGCGACGGCCACATCATCGGCTGGACCCTGCGCGCGACCTGGTTCCAGCGCCGGGGCGACCTCGTCACCGTCACCGCGACGACCGCCGGCGGCGACGGCCGGATCGAGGTGTACGACGTCCCCACGGCCGACGCCGTCGCGCTCGCCCGCGCGGCCACTCCCGGCCTGCTCGACGAGTTCCTGGCAGGCTGAGTCCCGTGAGCATCCCGGACGGCAGCTACGCACCGCACCCCGATGGCCGCCCGGACCCGGGCGAGGTCTGCTGGGGCTGGGTGCCGTACGAGGACGACCCGACCCGGGGCAAGGACCGTCCGGTGCTGGTGATCGGCTCGGAGACCGCTCCGGACGGCAGCACCCTCCTGCACTGCCTGGTGCTGACCAGCAAGGACCACGACCGCGACGCCGCCCAGGAGGCCCGTGCCGGGCGGTTCTGGATGGACGTCGGCACCGGCGCCTGGGACCCGCAGCACCGGGCCAGCGAGGTCCGGCTCAACCGCCTGGTCGCGCTCCGCGCCGATGCGGTACGCCGGGAGGGCGCCGCGCTCCCCCGCGACGTCTACGAGGCGGTCCTGGCCGCGCGGGCGCCGTACGCCTGACTCAGGCCTCGCAGCGCCGCTTGATCTCGGTGCCGCAGATGTCGGCGCCGCCGCCACCGTCGCCGAGGTCGCGCCCGGCCCCGCCGAGCAGCAGGTCGTTCCCGCCGCGGCCGAGCAGCGTGTCGGCGCCCGCACCGCCGTCGAGGTAGTCCGGCTTGGCGGTGCCGGCGATCCAGTCCGCGTGCGCGGTCCCGTGGACCACGGTGATCTGGTGGACGCCGATCGCGTGGGTGCCGAAGCTCGCGGTCCCGGCGGCGAGGTCGACCCGCACCGCGACCTTCAGCCCGCGGAAGGAGAGCTGGTTGATGTCGTCGCCGCCGTAGACCTGGCCGGTCGACTTCTGCGAGCGCACGCCGAAGGTGTCCACACCGGCATCGCCGTACGCCGTCGCGCCTCCGGACGCCAGCTGGACCAGGTCGCGCCCGCCGTTGCCGTGCACGACCGCTCCGCGGCCGGCGGTGATGCTGTCGTCGCCGGCGCCGCCGGTCCCGGTGCCGCCGAAGACCCACAGCGCGTCGTCGCCGGCCCCGCCGGTGATCGTGGCGCCGCGTCCGGTCAGCACGTCGTTGCCGCCTCCGCCGGTCAGCACGTCGGCCCCGCCGCCGCCGCTGAACCAGTCCGCCTCGTCGCCGCCGGTCATCGTGTCGGCGTACGGGCTGCCCACGACCCGCTCCACACCGCGGTAGACATCGGTGCCGTCGCCGGTCACCGTCCGGGTCGCGCCGTCGACGCTCACCGCGCTCGGCGAGAGCACGTAGCTCAGCAGGTCGGTGCCGCTGCCCCCGTAGAAGTGCTCGTCGCCAGCCGCGTCCGCGAGGGTGTCGTTGCCCTTGCCGCCGATGATGCTGTCCGGCCCGCCGTGGCCGTTGAGCGCGTCGCGGTCGGCGCCTCCGTCGAGGACGTCGCGGTAGCCGGTCTGCGCGCTGCCGATCAGCCGATCCCTGCCGCTCCCGCCGCAGACCAGGTCACCGACGGCAGTACCTCCGAGGAGGTTCGTGGCCAGGTGGCCGTGGAAGACGTCGTTGCCGCCGCCGAGCACGTAGACGCCGGGCGTGGAGGTGCCGTTGACCACGTCGCGGCCGGCCGTGCCGACGTACGTCGCCGGCTTGCCGTGGCAGTACGGCGTGGCCGCGTGGGCCGGCGAGGTGACCACCGCGGCGAGCGCGGGGGCGGCGAGCAGCAGTGCGATCTGGGGGCGCATGTCCCGTCAACGATCTCCTCGGCCCGACGTCACCCGCCGATGCGTCACACCTGGTGGAACAGGGTGGACTTCAGGCCCATCATCGACCGGAACGCCTCGCCCGAGACGGTCTTCGACGTGGTGCTGCCGACGATCTGCAGCGAGGTCACGCGCCCGCCCCAGGCGCCGTTGCCGTCACGCGAGACCACGACGAGGCGCTGGAAGGTGCCGATGTCGACGCCGTACCAGCTCTGGACCGCCGCCTGGATCGCCGTGGCCTGCAGCGTGGCGCTCCACCCGTAGCTGTCGTAGGTGTCCGGGTGCGCCTGCAGGTAGGGGACGCCGTCGACGGCCACGGAGTAGCCGCCGTTGCTCGCCGAGAACTGGGTGAACGCCGGCTTCCCGCCATAGGTGAGCACCTGGCCGGCGGTCGCCTTGATCGCCGCGTCCGACGCGGGGTGCTCGGCCGAGGCGCCGGCGTACACCTGGCAGTGCGAGGTGTCGCAGATCTGGTAGTCGGGGTTCGTGCTGCTCGCGCGCTCGTACGCCGCGTAGGTGCGCGCCGCGACGGCCTGCGACCGGACCGCGGCCGGCTTCCACAGCGCCGGCATCTCCTGCGGCACGACCCCGCGCAGGTAGGTCTCCAGCGACACGACGTTGACCGTGGAGCGGGTCGCGCCGCCGGCCGACCGCAGCACCCCGCGGTAGGTGCGCGATCCGCCCGGGTAGTAGAGCCGCATCGGCGCGCCGCCGGCCGCGAACTGGGCCGTGCCGACGACCGTGCGGACCGTCTGCCAAGTGGAGGTGAGCACCATCAGCCGGGTGTCGGCGCCGCCGTGGACCGGGACCAGCTTCCAGCGGCGGGCACCGGAGCGCTTCAGGCTCCAGGTCCGCTGCGAGGTCAGCGCCTTCAGGGTGAGCCCGGTCCGGTTCGCGACCACGAGGTCCGCGGTGGTGTCCTCGGTGATCCACACCGCCACGCCGCCGGTGGCCCTGCCCCAGGACGTGCCCGGGTAGTAGAAGCCCATGATCTGCCGGGTGGTCATCCCCGCGGCGGCTCGGCCCTGGGCGCCGTACTGCGACATCCCGTGGCCGTGACCGTAGCCACGACCCTGCAGGCTGACCGACGTCGGCCCGGTCGCGGCGTACGCCGAGGGGGCTGCCAGCGCGCCACCGAGGGCGGTCACGAGGGTCAGGGCGAGGGCGATCAGGGTCCGACGCATCCACCGAGGTTAACCAGACCGGGCAATCACGATCCGCCGCCGATCCGGTGCGGATTCAGCGCGGACGGCCGGTGACCCTAGGATTTGTGCCCATGAGCGACACCCAGGAGACCCCGGCACCGGAGACCACGGCGGCGAGCAGCCCGACCGTGACGGTACCCGAGAAGCCGGCCCTGGAGGGCCTGGAGGAGAAGTGGGCGGCGCGCTGGAAGGCCGACGCGACGTACCGCTTCGACCGGACCCAGCCGCGCGAGAACGTCTACGCCATCGACACTCCCCCGCCGACGGTCTCCGGCTCGCTGCACGTGGGCCACGTCTTCTCCTACACCCACCCCGACCTGATCGCCCGCTACCAGCGGATGAACGGCAGGTCGGTGTTCTTCCCGATCGGCTGGGACGACAACGGCCTGCCCACCGAGCGCCGGGTGCAGAACTACTTCGGCGTGCGCTGCGATCCCTCGCTGCCCTACGACGCCTCCTTCGAGCCGCCGCAGAACCCGGACCCGAAGAAGCAGGTCCCGATCTCGCGGCCGAACTTCATCGAGCTGTGCAACCAGCTGGTGGTCGAGGACGAGAAGGTCTTCGAGTCGCTGTGGCGCACCCTCGGCATGTCCTACGACTGGGACCTGCAGTACACGACGATCGGCACCAAGGCCCAGGCCGTGTCGCAGCGTGCCTTCCTGCGCAACCTCTCCCGCGGCGAGGCCTACCTGCAGGAGGCGCCGACCCTGTGGGACGTCACCTTCCAGACCGCGGTCGCGCAGGCCGAGCTCGAGGCGAAGTCCTACCCCGGCGCGTACCACCGGGTCGGCTACCACCGCCCCGACGGCTCCAAGGTGTACGTCGAGACGACGCGACCCGAGCTGATCCCGAGCGCCGTGGCGCTGATCGCCCACCCCGACGACGAGCGCTACCAGCCGCTGTTCGGCACGACCGTCGCCTCGCCGGTGTTCGGCGTGGAGATCCCCGTCCTCCCCCACCCGGCCGCCGAGATGGACAAGGGCGCCGGCATCGCGATGTGCTGCACCTTCGGTGACCTCACCGACGTGCAGTGGTGGCGCGAGCTGCAGCTGCCGGTCCGCACCGTCATCGGGCGCGACGGCCGCTTCCTGCGCGACACCCCGGAGTGGCTGGCCTCCGAGGCCGCCGCGGCGGCGTACGAGGACCTCAAGGGGCTCACCGTGCACTCCGCCCGGGAGGCCGTGGTCGCCAAGCTCCGCGAGAGCGGCGACCTGGACGGCGAGCCCAAGCCGACCGAGCGGATGGCGAACTTCTACGAGCGCGGCGACAAGCCGCTGGAGATCGTCTCGACCCGACAGTGGTACATCCGCAACGGCGGCCGTGACGCCGACCTGCGCGACGCCCTGCTCGCTGACGGCCGCTCGATCACCTGGCTGCCCGACCACATGCACCACCGCTACGACAACTGGGTGGGCGGCCTCAACGGCGACTGGTTGATCAGCCGCCAGCGCTACTTCGGCATCCCCTTCCCGGTCTGGTACCCCCTCGACGCCGAGGGCGAGCCGGACTACAGCCGGCTGCTGCTCCCGACCGAGGACCAGCTGCCCGTCGACCCCTCGACGGCCGCCCCGGCCGGCTACACCGAGGAGCAGCGCGGCAAGCCGGGCGGGTTCATCGGCGACCCGGACGTCATGGACACCTGGGCGACGTCGTCGCTCACCCCGCAGATCGCGGGCGGCTGGGGCCACGACGACGAGCTCTTCGAGCGCGTCTTCCCGATGGACCTGTGCACCCAGGGCCACGACATCATCCGCACCTGGCTGTTCAGCCGGGTCGTCCGCTCCCACCTGGAGAACGGCGCGGTCCCGTGGTCGCACGCCATGCTCTCGGGCTGGATCCTGGACCCGGACCGCAAGAAGATGTCGAAGTCCAAGGGCAACGTGGTCGTCCCGACCGAGATCCTCGACAAGTTCGGCGCCGACGCGGTCCGGTGGCGTGCCGCGATGGCCCGCCCCGGTCTGGACTCGCCCTTCGACGAGACCCAGATGAAGGTCGGCCGCCGGCTGGCCATGAAGGTCCTCAACGCGTCCAACTTCGTGCTCGGCCGGGTCGGTGCCTCGACGTACTCCCCCGCGACGATCAGCGAGCCGGTCGACGTCGCGCTGATCGGCCGCCTGGCAGGCGTGATCCGCCGCGCGACCGACGCGTTCGAGGCCTACGACTACACCACCGCGCTCGAGGTCACCGAGAAGTTCTTCTGGGAGTTCTGCGACGACTACGTCGAGCTGGTCAAGGAGCGCGCGTACGACGCCGACGGCGGCCTCGCCTCGGATTCCGCCCGCGCGACGCTGGCCTTCGCCCTCCAGGTCCAGCTGCGGCTGCTCGCGCCGTTCCTGCCCTACGTCACCGAGGAGGTCTGGTCCTGGTGGCAGCCGGGGTCGGTCCACCTCGCCGCCTGGCCGACGACCACCGAGCTCGGCTCCGCCGCGGCCGCCGACGGCCACGCGATCGACGCGGTCGCCGCCGCGCTGTCGGGCATCCGCGGCGCCAAGTCGCAGGCGAAGGTCAAGATGCGTGCCCCGCTGGCCAAGGTCGAGATCACCGGCCCCGCCAAGCTGGTCAAGGACGCCGAGGCCGCCGCGAGCGACCTGGGTCGCGCCGGCAACGTGGTCGGCGACCTGGTCTTCACGGTCGCCGTGGACGCCACCGAGCTCACCGTCACCGCCGAGATCGCCCCGGAGGACGCACCCGCGGACGCCCCTGCCGAGGGCTGATCCTTACCTTCGCCGGATCCGCCTCCGGGCGGCCCGGCGAGGCCCTACCGTCGGCGCATGAGCACACCGTGGAGGTTCCCCACGGCCGCGACTGCGGTCGTGCTGCTGAGCGCCGGGCTGGCGACCGCGCCCGCCCATGCGACGACGGTCGAGCCGAGCAGTCCCACGACGGCGTACGTCTCCGTCGTCGTGGACGGGCCGATCGCCGTCGCAGGCGATCCCTACTGGATGAGCGGCGGGTTGCAGACCACGACCCAGCCGCCGTCCGGGATACCCGATGAGCCGTTGCAGGTCCAGGTGATGCCCGCCGCCGAGACGGCCTACCGAACCGTGGCGACGCTGACCACCGACTCCGGCGGCTACGTCTCCGGGTCGCCGTTCCACCCGCGCTACAGCTTCAGCTACCAGTTCTTCTTCCCCGGCGACGCCACCCACCTGCCGTCGACGAGCCAGGAGGTCCAGGTCCCGGTCGGCCCGCGGGTGAGCCTGTGGCTGACCTCGCGCGACGTTCCGCGCGGCGGCCGGGTCATCGCGCACGGCCGCACCGGCCCTCACCGCGTCGGCCGGCTGGTCAGCCTCTACCAGGGGCAGACCGCCCGCGGCGGCTACGTCCCGAACCTGCCCACGCCGGTGCTGCTGGCCACCGGCCGCGTCGACGCCGACGGTCGGTACCGCCTCGTCGGACGGGCCCGCTGGACGGGCACCCGGCGGGTGTACGTCGAGGTCGCCGGCGGTGGCCTGAACGCGACGGGCTGGTCGCCGTACCGCTGGGTCACCACCCACTGACGGGCCAGGCGTCGATGAGCGGCGACACGCTCGCGCCTACGAGCGTCTTGCCGCCAGACCAAGGCGGGACCTACGCACTCGCGCCTACGAGCGTCTTGCCGCCAGACCAAGGCTGGACCTACGCGAGACAACCGCGCGCGCGGCAGCGCGGCGCCGCCGGCGCCGGTTGCCGAGCACGGTCGACACGGGAGCGTAGGGAGCGCCAGCGACCGGAGCGAGCGGGTCGCCCGGGTGAGGCAAGGCGCCGATCAGCGGCGACGCACTCGCGCCTACGAGCGTCTTGCCGCCAGACCAAGGCTGGACCTACGCGAGCCAACCGCGCGCGCGGCAGCGCGGCGCCGCCGGCGCGGGTTGCCGAGCCTGGGTGACGAGGCGACGGAGGGAGCGAGGAACGAGCGACCGGAGGAGCCGAGGCAACCAGGTGAGGCGAGGCGCCGATCAGCGGCGACGCGCTCGCGCAGAAATCACGCCGACTTCTTCTTGGGCTTGCGGAGGACCAGCGTGGGCTCGGCCTCCTCGTCGACGACCTCGCGGGTCACGATGACCTTCTCCACGTCGCCGCGGGAGGGCACGTCGTACATCGAGTAGAGCAGGGTCTCCTCGATGATGGCGCGCAGGCCTCGGGCACCGGTCTTGCGCTCCAGCGCCTTGTCGGCGATCGCGTCGATGGCCTCGTCGCTGAACTCGAGCTCGACGCCGTCGAGCTCGAAGAGCTTCTGGTACTGCTTCACGAGGGCGTTGCGCGGCTCGGTCAGGATCTGGACCAGCGCGGCGCGGTCCAGCTTGTTGACGCTGGCGATCATCGGGAGCCGGCCGATGAACTCGGGGATCAGGCCGAACTTGGTGAGGTCCTCGGGACGCACGTGGGACAGCAGGTCCTCGGCGTCCTTCTCGGCCTGGCCGTGGACCTCGGCGGTGAAGCCGAGGGTCTTCTTGCCGACCCGCTGCTCGATGATGTGCTCCAGGCCGGCGAAGGCGCCGCCGACCACGAACAGGATGTTCGTGGTGTCGATCTGGATGAACTCCTGGTGCGGGTGCTTGCGGCCACCCTGCGGCGGCACCGAGGCGGTGGTGCCCTCGATGATCTTCAGCAGGGCCTGCTGCACGCCCTCACCGGACACGTCGCGCGTGATCGAGGGGTTCTCGGCCTTGCGGGCCACCTTGTCGATCTCGTCGATGTAGATGATGCCGGTCTCGGCCTTCTTGACGTCGTAGTCGGCGGCCTGGATCAGCTTGAGCAGGATGTTCTCGACGTCCTCGCCGACGTAGCCGGCCTCGGTCAGCGCCGTGGCGTCGGCGATCGCGAACGGGACGTTGAGCATCCGGGCCAGGGTCTGGGCGAGGTAGGTCTTGCCGCAGCCGGTGGGCCCGATGACGAGGATGTTGGACTTGGCGACCTCGACGACCTCGTCCTTGGAGTGCTTGCCGCTGACCGGCGAGACACCCGCCTGCACCCGCTTGTAGTGGTTGTAGACCGCGACCGCGAGGGTCTTCTTCGCCTGCTCCTGCCCGATGACGTAGGAGTTGAGGAACTCGAAGATCTCCTTCGGCTTCGGCAGCTCGGCGAGCTCGACGTCGGTGCCCTCGGCGAGCTCCTCCTCGATGATCTCGTTGCAGAGATCGATGCACTCGTCGCAGATGTAGACGCCGGGGCCGGCAATCAGCTTCTTGACCTGCTTCTGGCTCTTTCCGCAGAAAGAGCACTTGAGCAGGTCGCCTCCGTCACCGATGCGAGCCACGGGCGGTCCTCCTTGGGTGTGAACTCCCCGACGGTACCCCGTGCCGCCCCCGCTGGGGAGCGTGACACGGGAGTACGTCGAGACGCTCGTTCGTGTTCTGATCGGCCGGTCGGGGACCGGCTTGTGGAGTTCTGGTCAGGTGAGTGCGGGGGTCTGCTTGAGCGACTCGAGGATCGAGTCGATCAGGCCGTACTCGACCGCCTGCTGCGAGGTCAGGATCTTGTCCCGCTCGATGTCGCGGCTGACCTCCTCGACCGACTTGCCGGAGTGGTCGCTGATCATCCGCTCGAGCAGCTCGCGCATCCGCAGGATCTCGTTGGCCTGGATCTCGATGTCGGAGGTCTGGCCGAAGGTGCCCTCGGTGTAGGGCTGGTGGATCAGGATCCGGCTGTTGGGCAGTGCGAGCCGCTTGCCGTGGGTGCCGGCCGCGAGCAGGATCGCCGCCGCGGAGGCCGCCTGGCCGATGCACACGGTCTGCACGTCCGGCTTGATGAACTGGATCGTGTCGTAGATCGCGGTCAGCGCGGTGAAGGACCCACCGGGGCTGTTGATGTAGATGCTGATGTCCTGGTCGGGGTTCATCGACTGCAGGCACAGCAGCTGGGCGATGACGGCGTTGGCGACGTCGTCGGAGATGGGGGTGCCGAGGTAGATGATCCGGTCCTCGAACAGCTTGGCGTAGGGGTCGATCCGGCGGAAGCCGTACGACGTACGCTCCTCCCACTGCGGGATGTAGTAGTTCATCGTCCTCAGTCCTTCTTGTGGGCCGGGCGGCCCTCGCTGGTGGCTTCCTTGGCGCTGGCGATGACCTTGTCGACCAGGCCGTACTCGAGCGCCTCCTGGGCGGTGAACCAGCGGTCGCGATCGGCGTCGTCGGTGACCTGCTGCACGCTCTGGCCGGTGTGGTCGGCGATGAGCTCGAGCAGCACCTTCTTGATGTGCAGCGACTGCTGGGCCTGGATCTTGATGTCCGAGGCCGAGCCGCCCATGCCGGAGGACGGCTGGTGCATCATGATCCGCGCGTGCGGCAGCGCGTAGCGCTTGCCCTTGGCGCCGGCGCACAGCAGGAACTGGCCCATCGACGCGGCCAGGCCCATGCCGACCGTCGCGACGTCGTTGGGGATGTAGTTCATGGTGTCGTAGATCGCCATGCCGGCGTCGACGGAGCCACCCGGGCTGTTGATGTGCAGGAAGATGTCGGCCTCGGGGTCCTCGGCCGAGAGCAGCAGCAGCTGGGCGCAGATCGCGTTGGCGTTCTGGTCGCGCACCTCGGAGCCGAGGAACACGATCCGCTCGCGCAGCAGCCGGCTGTAGATGTTGTCGTCGAGGAAGCTCATGCCCGCCGCCCCATTCATCTGGGGTGCGGTGGTCTCGGGATTCAGGCTCACGGAGGCGAGGCTAGCCCTCGAACCGGCCCGAGCCACGCGTTCTCGGCCTCTGTTCGCCGACAGCAGATTCTCCGCACGGTCCCGGTCCTGCCCTAGGGTCGGCGGTCATGCGCTACTGCGTGCACTGCGGTGCACCCCTCGATGTCGGCCAGCGGTTCTGCAGCAGCTGCGGCCGGGCCGCCGAGCCCGTCACGCCCCCGGCCGCGCAGACGGCCCCGGCGCCGGCGTACGCCGCTCCCCCGCCGCCCTCCCCGACGGTCGGGACGGCGTGGCCCTCCGGGCCGCCGCTGCCCCCGCTG
>NZ_BAAHAB010000013.1:0-326946 GCF_054777895.1 Nocardioides ultimimeridianus | reverse complement strand
CCGCGACGACCGCGGCGACGACGACCGCGGCGGCGACCGGCCCACCGACCGCCGAGCCTGCCGACCCCGACGAGCCCGCCGCGCCGGACGATCCCGCCGCACCCGTGCTCGCGGCGCCCCCGACCCCACCGGCCACAGCCGTGCCGCCGGCGGCCGCAGCCAGCCAGACCACGACCTTGCCGGAGGCGGGGACGATGCCGAGCAGCACCAGCGGCAGCACGTACGCCGCCAGGCGCTGGTTGACCGTGCCGACGACCAGGAAGGCCGCGGCGCAGTCGTCGCACTCGGCAACGTGCTGGTCGAGCTTGCGCTGGGCGCGGGCACTGAGGTCGCCGCGCGCCGACTTGCTCATCCGCGCATGGACCCACTGGCACTCCTCGGCCGCGGGCTCCGGGCCGGCGTGCAGGTCGAGGTAGGCCTGCTTGAGACCCTCGCGGGCGCGGTGCGCCAGGGACGAGACCGTCCGCGGCGAGAGGTCCATCAGCTCGGCGACCTCGGCCGGCTTGCGCCCCTCGACCTCGACGTGCCAGAGCACCTGCTGCCAGCGCTCGGGCAGCGTGGTCAGCGCCTCGGTCGCGACGGTCTCGTCGAGCCCGTCGACCATCTCCTCGACGGTCGGGGTCGCCTCGTCGAGCAGCCAGGGCTGGTCCGAGACCGGCGCCTCCTGGGTCGTGCGGAACGAGTCGCGGTAGCCGTTGCGGATCGTGACGTGCAGGTAGGCCCGGAAGTTCGAGGTCGGGCCGGCGCCGCCGGAGAGCGCGGAGAGGACGCGGGCGAACGACTCGGAGACGAGCTCGTCGGCACCATCACGACCGACCAGGATCCGGGCCAGCTGGAGCGCACCGTCCAGGTGCTCGTCGTACAGGTGCTGGAAGGCCCCGGGATCGCCCGCGCGGACGCGCTGGAGCAGCTGCTCCTCCTGCGCGACGCTCGCGTCGTCCGACATGGTTCTGACCCCCCGGTCCCGGTCGTGTGGTGACTCGATCTTGCCACTTCACGAGATTTTCGTGGATTCCCCGGAAAACCGCGTGATGTTCCGAAAGGTCACGCGTCTGGTCCGGTGTGAGGCCCGCACGGGGCCGATGACGAGAGGAGAACCGATGAGCACACCGGCTCACCGCGTCATCGACCTCCGCCCTCACGCGCTCGCCCGGCGGGCGAGCGCGCAGCGGGAGCTGCTGGTGGCCCGGCGACGGAGGGTGGCGCCGGGCCACCAGCGGCCCCTCACCATCGTCGCCGAGGTGCTCGACCGGGCCGCCGTCGTCCGTCCGCGCGACCTGGACGCCTGGGAGCGCCTGCTCGACGTCGTCGCCGAGCGCGACGGCGCGCACCCGATCGCGACCACCGCCGCGGCGGCCAACCTCTTCGCACTCGCGGCCTTCGACGACGTCGTGGATCACGAGGCCCTCGCGGATCTGGTGGGCCTGCTGGGCCACGACCGCCTGGCCCGGCTCCAGCACGTGTCCTCCACGCGCCTCGACCGGCACCTCGCCCTGCCGCTCACGACCCGGGCGATCCGCCGGATGATGGCGCCCCGGGTGGGGGCGCGGCTGGTCGCCGACGGATGCCCGCGCGAGGACGCGACGGCCGTCGCCCACACCGCCCTGCGCGGCGGGCACGCACTGCTGACCCAGGGCCTCGACCCGGGCTGGAGCGTGCCGCTCATCGACGCGCCCGAGGAGATCGTCGACATCGTCCGGCACGGGACCGTCGTCGAGTGGCGCCACCACATGGCGCTGCTGGTGGCCGACCCGTGGTCGGCGTACGCCGCCCGGCTGACGCTGCTCGCCGAGCGCACCGGCGACACGCACATCGCGGGGGTCGTCGCGACCCTCGTCGAGCTGTGTCGCGAACAGACCACCCGGAGCGGCCGTGGGGCGCCTCTTCGGGTCATCGAGGGCCAGCTGGTCCTCGGGGGCAGCACCGGGGTCCCTGCGGATGGGTCTGCGAGGCATCTGGGGGGTGCCACGCAGCACGGATGAGCCACTCTCGGGTTGGCTCATCGCATCCGTAGGGCCCCGGCGCTGTGTCAGCGCGCCGGGGCGAAGCCGAGCACGTGGCGGGCGACCGCCGACGGCTGCTCGAGCTGGAGGAAGTGCCCGGCGCTGGGTACGACGACGGTGCGGCTGCCCGTCGGCAGCCGGTCCGCCACCACGCCCGCCCACCGCGGGTCCAGGCACCCGTCGAACGCGCCCTGCAGGTAGAGGACCGGCACGCGCGGCGGCCGGGTCCAGGCCGGCTGCAGGTCGGCGTACGTCGCCGGCAGCCGCCAGGGCCGCGCCTGGGCGCGGTAGTAGCCGATCACGGCGCTGCGGTGGGCCCGGTCCGGGACCGACCCGGCGAGCAGCGCGAGGTCGTCGGAGACGTCGTAGTGCGGCGACCAGCGCCGCCACAGGTGCGCGACCAGGCGCTCGAAGGTCCGCTCGGGGAGCACGGGGAGCTGGTTGAACAGCGTGTACCAGCTCATCGTCGCCTGGCGGGGAAGGAGGGCGAGACCGGACCCCGACGGGGTCATGGCCGACAGCGGCGGGACCGCCAGGGCCGCGATCGCGCCGAAGGGCTGGTCCTCGAGCGCGGCGATCCCGTTGGCCGTGATCGCGCCCCAGTCGTGGCCGACGAGGAGCGCGCGGTCGTCGCCGTCGTACGCCTCGTGCAGGGCGAGCGCGTCGCTCATCAGCGCCGGTACGTGGAAGCTGCCGTCCGCCGGGATCGCCGAGGGCGCGTAGCCGCGGGTGAACGGCGCGACGACCCGGTACCCGGCCTCGACGAGCAGCGGGGCGACGTACCGCCAGGTGTGGGCGGTGTCGGGGAACCCGTGCAGCAGCAGGGCGAGCGGGCGGGCTGTGTCGTCGGTGTCGCCCCCCCCAGCAGCGAGGTGAGGACGACGGTCCCGAGGTCGGTGGTGCGCGACGGCTGGTCCACGCGGCGAGCCTAGTTGTCACGGCCCAGCCGGATGTCTTGACATCGAGAATCTTTGCTGCCGTTAGGGTTGGGCCATGCGCGACGAGGTGGACGAGCTGGTCGAGGCGTGGGAGCGCGAGCGCGCCGACCTCGACCTCGCGCCCGTCGCCGTGTTCAGCCGGATCTCACGGCTCGCGCACCACCTGGACCGCGAGCGCCGGGCCGCCTTCACCGCCCACGACATCGAGTCCTGGGAGTTCGACGTGCTGGCCGCGCTGCGCCGGGCCGGAGAGCCCTACGAGCTCTCCCCCGGGCGGCTGCTGCGCGAGACCCTGGTGACCAGCGGGACGATGACCAACCGCGTCGACCGGCTCGCCTCCCGCGGCCTGGTCGAGCGGCACCCCGATCCGACCGACCGGCGCGGCGTGCTGGTCCGGCTCACCCCGGAGGGCAAGGACGCCGTCGACGGCGCGTTCGCGGCCCTGCTCGATGCCGAGCGGGGGCTGCTCGGCGGCCTGTCGGCGGCCGACCAGAGGGCGCTGGCCGGGCTGCTGCGCCGGCTGCTGCTTCCGTACGCCGACCGGTCACCGTCCGAGTAGCCCTGCGTAGCCCTACCGCTCCACGCGCAGCGCCAGGCGGGGGCAGTCCGCCACGGCCGCCCGCACCTCCTCGGGGTCCGAGCCCGCGAGCGGGCCGACCACCGGGAAGCCCCACTCGTCCAGCGCGATCGCGGTCGGCAGGACCCGGGCACAGACCCCGTGCCCGTCGCAGCGCGTCCAGTCGACGACCAGCCGGCTCATCGGGGGCCTCCGACCGGCAGGACGCCGCGCACCGGCCGGCCGCAGTGCCCGCGGGTGTGCCGCGCCACGTCGTCGGCGAACACCTCCAGCGCCGAGGCCACGAAGCCGCTGACGCCGGTGGGGTGGTGGCAGGCACCGCGGCCCACGACCACGCCGAGCCGGACGGCGAGCCGGTCCAGGTCGAGGTGTCCGCCACCGGCCAGCGTCGCCACGTCGGCCGCGATGGACCGCAGACCGAAGACGCACGGCCCGCACTGCCCGGCCGACTCCGCGGCCAGCCAGTCGGTGACGCGCGCGAGCTCGCCGAGCGGACAGGTGTCCTCAGGTAGCACCGCGAGCACCCCGGCACCCCAGCCCAGGCCGCGCTCCCTGTTCGCGAGGCGGCCCGCCACCAGACCGGTCGCGCGGGTCCAGCTGCCGTGATAGCCGCCGACCAGGACCGGACGTCCCGCGGCCCGCAGCAGCCCGTCGAGCCGCTGGCCGTGCGCGACCTCGACGACACCGGCGGTCGGCACGTCGCCGAGGAGGGTGACCAGGCTGGTGCCCGGCTCGTCCGGCGTACCGTGCTCGCGGTAGCCGTCGGGCCCGAGCGCCGCCAGCAGGGCGAGCTGGGCGAAGGTCTCCACGTTCGAGGCGTACGTCGACCGCTCGTCCAGGCCGCGCTCGTGCGGGAGGACCCGGCGGCCGTTCGGGGTCGGGGACCCTCCGTTCACGCCGTTCGCCAACGCGCCGATCTCGCCGCCGACGAACCCGTGCCGGACCACCCGCACCTCGAGCGGCGCGCCCCGGAGCCGGGCCGCCTCGCGGAGCAGGTACGCGCAGGCGTCGTCGCTCACCGCGACCACCGTGCGCGGGCTGCGCAGCGCGCGCGCCACCAGCGTCACACCATCGACGACCAGGTCGGGGCTCTGCCGGATGAGGATCCGGTCCTTCCAGCTGGCCGGCTCGCTCTCGGTCGCGTTGACCAGGACGCGCGCGCGGCGGCGTACGGCGGACAGCTTGGTGGCCACCGGGAACGCGGCGCCACCCCGGCCGAGCAGGCCGACCTGCGCGGCCGCGGCGACCAGCCACTCCTGGCTGCGCTCGGGCACCGGCGCGTGCTGCCCGGCGAGCAGCCGTGCGACGCCGAGGGTGTAGGAGCCCGGGACCTCGCCGGCGACCCGGTCCGCGACAGTCATCGGACGGCCCTCGCGCTGAACCGGCCGTCGGCCTCACGCCGGAACGGCCGCCGGGCGACGGTCGCGCGGCGCCATCCCAGGGCGGCCGCCACGACGACGACCCCGGCGCCGTACACCGCCCACGACCAGGGCCGGCCGGCGTCGGTGCCGGACAGGATCCCGTGGCCCAGGCACAGCACCCAGCCGACGTACGCCGCCGCGTGCAGCCGGCGCCAGGCCCGCTCCGACAGCGCCGCCGCGACCGCGGTGCGGGTCCAGCCGACGATCGCGGCGAGCACGAACGAGTAGAGCGCCAGCGTGCCCAGGGCCAGGGCGAAGGGCCGGTACGTCGCCGTCATCGGCACCAGGACCTGCGATACCGAGGTGGGCACGAAGCTGTCACGCACGACGAGCAGCAGGTGCAGGAACAGGGCCACCAGCGCGAGGACCGCTACCGAGCGGTGCAGCAGCTGGCGGACGACGCGACGGTCGATCGCGGCACCGCCCGTGGCGCTGATCGCGCTCGACGCGCCCAACGCGAGGCTCAGGCTGAAGGCCAGGTAGGCGACCAGCCCGAGGGAGCGGATGAGGTACCAGGTCGTCATGACGCCAGCCCGGTGATCGGCGTACCGGCCGGCCAACCCGCCACCCGTTCGACTCCTCCGTCGCGGTGGACCAGGCGGGCGAGCGAGCCGCGGGCGAGGATGTCGGCGCGCGCCGCGACCGGATCGACGAGGGTCCAGGTGCTGAGCAGGTTCGCCGCCACCGTGGTGGGCGCCCACACGGTCGCGGTCCGGTAGGCGCCGTCCGCACAGCGTCCCGTCCGTGGATCCACGATGTGGTGTCCGCTCTCCCAGCGTCGCCCCGTCGACGACGAGGTCGCGAGGGCTCCGGCGTCGAGCGTCACCAGCTCGCCGGGCCCGTCGCGGGTCTCGGCCACCGCGATCTCCCAGCCGTCCTCGGGCGCACCGCGGACGGCGAGATCGCCACCGATCGACACCAGGACCGCGCCCTCGACCCGCTGGGCCGCCAGATCGAGCGCCTCGTCGACGGCCCACGCCTTCGCGAGGGAGCCGAGATCGAGCGCCGCGCCGGGCGGTACGCCGACCAGACCCAGGTCGGCGTCGACCCGCACGGAGCGCCAGCAGCCGCGCGGACCGACGTCGACCGGGCGGGTCGGGACCCGGTCGCGGACGACGTCGATGTCGGCGTCGTACCCGAGAGCCAGCAGGGCGGCGCCGACGGTGGGGTCGACGGCGCCGCCCGTGGCAGCCGCGGCGTCGAGCGCGATCTCGACGAGCTGGACCGTGAGCGGCTCGACCGCGACGAGACGACCGCTCGCGGCGTTGACCCGGCTCAGGTCGGAGTGCGGACGGAACCGGTCGGCGGACAGGGCCACCTCGTCCATCACCGCGCGCACGACGTCGACCGCCACGGCGAGGTCGCGGTCCCGCTCGGTGCGGACGACGACCGAGCATGACCAGTCGGTCCACTCCTGCTGGCCGGTCATGACGCGTGTGTCTGCGGCGGGGGCGGCGGCGTCGGGCTCGGCGTCGCGGTGTGGGTCGGCGACGGCGCGTGGGTCGGCGACGGGGTCGGCGCAGCGGAGTGGGTCGGAGCCGGGGCGCGCGTCGGGCTGGGAAGGGCGTGGTGCGTGGGGGCGGTCGCGGTCGGCGTACGCACCGGAGCGGGGGGTGGGGGCGTCGTACCGGCGACCGTCGGCACGGCGCTGGACGGCGTGGCGGACGGCGTGGCGGACGGGGTGGCGGACGGCACCGGAGCCGGGTGGACCGGGCGGTGCCGGCGGTGGTGCGCGGTACGGCGGGCGGGGTGCGGCGTGTCCGAGCCGGTGGTGTCGGCGGCGGTGTGCGCGGCGGCGGACTCCAGCCGCGTGAACCCGACGCCTGCGGCGATCGCCGCGCTCAATGCCAGCAGCGCGTAGGCCCGCGAACGTGCCACGAGCCCACTGCGGCCGGCGTCTCTCCCCGTCATGGATCCAGGGTGCAACGGAGAACCGCTGGATGCCTTCAACGAAGGGTCAAGGATTCGTCAAGGTTCGCGGGACGTTGGTCCCGGTGGGGGGTGGATCTGCCGGCTAGTCCAGCACCTCGGCGGCCTCGAGCCACTCCAGCTCCAGCTCGTCCTTCTGCTCGCTGAGGGCGCCCAGCCGGGTGGCGAGCTCGCCGAGCTTGGCGTGGTCCTGCGCGTGCGCGGCCATCGCGGCCTCCAGCTCGGCCTGCTCCGTGGCGATCCGGGCGAGCTGCTTCTCGATCCGCGCCACGGCCTTGCGGGCGTTGCGCTCCTCGGCACCGCCGGCCTTGGCCTTCGGTGCAGCAACCGGCGCGGGCGCGGCCGCGGCGGGCCGGGCCGAGGAGGTGTTGCTGGCCGAGGTGGCGGCGTACGGCGCCGCGCGCACGCCGGCCGCGCGGCGCTCGAGGTACTCGTCGACCCCGCGCGGCAGGTGCCGGATCTGCCCGTCGCCCATCAGGCCCCAGACGGTGTCGGTGACCCGCTCGAGGAAGTAGCGGTCGTGGGAGACCACGATCAGCGTGCCGGGCCAGCCGTCGAGGAAGTCCTCGAGGACGTTGAGGGTCTCGATGTCGAGGTCGTTGGTGGGCTCGTCGAGCAGCAGCACGTTCGGCTCGTCGAGCAGGGCGCGGAGCAGCTCGAAGCGGCGCCGCTCGCCGCCGGACAGGTCGGCCACACGGGCCGTCAACCGGTCACCCGTGAAGCCGAACCGCTCCAGCATCGAGGTCGCCGAGATCTCACCGTCGGCGGTCTTGGTGACCCGGCGGATGCCCTCGACGGTGGCGAGCACGCGCGCGTCGGGCGCGAGGTCCTCGCGGGCGGACTGGGCCAGCTGGCGCAGCGCGATGGTGCGGCCGCGGCGTACGCGACCGGCGCTGGGGGTGAGCTCCCCCGACATCAGCTTGAGCACCGAGGACTTGCCGGCGCCGTTGACACCGACGATGCCGACCCGGTCGCCCGGGCCCAGCCGCCAGGTGGCGTGCTTCAGCAGCTGCTTCTCGCCGCGGACCAGGTCGACGTCCTCGATGTCGATGACGTCCTTGCCCAGCCGCTGGGTCGCGAAGCGCTGCAGCTCGAACCGGTCGCGCGGCGGCGGGACGTCCTCGATCAGCTGGTTGGCCGCGTCGATGCGGAACTTCGGCTTCGACGTACGGGCCGGGGCGCCGCGGCGCAGCCAGGCGAGCTCCTTCTTCATCAGGTTCTGGCGGCGCGCCTCGGAGGCGGAGGCCTGGCGGGCGCGCTCGGCCTTGGCCAGGACGTACGCCGCGTAGCCACCCTCGAACGAGTCGACCTCGCCGTCGTGGACCTCCCACGTGGTCTCGACGACCTCGTCGAGGAACCACCGGTCGTGGGTGACGACGACGAGGGCGGAGGACCGGTTGCGCATGTGCTGGGCGAGCCAGGCGACCGCCTCCACGTCGAGGTGGTTGGTGGGCTCGTCGAGCACCATCAGGTCCCACTCGTCGAGCAGCAGCGCGGCCAGCGAGCAGCGGCGCCGCTCACCGCCGGACAGACCGTCGACGACCCGGTCGAGGTCCAGGCCCGCGAGCAGCACCTCGACGACCTCACGGGTGCTCTGCTCGGCGGCCCACTCGTGGTCGGCCTTCCCGCGCAGCACGGCCTCGCGGACCGAGTGGTCGTCGTGCAGGCCGTCGCCCTGGTGCAGGTAGCCGATGAGCAGGCCGCGGTTCATCGAGACGCGCCCCGTGTCGGGCTCCTCGAGGCCGGTCATCACCTCGAGCAGCGTGGTCTTGCCGCCACCGTTGCGGCCCACGATGCCGATCCGCTCTCCGGCCCCGACGCCGAGGGAGACCTCGGCGAGGAGCGGGCGGACGCCGTAGGACTTGGACACCTTCTCGAGATTCAGCAGATTAGCCATAGGTCACCTGGTGCGCCCCCGCGACCGGCCCGGTCGCGATCGCACAGTCGAGGCCCCGCTCCTGCAGCTCGGCGAGCGCGCCGCGGGCGGAGAAGCCGTTGTCGTAGAGGCCGAGCATGGTCGGGCCCGACCCGGAGAGGACTACGCCGAGGGCGCCGGTCGCCCGCAGCGCCTCCTCGGTCGCCGCGAGGTCGGGCCGCAGCGCCAGCGCGGCGGCCGCGAGGTCGTTGTCGAGGTGGCGGGCCACGGCGGCGACGTCGCCGTCAGCCAGGGCCGCGAGGAGCTCCTGGGCGATCGCCGGCTCGGGGTCCGCGTCCGGCACGACCACGTCGAAGTGGCGGTAGACCTGCGGCGTGGCCAGGCCCTCGCCGGAGAAGACCGCCACCCACCAGCACTGCGTCGCGTCGGGCACGGCCGCGACGATCTCGCCCCGCCCGATGCCGGTCGCGGTGCCGCCGAGCAGCGCGAACGGGACGTCGCTGCCGAGGGTCGCGGCGATGGCGAGGAGGTCCTCGTCGGAGGTCTCGAGGTCCCACAGCCGGTCGAGCGCGACCAGCGTCGCGGCGGCGTCGGCGGAGCCGCCGGCCATCCCGCCCGCGACCGGGATGCCCTTGGCGATGACGATCTCGGCCGCCAGCGCGGAGTCGTGGTGCGCGGTCAGGGCGCGGCCTGCCCGGATCGCGATGTTCGTGTCGTCGAGGGGGACGCCGTCGATGGGCTCGGCCAGCCGGACCGACCAGTCCTCGGCCTCGCAGACCGTCACGTCGTCGTACAGGGCGACGGCCTGGTAGATCGTGGCGAGCGGGTGGAAGCCGTCGGGGCGGGGCGCGCCCACGCTCAGCTGAAGGTTGATCTTCGCCGGTGCGCGGACCGTGACGCTCGGCTCCGGGTCGTCGAAGACGGCGGCGCTCACGAGGCGCCCGCCAGGGCCTCGGCGATGGCGACGAAGCCGTCGATGCCGAGCGACTCCCCGCGCGCCAGCGGATCGATGCCCGCGGCGATGAGGGCGGCCTCGGCGGCCTCGGCGGATCCGGCGAGCTCGCGCAGGGCGCCGCGCATCGCCTTGCGGCGGTGGGCGAACGCGGCATCGATGACCACGAAGACGGCCTCGCGGGACACCGCGGTGGTCGGCGGCTCGCGGTGCGTCCAGGCGACCAGGCCGCTGTCGACGTTGGGCGCGGGCCAGAAGACGTTGCGGCCGATCGCGCCGGCCCGGCGTACCTCGGCGTACCAGGCGGCCTTGGCCGACGGGACGCCGTAGGTCTTGGAGCCGGGGGGCGCGGCGAGCCGGTCGGCGACCTCGGACTGGACCATCACCAGGCCGTGGCGCAGGCTCGGCAGCAGCGCCATCAGGTGCAGCAGGACGGGCACCGAGACGTTGTAGGGCAGGTTCGCGACCAGGGCGGTCGGCGGTTCGCCGGGGATGTCGGTCACGCGGAGCGCGTCGGCGTGGACCACCCGGAGGCGGTCGGCGGCGTCGGGCGCGAAGTCAGCGATGGTGCCGGGCAGCGCGGCGGCGAGGGCCTCGTCGAGCTCGACCGCGGTCACGCTCGCCCCCACCTCGAGCAGGGCCAGGGTCAGCGAGCCGAGCCCGGGGCCGACCTCCAGCACGACCTCGCCCTCGCTCACCCCTGACTCGCGCACGATCCGGCGCACGGTGTTGGCGTCGATGACGAAGTTCTGGCCGCGCTGCTTGGTGGGCCGGATGTCGAACCGGGCTGCCAGCTCGCGCACCTCCGCGGGACCCAGCAGCCGAACCATGCGGGTCAGCCTAGGGCCGGCGTACTCCCGTCGAGCATCCGGAGACGCCGAATCAAGCCTTGTGGCCCGCCGAGATCATGATCTCGACGGGCCACAAGGCTTGATTCGGCGGGCCAGAGCCCTTGATTCGCGGGGTCAGGCAGCGTGCGCGCAACCCCAGGGCGAGAGGCCGCGGGTGGCGTAGATCCGGTTCGCCACGGTGATCTGCTCCTCGCGGCTGGCCAGGTCGGCGCGCGGGGCGAAGTCGCCACCGCCGGCGCCCAGCCAGGTGCCGCTGTCGAACTGCAGGCCGCCGTAGTAGCCGTTGCCGGTGTTGATCGACCAGTTGCCACCGGACTCGCACGCGGCGATCCGGTCCCACATGGCGGCGTTCGCCAGGTTGATGCCGCCGCCGGAGCTCGACTCCTTGGTGCCGACGCTGACGACCTCGGGCACGGCCGGCTTCAGCACGTTCGCGGTCACCAGCACGCGGCGGAAGACCCGGCCGTTGTGCCGGATGATGCGGTACGTCGCGTTGCGGGTGCCCGGCTTGCCCTGGCGCACCACGGTCTCGGTGCCCTTCCAGGCCGAGGAGTCGTCGTGCGTGATCGTGCCGGCGGTGTAGCGCTCGCCGTCCACCTTGACGACCTTGACGGTCACGTTGGTGAACCTGATCAGCTCGTGCTCGTGGACGCGCGTGGTCCGTCCCGGCTTCACGATGTCGCGCTTGTCGACGTGCACGCCGGCGGCCGCCAGCGCGTCGCCCACGGTCAGGGCCGGCACGTTGCGGGTGACGGCCTTGTGGCCGGCGATCGCGAAGCGCAGCTTCTTCGGGGTGATGACGTCGATCGAGGCGCCGCTGCGGTCCAGCGACATGCCACGGCTCATGGAGAGGTGGGCATCGGCGTACACGGTGCCGATCTGCTCCAGGGCGCCCTCGACGGAGGTCGCGGTGACGTAGTGGGTGGACGTCTTGCCGTCCACGGTCAGCGTGACGGGCTTGCTGAAGAGCACGGCGACCTTGGAGCCGTCGTGGACGGGCTCGTCCACGGAGGGCTGCACGAGGTCGCGGCTGCCCAGGGAGATCCCCTCGGCGGACAGCACGTCGCCGACGGTGTCGCCGAACACGCGGACCTGGCGGTCCTGGCCGTCGACGGAGAGGGTGACCGTGGTGGTCATGGCCCGGTATCCGGCCGTCACACCCGCTACGGCGACCAGCACGAAGGCGGCGGTCACGGCGAACGCGGTGCGGCTCTGGATGAGGCGCTTGAAGGTGGTGGTGGAGGTGCTGAGGATGCTCGTGGTGATGGTCCGCGGATGTCGCACGGGGCTCCAGACGTCGTACTCCCCGGGCCTCGGGCAACCAGCTGCCCTCCCCGAAGAAGGCTCCCCCTGCGCCGCGGGCGATGGGCCACGGAACGCTGGGTTGCTGGCTGGAGATGGTGCTTCCCGATCCCGGCCGATGCCTCAAGACCAGCGGAGTCGCCGCCCAAATGCAAACTCCAGCAAGCACTTTGGGGGGTCCGGGTGAGCGGAGTCACGCCCGAAAGGGCACTCCTGTCACACCGGTCACACGTTCCGGGCGCTCTCGCGTCTCACCAGGCGCCGCCGAAGGCGGCCTCGGTGTTGGCGTCCACCGCCGCGCATAGCTCGGCCAGGTCGGCGTCGCGCTCGGCGGCCATCCGGCGCATCGTCAGCGGGATCAGGTACGACGCGTTGGTACGGCCGCGGTAGGGCGTGGGCGTCAGGAACGGCGCGTCGGTCTCGACCAGGATCCGGTCCTGCGGGGCGAGCCGGAGCGCCTCGCGGATCGGCTCGGCGTTGCCGAAGGTGACCGTCCCGGAGAAGGACAGGTACGCGCCCCGGTCCAGGCACCGTCGGGCGAAGTCGGCGTCGCCGGAGAAGCAGTGCATCACCCAGCGGTCCGGTGCGCCGACCGCGTCGATCAGCTCCAGCACCTCGTCATGGGTGTCGCGGTCGTGGATGACCAGGGTCTTGTCGAGCCGCTTGGCCAGGTCGACGTGCCACGCGAAGCTCTCCCGCTGCACCGCGCGGCCGTCCTCGCCGGTCCGGAAGGCGTCCAGGCCGGTCTCGCCGACCGCGCGCACCTTGTCGTGGGTGCGGGCGAGGCGCTCGATCTCGTCGTACGCCGCCTGCAGCTCGCCCCGGGCGGCCAGCCGGGGCGCCTCGTTCGGGTGCAGGGCGACCCCCGCCACGATCGGGTCGAAGCGCGCGGCGGCGTCGACGGCCCAGCGCGCGGTCGGCAGGTCGCAGCCGATCTGCACGATGCGGGGCACCCCGACCGCGGCCGCCTCGGCGAGCACCTGCTCCGGCGGCGTGGCGGGCTCCTCGCCCCGGGCGAGGTCCATGTGGCAGTGGTTGTCGACCACCGGGTGCGGCAGCGGCTCGGGCGCCGGCGGCCGCTCGTCGCGCGACGAGCTCACCCGCGCACCCGCTCCAGGATCGCCTCCACCAGCGCCTCGGGCGCCTGCGTCGGGATCCAGTGGCTGACGCCGGCCAGCTCGACGAATTCGTACTCGGCGCTCACGTAGTCGGCGCAGTGCTCGGCGCCCCAGCGTCCGAGGGCGACGTCGTCGTCGCTCCAGACGTACGTCGTCGGCACGGTCACCTGCCCGCGGATGTAGCGCGGGTCGCCGAGCGGCAGGGCCCGGTACCAGTTGAGGGCGGTGGGGAGGGCGCCGTCGTGGACGACCTCCTCGTAGACGCGACGGATCTCGTCGTGGGTCATGCCGGCCTCACGCAGCGAGCGCCGGAAGATCGGGCCCTTGCGGGCGCTGAGCTCGGGCAGGCGCGGGAGCTGGAACAGCAGCATGTAGTACGACTTCAGGCCCTGGGTGGAGCGGACCATCGCCTTGAGGAACGCCTGCGGGTGCGGCACCGACACCGCGGTGAGCGTGCGGACCCGGTCGGGGTGGTGCAGCGCCAGCATCCACGCAGGCATGGCTCCCCAGTCGTGGCCGACCACGTGCACGCGCGCGTCGGGACCGACGAGCTCGTCGACCACGGCCAGCACGTCCGCGGTCAGCTCCGGGACCCGGTAGTCGCGACGCCGCGGCGGCCGCGCGCCGGGCGCATAGCCCCGCTGGTCCATCGCGAGGGTGCGGTAGCCGGCCGCGTTGAGGGCGGGAGCGACGTACCTCCAGCAGGTCGCGCGCTCGGGGAAGCCGTGCAGGAGCACGACCACCTCGCCGTCGCGGGGTCCCTCGTCGAGGACGTCGAAGACGAGCCCCTCGCGCTCGACCTGGATCAGCTGTGTCTCAGTCAACGTGCACCACCTGGTAGACCTCGCGCTTCGGCAGTCCGGCCCGGACCGCCACCTCGGCGATCGCGTCCTTGCGCCGCAGACCCTGGGCCTCGAGCGCGGCGACCGCCTCCTTGAGGCTATCGGGGTCGGTGGCGAGACCGGCGACGGCCTCGGCGCCGGACACGACCAGGGTGATCTCGCCCTTGACCCCGTCGGCGGCCCAGGCCGCGAGCTCGGCGAGGCCGCCGCGGCGTACCTCCTCGTAGGTCTTGGTGAGCTCGCGGCACACGGCGGCGCGGCGCTCGGCGCCGAACGCGTCGGCCAGCGCCTCGAGCGAGGCGGCCGTGCGGTGCGGCGACTCGAAGAAGACCATCGTGCGCTGCTCGGAGGCCAGGTCGGCGAGCCGCCGGGTCCGCTCCCCCGCCTTGCGCGGCAGGAACCCCTCGAAGCAGAACCGGTCGACCGGGAGGCCGGACACGGCGAGTGCGGTGAGGACCGCGGACGGGCCCGGTACGGCGGTGATCGGCAGCTCGGCCTCGACGGCGGCCGCGACCAGGCGGTAGCCGGGGTCCGACACGCTCGGCATGCCGGCGTCGGTGACCAGCACGACCCGCTGGCCCGCCTGCAACGCCTCGACCAGCTGCGGGGTGCGGGCCTGCTCGTTGCCCTCGAAGTAGGACACGATCCGCGCCGTCAGCTCCACCCCGAGGTCGCTCGCCAGCCGGCGGAGCCGCCGGGTGTCCTCCGCGGCGATCAGGTCCGCGCCCGCCAGCTCCTCGGCCAAGCGGGGCGACGCGTCGGCGGGCCGACCGATCGGGGTACCTGCGAGGACCAGCACGTGCCGATCATCGCAGCAGCGAGTTGGGGACGAAGCACGGCCGGCGGTCGTGGTCGTCGGCGCTCGGCCGCACGAACTCGAAGCCCGCCGTGTGGGTCACCCGCCACGCCGGGTCGGCGTCCGCGCCCCGCAGCAGGGCCTCGGCGCACTCCGCGTGCAGCGGTGGGGCGTGGAAGGCGTTGCGGCCGATCTCCTCGGGCGTGCCGAGGAAGGCGATCGGGCGGCCCAGCGGCCGGCCGCACTCGCCGCAGATCCGGCTCAGCGCGCACTGCGTCACCCAGGAGCGGGTGGTGATCACGAGGCCGACCGGTAGTAGCCGCCCGTCTCGGTACGCCGCGAGGGACGCTCGCTGTCCCGCTTGCGACCGTGCTCGACCTGGACGTCCTCGCTCACCTCGAGCTTGTCCGGCGAGGTGAACCGGTTGGGCAGGGAGAGCTTCATGATCGTGCGCAGGGCCTGGCCGTACTGCCGGTGCAGCGGCCCGGTCGTGTAGGGCAGGCCGTACTTCTCGCACAGCGCCCGCACCTTCACCGCGATCTCCGGGTAGCGGTTGCTCGGCAGGTCGGGGAAGAGGTGGTGCTCGATCTGGTAGCCGAGGCTGCCGGAGACGATGTGCAGCAGCCGGCCGCCCTCGAAGTTGGCCGAGCCCAGCATCTGGCGCAGGTACCACTCGGCGCGGGTCTCGTCCTCGAGCTCCTCCTCGGTGAAGACGAGGGCGCCGTCGGGGAAGTGGCCGCAGAAGATGATCACGTAGGACCAGACGTTGCGCATCAGGTTGGCGGCCGCGTCGGCGGTCATCGTGGTCCGCCAGCTGCGCCCGGACAGCGCCGGGTAGACGACGTAGTCCTTGAGCACCTGGTTGCGGCCCTTGCGCCAGATCTGCTTGAGCTGGCGCTTCATCTCCTTCGGGTCCTTCTGCCGGTGCCGGATCGCCTCGATGTCGAGGTCGTGCAGCGCGACGCCCCACTGGAACAGCGTGGCCAGCAGCGCGTTGTAGACCGGCTGGCCCAGATTGGCCGGGCTCCACCGCTGCTCGCGGGCCATCCGCAGGACGCCGTACCCGATGTCGTTGTCGTGGCCGAGCACGTTGGTGAACTGGTGGTGCACGTAGTTGTGGCTGTGCTTCCACTGCTCGGCGGGCTGGGCGGTGTCCCACTCCCAGTTCGAGGAGTGGATCTCGGGATCGTTCATCCAGTCCCACTGCCCGTGCATCACGTTGTGGCCGATCTCCATGTTCTCCAGGATCTTGGCCAGCCCGAGGGCGGCCGCGCCGCCGGTCCAGGCGAGCTTGTTGCGGCTGCGCAGCAGCAGGATCCTGCCCGCGAAGGCGAGGCCGCGCTGGACGGCGATCAGGCGCTGGATGTACGCCGCGTCGGCGGCGCCTCGTGACTCCTCGATCTCCGCCCGGATGGCGTCGAGCTCGCGTCCGAGCTGCTCGACGTCCTCGGGGGTGAGGTGGGTGTACTCCTTGACGTCCGCGATGGCCACGGCTTCCTCCAATGGGTGTCGGGTCAGATGTCCAGCACGCAGTCGCCTGCGGCTGCGGTGATGCAGGTCTGGACCTGCTCGTTGGGCTGGTCGGAGACGGCGCCGCTGCGCAGGTCGCGCACGGCGCCGGACACGAGGGTCACGGTGCAGGTGTGGCAGATGCCCATCCGGCAGCCGTAGGGCATGCCGACGCCGGCCTGCTCGCCGGCCTCGAGGACGGTGGTGGCGCCGTCGGCCTCGACGGTCTTCCCGGAGTTGCGGAAGGTGAGCGTGCCGCCTCCCTCGGCGTCGCCACCGAGGTCGAGGGAGAACCGCTCGAGGTGGAGCTGCTCCTCCAGCCCCGCGTCGGCGAAGTGCCGATCGACCGCGTCGAGCATCGGCGCGGGGCCGCACGCCCAGGTCTCGCGCTCGCGCCAGTCGGGGCAGATCCGGTCGAGGTCCGCCATCTCGAGCATGCCCTCGGTGTCGGTGTGCAGCCGGTGGAGCACGAGGCCCGGGTGCCGCTCGGCCATCGACGCGATCTCGTCGCGGAAGATCATCCGCTCCGCGGTCGGCGAGGAGTAGTGCAGGACGACGTCGGGCATCGTGCCGCGGCGGTCCAGCGTCCGCAGCATCGACATCACCGGGGTGACGCCGCTGCCGGCGACCAGGAACAGGATCTTCGCCGGCGGCGGGTCGGGGAGCACGAAGTCGCCCTGCGGCAGGGCGAGCCGGACGATCGTGCCGGGCTCCAGGCCCGAGACCAGGTGGCTGGACAGCCTCCCCTCGGGCATCGAGCGGACCGTGATCGCGATCGTGCGGCCGCTGCGGTGCGGCGGGGAGCTGATGGAGTACGAGCGCCACACGAAGCGGCCCTCGACCTGCACCCCGATGCCGACGTACTGACCCGGCCGGTGGTGGTAGCGCCAGCCCCAGCCGGGGCGGATCACCAGCGTCGCGGCGTCCTCGGTCTCCGGCACCACCTCCTCGACCCGGCCGCGCAGCTCGCGCGAGCTCCACAGCGGGTTGACCAGCTGGAGGTAGTCGTCGGGCAGCAGCGGCGTCGTGAGCTTGGCGCCTGCCTTGCGCAGCCGCTCCCACGGCACCGCCTCGAGGATCCCGGTCGCCATCATCCCGCCTTTCAGTGAACACATGTGTCCTGACCGTTACCCACATCTGGCGGACGTACACGGCACACGCATGAACACGCGCACACACGCACACAGACGCGCCGGTCTGCGTCATCCGCCCGCGGCGGTGCGGACATGCGCCCTAGGGTTGTCCACCGTGACCGTCGTCCAGGACCCCACCGCCGTGCCGGCGACGGGCCTGTCGAGCGTGCCGCCGGCCCGCGTGCGGGCGATCAACCCGATCCGGCACGCCTCCCGCCAACAGAAACTGGTGGGCTGGCTGGCCCCGATCGGCGTCGCGCTGGTCGCCTTCGGGCTGCGCCTGTGGCACCTGGGCACGCCGCGGCTGTTCGCCTTCGACGAGACCTACTACGCCAAGGACGCGTGGTCACTGCTCAACAACGGCTACATCCAGACCTACAAGGCCGACGCCGACGGGCACCCCAAGACCGACATCAACGCCGACATCCTCGCCGGGCACGTGCACAACGTGTGGACCGGCGACCCCTCCCTGGCGGTCCACCCCGACGTCGGCAAGTGGCTGATCGCGCTCGGCGAGCACTTCTGGGGCATGGACCCGTTCGGCTGGCGGATCGCCTCGGCCGTCGTCGGGTCGCTGATGGTGCTCGTGATGGCCCGGATGGCGCGGCGGATGACCGGCTCGACGCTGCTGGGCTGCGTGGCCGGCGTGCTGCTCATGGTGGACGGCCTGGAGTTCGTGCTCTCGCGCCTGGCCCTGCTCGACATCTTCCTGGCGTTCTGGCTGCTGTGCGGCGTGGCCTGCGTGATCGCCGACCGCGACTGGTACCGGGCGCGGCTGGTACGCCGGCTCGAGCCGGCGTACGACATCGCGCTGGACCCGATCGTGCCGGCCTCCGCGTTGCCGATCCGGTGGGTCCAGAGCGCCCTGCGCCGGACCTGGCTGACCGGCCGCCGGTTCAAGCGCTTCTGCCGCCGCACGATCGTCTTCCGGCCCTGGCTGATCGCCGGCGGCGTGGCGTTCGGGCTCGCGTGCGGGTCGAAGTGGGACGCGGCGTACAGCCTCGCGGCCTTCGGGGTGATGACCGTGGTGTGGAGCATCGGGGCGCGCCGCTCGCTGCGGCTGCCGCTATGGTTCCTCAAAGGCGCGCTGGACGGCATCCCGGCGTTCCTCTCGCTGGTCGTCCTCGCCTTCATCGTGTACGTCGCGACCTGGGCCGGATGGCTCGCGCACGCCGGCCAGTACGAGGAGCACCTGAGCGCGACCCAGTACCACCAGTTCACCGGCGGCGGGCACTGCGACAAGGACCACAACTTCGTCGACTACAACACCGACCCGAACAAGAAGTGGCCCACCGCGCTGACCGAGGGCGAGCAGCGGCCGGGCGGCCTCGCCGGCTTCGAGCGGTCGCTGCGCTCGCTCTGGTACTACCACCAGGACGTCTACACCTTCCACACGCACTTCCTGAACTGCGCGACGCACTTCTACCAGTCCATGCCCTCGAGCTGGCTGCTGCTCAACCGGCCGGTCGGCGTGGCCGTCACCAACGACATCAAGCCCGGCACCGACGGGTGCGATGCGGCGGCGGGCGACACCTGCATCCGCCAGGTCCTGCTGCTCGGCAACCCGGTGATCTGGTGGGGCGGCTGCCTGGCCCTGCTCGCGGCGGCGGCGATCTGGATCGGCGCGCGCGACTGGAGGTACGGCGTCGCGGTGGTCGGCGCGCTGGTCACCTGGCTGCCGTGGCTGCAGTTCGACGACCGGCCGATCTTCATCTTCTACGCCATCGCCACCCTGCCGTTCATGGTGCTCGCGCTCACCCTGCTGATCGGCCAGCTGATCGGGCCGAGCCGGCTGCCGTCGTCGCGGCGCACGACCGGGGTCGTCGTCGGTGGCGCCTACGTGATCCTGGCGATCCTGTGCTTCGCCTGGTTCTGGCCGATCTACACCAACGGGCTGATCACGCACTCGGAGTGGCTGCAGCGGATCTGGTTCTCGCGGTGGATCTGACCCGGCGGCGTACGCGCCCGGCGGTCTTCAGGAAACCTGGTACCGAAAATACCGATCGGACATCCGAAGAAAGGACTAAGGTCCTAGTAACAGCTGCCGAACGGACCCGTTGAGATCAGCAGGAAGGCCCGCCCAGGGCCTGTGCTCCACCGGGAGGAACCATGCAGCAGGTCCGCGCGACGCTGACCCCGTTCACGATCCGTAGCGGATCGCTGCGGGTCAGCCACACGGCCTCCCTCCTCTCCCGCGGCCTGGACCATGGCGAGCACGTGCTGGTGCACGACCCGGAGACCGGCATCGACCACACCGCCGTCGTCGCCGACGTCGACTTCGAGCTCGAGGACACGACCTACCGCCTGGAGCTGGGCAGCCGGATCACCGCCGAGCAGGCCGCCGAGTGGTCGCGGCCGAACGGCTCCCTGCCCTCCGAGTGGGTCACGACCAGCGACATCGTCGAGCTGCTCGGCGCTCTGCGGAAGAGCTCGGCCAGCGTCGAGACCGCCTTCGCCGAGCTCATCTGAGGCCGAACCAGGACCCGTTGAGGCCTGATTCCGACCGACCGGCCGGTCGGCATCAACCGTCCGGATCGGGCACCTAGTCCGAACGGACGATACGTAGAAAGTCATCCGCCCAGTCCTGGGCCGACCCGGGTCCAAAGGCCCGTTTCCGCAGGCAGAATCGCTGACGTGGAACCCTCAAGCGCTGTCCGTGTCTACCTGGTCGACGAGCACGAGATCGTACGTCGCGGCATCACCAGCCTCTTCGAGGCCGCCGACGACCTGGTCGTCGTCGGACAGACGGGCAGCTACGCCCGGGCCCTGCCCGAGATCCTCGAGCTGCGCCCCGACGTCGTCATCCTGGACTCCCAGCTCTCCGACGGCAGCGGCATCGACCTGTGCCGCGAGATGCGTGCGGTCGACCCGAGCATCAAGGCGCTGGTCCTCACCGCGCAGGACGACCCCGACGCCATCTCCGCAGCGATCCTCGCCGGGGCCTCGGGCTATGTGCTGAAGCGGATCGAGGGCGCCTCGCTGGTCAGCGGCGTCCGGCTGGTCGCCGGGGGCCACTCGCTCATCGACCCGACGGTGGCCGCCCGCGTGCTGGAGCAGATGGAGCTGCAGAAGCGCTCCCTGGACGTCATCTGCGAGCTCACGCCGCAGCAGCGCCGGATCTTCTTCCTCATCGCCGAGGGACTCACCAACCGGCAGATCGCCGAGAAGATGTTCCTGGCCGAGAAGACCGTCAAGAACCACGTCACCGGCCTGCTGGCCCGGCTCGGGCTCGAGCACCGCACTCAGGCCGCCCTGCTCGCCGTGCGCCTGCGCGAGTCGCAGTCGCCCGCGCCCGCCGCGTCGCAGGCGCCCATGACGCCCACGCGCAACATCGCCTCGGCGGTCTAGCTCCCGCTCCGGGCTCAGGCAGCACCGTGCCGGTGCTGCTGGTCCCTGTGCGCCTCGCCGTGCTCGTCCCGGTGCGCCTCGTACTCGGCCGCCGTGTGGACCTCGCGCGGGTGCACGTCCCGGTGGAGCTCCTCCTCGCGGTAGGCCATCGCACCCTCGACCCGCTCCGGGATGGCGTCGTGGACGTCCTTGACCCGCCGCCGGTCGATCACGAAGGCCGCCGCGAGCATCACGCCGATGAACAGGAAGGCGAACAGGCCGAACACGATCGTCGCGCTGACACTCGGATTGCTCATGAGGACCCGTACCCGGCGTACCCCCAGGCATGCGCGAAGGCCCCCGAGAGCGGACTCTCGGGGGCCTTGCTGTGCCGTGCCAGACCCCTCGGGCACGGCGGTCTCGGCCGACGACCGGACACAGTTGGGGGGTCGTGTGTGTCCGGCCGCCGGGCGTCTCAGGTCGTCACAGCTGGAAGCGGGCGACTAGGTCCTTGAGCTCGCCGGCCATGCCGGTGAGCTCGGTGGCGGAGGTGAGGGTGTCCTCGGCTCCGGAGCGGGTCTCGGCGGCCGCCGTGGCCACCTGGGTGACGTCCTCGGCGATGCCGTTGGCGCCGGCCGCCGCCTCGGTGACCGAGCGGGCGATCTCGTTGGTCGTGGCCGTCTGCTCCTCGACCGCGGAGGCGATCGTGGACTGGATGTCGTTGATCCGGGCGATCACCTCGGCGATCCGGCTGATCGCCGAGACCGCGCCCTGGGTGTCGGACTGGATCGCCTCGATCTTCTGACCGATCTCCTCGGTCGCCTTGGCGGTCTCCTTGGCCAGCTCCTTGACCTCGTTCGCGACCACCGCGAAGCCCTTGCCGGCGTCGCCGGCGCGGGCCGCCTCGATGGTGGCGTTGAGGGCCAGCAGGTTGGTCTGCTGGGCGATCGAGGTGATCACCTTGATGACCTGCCCGATCTCCGCGCTGGACTCGCCCAGCGAGGCCACGGTGCCCTGCGCCTCGGAGGCGACGGTCACGGCGTCGGTGGCCACGGTGGCCGCCTCGGTCGCGTTCTTGGCGATCTCACGGATCGACGCGGTCATCTCCTCCGCGGCGGTCGCCACGGTCTGGATGGACGCGGAGACCTGGACCGAGGCGGACGAGGCCGAGCCGGCCCGGTCCGACGTCATCGCGGCGCCCTGGCCCATCCCCTGCGCCAGCCCGGTCAGCTGGTCGGCGGCGGCGGCCAGCGTCTCCGCCGTCCCGCCGATGTTGCCCATCGACTCGCGCAGCGTGGTCATCAGGCTCCGCAGGCCGTCCGCCACCTGGCCGACTGCATCGTCGCCCTCGACGGTGAGCTCGCGGGTCAGGTCGCCGGTGGCGGCGGCCGAGACGACGTCGAGGATCATCTGGACCTTCGTCGCCAGGTCGGCGGCGGCCGCGCGGTCGTCCGCCTCGCGGCGGATCCGCTCGATCGCCTGGGACACCAGGCGCCCGACGTTGCGCAGCGCCGCGAGTCGCTGCTCGCTCGGCTGCAGGGTCTCGGTGGCGAAGAAGTCCATCGTGCCGACGACCTCGCCGTTGACCATGATCGGGAAGCAGACGCCCGACTTCACGCCGGCCGCCTGGGCGACGGGTGCGCGGACACAGTCGGTCATCTCGCCGATGTCCTGGGTGAAGTAGAGGTCGCGCTGCGCCCACGCCCGGCCGGACAGGCCGACGCCCTCGGCGAAGGTGGCGGTCAGCGTCACGGCCCGGAACTCCGGGCCGGCGTCGCCGGACTCGCGGTCGAACTTGAGCAGCCGGTCGGTCTGGTCGACGGTCCAGTACGAGCCGTAGGCCCAGCCGAACTCGCCCCGCACGGTGTCGAGCGCGGTCTGGACGGCGCTGTCGATGTCGTTGGCCGCCGAGAGACTGGACAGCAGCTTGTTGACCGCGGCGGTGTCCGCCTCGGCCTCGGCGCGGAACTGCTCGTCGCGCAGCCGGTCGGTGATGACCTCCCAGGTCGCCATCGCGCCGATGTAGGCGCCCTCGTCGTCGCGGATCGGGCTCACCAGCAGGTCGAGCGTCTCCGGGCCGACCTTGATGTTCGCGCGACGCGGGAGCTGCTTCTCGTCGGCGAGGATGCCACGCTGGTACGACGGGGTCTTGTGGAAGATGTCCAGGCTCGAGCCGACCACGTCGTCGGCCTTGACCGGCAGGTGCTGCTCGAGCTTGCGCAGCGTCTCCAGCGAGGTCGGGTTCATGTAGCGGATGACGAACTCGCGGTCCGCGAACATCATGTTCGTCGGGGAGTTCTCCATCATCGAGCTGATCCGCGCGACGCGCTTCTCGAGCTCCAGCTTCTCGGTGACGACGTCCCACGTGGCCATCGCGCCGACGTACTCCCCCGACTCGTCGCGGATCGCGGCGACGTTGAGGTCGAGGGTCTCGGGACCGACCTGGATGTAGGCGCGGCGCGGCAGGTGGTCCGCGGTCGCGAGGAGGCCGCGCTGGTAGGCGGGGTTCTTGTGGAAGATGTCCACGTTGGAGCCGACCACCGCCTCCGGAGTGACCGGCAGGAACTCCCGGAGCTTCTCCAGACCCTCCAGCGTGGCCTTGTTGGCGTAGGTGATGGTGAAGTCGCGGTCGGCCAGCATGACGCGGGTCGGGATGGACTCCAGGACGTCGGGCAGCCGGGACAGGTCCACGCCCTCCGTCACGACGGGCGCGGACTTGCCGCGCGAGGACGGCCGGGTGCCGTTCGCGGACGCCGGGCTGTTGAGGATCTCGGTCACGGTTTTCCTCCGCTGGTGTCGGGCACGGTCGAGACGTCGACCGCGCGGTCTGCGTCCAGCACCAGCAGGATCGAGTCGGTCAGGGGACGGACCCCGGAGACGACCTCCTGCAACTGGAACGGCATGTTCGAGGGGACCGGCTCGGGTTCGATGCCGGCAGTGTCGATGACGTCGCCGATGTCGTCGACGAGGATGCTGACCACCTCGCCACGACTGCGCACGATGACGTTCATCGGCGGGGTCTCTGGGTCGCGCGGCGGCAGGCCGAGCCGCACGCGCAGGTCGACCGCGGTCACGATCTGGCCGCGCAGGTTGATCAGGCCGGTCACGGCCTCGGCGGCTCGCGGGACCGGGGTCATCGGCTGGGTGCGGAGGACCTCCTGGACCTCTGCGACGGAGACCCCGAAGAACAGGTCGTCCACCCAGAACGTGCAGTATTTCTGCGCGAGGGAGTCCAGTACGGCGCTGCTCATGCCGCACCTCCCAGCGACGCCACCACGGCGGCCAGGTCGACCAGGTCGGTGACCCGCTCCTGGACGATCGCGCTGCCGAGCACTCCGCTGCGCCGGCCCACCTCGGTGGGGACCACGGAGGTGTCGACCACGTCGAGGACCCGGTCGATGACGATGCCGACCGCACCCTCGTCGCGCTCGTGCACGACGACGCTGAGCTGGTCCTGCAGGTGGCTGGTGTCGGGCAGGCCGATCGCGGAGGCCAGGCGCACCAGCGGCAGGATGCCGTCGCGGTACTGCACGACCTCGGCCGCGCCCGAGCGCTCGATCCGGTCCAGGGCGAACTCCTCGAGCCGGGCGACCGCCCCGAGGGGCAGGGCAGCACGGCGGCCGTCGGCGACCTCGAGCACCAGGAACGAGGCCAGGTCGGCCGCGACGTCGGTCCGCGCGTCGGCCGACTCGGCGACCACGCTGCCGATGCCGGCGTCCACGCCCATGCCGGCGACGTCGAGGATCAGCGCCACCCGGCCGTCGCCCATGATGGTCGCGCCGGCGTACATGCCGAGCGACTTGAGCTGGCGGCCGATCGGCTTGACCACGATCTCCTGGGTGTCGTGCACCTCGGAGACGCACAGCCCGAAGCGCGTGTCGTCGGACTGGAGCACGACCACGGTGAGGGCCTCGGCGTTGTCGACGGACCCGCCGAGCGCCTCGGCGAGATGCACCAGGGGCAACAGGCGTCCACGCAGGCGCAACACGGGCGCCCCGGCGAGCCGCTCGACCTGGCGGCGCAGGTCCTCGCCCTCGAGGCGGACCAGCTCGACCAGGTTGGCCTGCGGGATCGCGTAGCGCTCGGCCCCCTCCCCTACGACCAGCGCGGGGATGATGGCGAGGGTGAGCGGGATGCGGACCCGGACCGTCGTACCGCGCCCGGCTTCGCTCTGCAGGTCGACGCTGCCGCCGATCCGCTCGATGTTGGTGCGCACGACGTCCATGCCGACGCCACGGCCGGAGATGTTGGAGACCTCGCTGGCGGTGGAGAAGCCGGGGCGGAAGATCAGGCTGAGCACCTCGCGGGTGTCCATCCGGGCGAGCTGCTCGCGGGTGGCGACACCCTGCTGCAGCGCGACGGCGGCGATCTTCTCCGGGTCGATGCCCTTGCCGTCGTCCTTGATCTCGACGACGACCTGGCCGGACTCGTGGAAGGCCCGCAGGACCAGGGTCCCCTTGGCGGGCTTGCCGGCGGCGACGCGGTCGGCCGGGAGCTCGATGCCGTGGTCCATCGAGTTGCGGACCAGGTGCGTGAGCGGCCCCTTGAGGGCCTCCAGCAGGCTCCGGTCCAGCTCGGTCTCGTGTCCCTCCATGACCAGCTCGACCTCGCGGCCCAGCTGGTGGGCGAGGTCGCGGACGACGCGCGGCATCTTGGACCAGACCTGGCCGATGGGCTGCATGCGGGTCTTCATGACCGACTCCTGCAGCTCGCTGGCCACCAGGTCGAGCCGCTGGCTGGCGCGCACCAGCTCGACGTCACCGGCCGCGAGCGTGCGCTGCAGCAGCTGGTTGCGGGTCAGGACCAGCTCGCCGACGAGGTCGACGAGGGTGTCGAGCAGGTCCACGTCCACGCGGACCGAGGCGTCGACGACGGTACGCCGGTCCGTCCCGTCCCACGGCTCGGCGGACTCGCTGGCCTCCGGGGGCTGGACGCCGCGGCGCTCGATGCCGTCCCAGCCGGACGAGCCCTCGGGCCGCTCCGACGCCTCCGGGACGTCCGACGGCTCCGGGACGTCCGCGGTGTCGGCGTCCGCGTCCGCGTCGGCCTCGGGCGAGCCGTCCGCGTCGCTGGTGGTGGTCCCCTCCCCTGCGACCGGCGGCGCCGGAACGCTCCCGTCCGGGGACACGGTTGCCGGGGCGCCGACCTCGATGGGTTCCTCGGCGCTGCCGGTCGCAGGGGTGGGTGCAGGCTCCTCGGTCGCGGTCGCCGGCGCGGGATCTCCGGCGAGCAACCGCTCGATCACCTGCACCACGGGGTCGACCGCGACCGATGGGTCGGTGTCGGCTCCCGTGCGCTCGATCGCCTCGAGCAGCGCACGGGTCACGTCGACCATGTGCAGCAGAGCCTCCGCGATCTCCGGGGACATCTGCTCCACGCCGTCGCGCAAGCGCGACAGCAGGGTCTCGCCGACGTGCGTCAGCTGCTCGAGCCGGTTGAAGGCGAGGAACCCACTGGTCCCCTTGATCGTGTGGATCGTGCGGAAGATGCTCGAGAGCAGCTCCCGGGACCTCGGGTCGCGCTCGAGCTCGACCAGGTCGCGGTCGAGCTGGTCGAGGTTCTCGTGGGACTCCACGAGGAACTCGGCGATGATCTCCGCGTCTTCGTCGTTCTGGGTCACAGCGTCCCTCCCTTCGCAGCCTTTGATCGGCTGCAGGGAGGGACGTCTGAGGGCTAAGCCGGCACGGGTGACAGATGCTCGTGCACGGCGAGCAGCCCGTCGGTCGTCCGGGTGAACACGATCGTCTCGCGCTCGTCGGTGGCCGTCCGCTCGCCCTCCACGTCGACGACGGTGTGGACGCGGTGGCTGAACACCGCCGTGTCGCCGAGCACCTGGACCAGCCGCTCGGTGCTGGAGCACGACACGACCCGCCACCCCTCGTCGAGCCAGCCCTGCCACACGTCCTCGTAGGTCGCGCGGTCGTCGAAGCGGTGCGGCTCGGGGTGGAAGACGAAGGTGGCGTCCGGTGTGAAGCAGGAGAAGTACGCCGCCGTGTCGGTCGCCGCGAACGCCTCGACCAGCCCGTCCGCCGCCGCGAGCACCTCGCGCTCGGTCAGCGGGGCCCTCACGCGCGCCCCGGCAGGATGCTGAGCAGCTCGTAGACGGTGTGCGCGGCCGCGATGCCGGTGATCTCGGCGTGGTCGTAGGCCGGCGACACCTCGACGATGTCGGCGCCGATCACGTTGAGGCCCTCGAGTCCCCGCAGGACCTCCAGCAGTTGCATGCTGCTCAACCCGCCCGCCTCCGGCGTACCGGTGCCGGGAGCGAAGGCCGGGTCGAGCACGTCGATGTCCAGCGTGACGTAGACCGGCCGGTCGCCGAGCCGCGCGCGGACCCGGTTGATGATGTCGTCCAGCGGCTGGCGCGCGAAGTCGCGGCAGTGCACGGCGGCGAAGCCGAGCCGCTCGCTCTCGTCGAGGTCCAGGCGGCTGTACAGCGGGCCGCGCAGGCCCACGTGCATCGAGTGCTCGAGGTCGATCAGCCCCTCCTCGGAGGCCCGGCGGAACGGGGTCCCGTGCGTGTAGGGCGCCCCGAAGTAGGTGTCCCAGGTGTCGAGGTGGGCGTCGAAGTGCAGCACCGCGATCGGGCCGTGCCGCTCGGCCTGCACCCGCAGCAGCGGGAGGGCGATCGTGTGGTCGCCGCCGATCGTCACCAGGCTGCGACCGGTGCCGGACAGATCCCGTGCCGCGCCCTCGATCTGGGTGATCGCCTGGCCGATGTCGAACGGGTTGACCCCCAGGTCGCCGCCGTCGGCGACCTGCGCCCGGGCGAACGGCTCGCTGTCCTGCGCCGGGTTGTAGGGCCGCAGCAGCCGCGAGCTCTGCCGGACGTGGGCCGGCCCGAACCGGGCGCCCGGGCGGAAGCTGACGCCGGTGTCGAACGGGACGCCCCAGATCACCGTGTCGGCATCACCGACGTCGTCGAGCCGGGGCAGCCGGGCGAAGGTGGCGAACCCGCTGTAGCGCGGGTCGACGGACGCGTCGACGGGGCCGACGGGCGGGGTGGGGATGGTCATGCGGGAACCTCTCCGAGGGTGACGGGCTCCTGGGGCAGGGTGGCCTCGGCGGCCAGGTCGATGGTCCGGGCGAGCAGCAGGTAGACGACGCCGGTGACGAGCAGGCCCACCAACCACGCGAGATCCACCTCGTTGAGGGACTTCGCGACCGGGCCGAAGAAGTGGTGCTTCCCGGCCGGGTTGATCACCATGAACGGGATCTCGGCGACCAGGCCGGCGGCGTACGCCACCAGGCCGCGCCAGGACCAGATCCCGTAGACGCCGTCGACGCGGAACAGCTCGCCGATCGAGTAGTGGCCGCGGCGGACGACGAAGAAGTCGACCAGGTTGGTCGCGGTCCACGGCACCAGCAGGTAGAGCATCAGCGTGAGTGCCACGAACACGGTGTTGACGGCGTCGGCGCTGATCGAGCGGCCGACGACGTACCAGACCACGGTGAGGCCGAGGATGGCGATGATCCGGGCCCGGCGCGACGGGGTGAACGGCCGGAAGCAGTCCACGGCGGTCAGCACGGTGAGGGCTCCGCCGTAGGCGTTCATGCCCATCGTCGCGACCAGCGCGAGCGCCGACAGCGCGGCGACGATGCTGCCCAGGTGCGGGATCACGTTGTTGCCCGCGAGCTGCAGGCCGGCCAGGCCGTCCTCGGCACCGAGCCGGGTCGCCATCCACGCACCGAGCGTGATCAGCCAGATCGCCGCGCCGCTGGCGCCGACGAAGACGGACACGATGACCGCGGACGGCTTGGTGTTCGCGGGCAGGTAGCGGGAGTAGTCGGAGACGTACGGCGCGTAGGTGATGTTGTACGCCGCGGCGGCCGACAGCTGCGCCATGAACGCGACCCAGGTGAAGTGCCCCGGATCGGCGGGCGCGGCGCCGCCGCCCTGGCCGAGGATGACCCCGATGGTGAGCACCGTCGTCAGCGGGAGCAGGAGCAGCAGGATCGAGCGGAACGCCCGGTGCAGCCAGTCGTGGCCGAGGATCGCGAGCACGGCCGCGATCACCGCCGCGCCGACGGCGACCGCCTGCGCGCTCCACCCGAAGGCATCGTGCAGACCGAGGCCGACGAGCACCTGGTCGGCGATGTTGAACGCCAGGTAGGTGAACAGGGTGGCCGCGAGCGGGATGATCACGCCCCGGTAGCCGAACTGACCGCGGGACTGGATGAGCTGCGGCAGGCCGAGCTGCGGGCCCTGCGAGGCGTGGAAGGCCATGAACAGGGTGCCGATCAGGATGCCCAGCGCACCGGCGAGCGCGGTCCAGCCGAGCGGGAGACCGAGGCTTGGGCCGATGAAGCCGATCGGGATCGAGAAGTACTGGAAGTTGCCGGTGAACCACAGGGGCAGCTGGTGCCAGAGCTTGCCGCGGCGCTCGGCGTGCGGCACCCAGTCGATCGAGCGGACCTCGATCAGCGGCGCCGGAGCGAAGCCGGTGTCGGCGTTTTCAGTCTCCATCGGGCAGTCCTTCGGGTCGGGCGGGCCGGTCGCGGAGTGAGGTGGACCACAACTCCGTGTTGTCCTATGGTGGACAGAAGTGTCGTATTAGTCAACCCCCTTCCTGCGCCGCAGCGTCGCCCGCCCGTTAGGGTTCCCGCATGGTCAAGCCCGTCTCCGCCGAGCCCGGACAGCGCTCCCGCATCGGCGCGCGCCTGCGCGCCGCCCGGGTCCGCCAGGGCCTGACGCTGGACAACGTGGCCGGCGCGGCCGGGCTCACGAAGAGCTTCCTCAGCCGCCTCGAGCGCGACGAGACCTCTCCCAGCGTCGCGACGCTGCAGGTGATCTGCGAGGTGCTCTCGCTGCCGATCGGCTCGCTCTTCGAGGCGCCCGAGTACGACGTCGTCCGCGCCCAGGACGCCCCCGGCATCCTGCTGGTGGGCGACGGGGTCGACGAGCGGCTGCTCACCCCGCGCGGCCAACCGCAGCTGCAGGTGGTGCGCTCGACGGTCGAGGCCGGCGGCTCCGGTGGCGACGACCTCTACACGCTGGACTGCGACGTCGAGGTGGTCCACGTCCTCAAGGGACGGCTCGAGGTGGTCATGGTCGACACGACGGTCGAGCTCGGCACCGGTGACACGCTGACCTTCAAGGGCCGCGAGCCGCACACGTGGCGCAACCTGGACCCCAAGCGTCCGGCCGAGCTGATGTGGATCATCGCGCCGGCGGCCTGGGGCTGATCCCCGCTACTTGCGGGACTTGAGCGCCTCGGTCAGCGAGGCGACGGCATCGGGCGACGGCGAGGCCGCCTCGGCGTTGGCGTCGGCGAGCTCGGCGAGCAGCTCGGCACGGTGGACGGTCACCGAGCGCGGCGCGTCGATCCCGATGCGGACGACGTCGCCACGCACCTCCAGGACCGTGACGGTCACGTCGTCGCCGATGACGACGCTCTCCCCCACCCGACGCGAAAGAACAAGCACAGGGTCGACGTTACCCGACGATGGGCGCTGCGATGGGGAGCTCGGGGTCGTCCAGGATCACCTGGCACGCCCGGTGGTTCACCGTGTTGAGGACGATCGGCGCCCGCAGGTTGATCGTGGTGTCGGCCAGCGAGGCCCCGGCACGCACCAGCACGAACACCATCACGTCGTCGGCGTCGGTGATCGCGAGGTCCTCGACCACGTCGTCGCCGATCTCCGGCGCGTAGTCGGACCGGAAGGTCGCCGGCGGGACGACGACGAACTCCAGCCCGGACCCGCCCAGCGAGCGGAAGCCGAACAGCACGCCCTCCTCGTCCATCCGCACCAGCGCGAACCGGTCGTCGTCGGGGAACCCCGGCAGCGGTCGGACCAGGTCGATGACCGGCACCTCCACCAGGTCGGTCGGCGCTGCGGTCTCCCCTGTCACCATGGTCGTCATCATCGCGTACGTGCCCTTCAGCTCAGGAAGTCCAGCAGGCTGCGCTGGATCGTCTTGGAGGTCGCGGCGAGTGCCGCCTGGTAGGCCACCTGCTGGCTCTGCAGGTTGACCGTGGCCGACGCGAGGTCCACGTCCTCCAGCGTCGAGAGGCTGGACTTCATCTGCAGCTGCGCGGACGACGCGGCGTCGCCGGCGTTCTGCACCTGCTGGTAGACCACGCCCGCCGACGTACGCGCCGAGGTGACGGTGTCGATCCGGGCCTGCATCGCGCTGATGCCCGCCGAGATGCCGGCGTCGCTTCCCGACCGCAGCGCGGTGGAGAGGTCGGAGAGCTCCTGGAAGACCGAGCTCGCGCCGCTGCCGAACACGGCGGTGCCGTCGACGTTGACGTTGACGTTGACCCCGTCGGCGATCCGGCGCGTCACGTTGCCGGTGGTGCCGACGTAGGTCCCGCTGGTGTCGTACGCCGTGTCCCCGCTGGTCACGCCTCCGAAGACCGGCCGGTTCAGGTACGTCGCGTTCGCGTCGGCCAGCATGCTGGAGCGGATGCCGTCGATCTCGTCGGCCAGCGAGCCGAGCGCGGCCGGGCCCATGCTGCCGCTGTTGGCGCCCTTGAGCGCGAGCGTGTAGGCCCGCTGCACCGACGTCGTGACGGAGGCGAGCGTGGAGTCGATCCGGGTCAGCCAGCCGAGGCCGTCGGTGGCGTTGCGGCTGTACTGCGAGTTCGCGGCCATCGAGTCGCGCAGCCGCATCGCGGCCGTGGTGTCGGTGGGGTTGTCCGAGGGCCGGTTGAGCAGGCGGCCGGTCGCCATCTGCTCCTGGGTCTTGGCCATCCGGCCCAGGGTCTGCTGGATGGCGTCGATCGAGTGCGCCGTCGTCATCCGCTGGGTCACGCGTCCGATGACCATCGCTACCTCCCGACCAGACCGGTGTGGTTGATGAGCGTGTCGAGCATGTCGTCGATGGTCGTCATCACCCGCGCCGCCGCCTGGTAGCCGCGTTGTGCCGTCACCAGGTTCACGGTCTCCTCGTCGATGCTGACACCCGCCTGCTGCTCCCAGGACCCGTCGAGCGAGTCGGTGAGCGTGACCTGGTTGGTGGCCTGCTGGTTGATCGCGGCGACCTTGGTGCCGAAGCCGTTGACCAGCTGCTGGTAGGCGTCCTTCACCCCGGTGGTCGAGGTGCTCAGCGTGTAGGCGTTGCCCCCGTCGATGTTGCCGCCGGGGATGCCGGAGGCGGCGAGCAGGCTCGTGTCGGTGATGGCCACCGCGAGCGAGCCCGCGGGGTCGGAGGCGTTGTAGGTGAAGAAGGCGCCGCCCGGGTTGCCCGCCAGGTCGTAGCCGCTCTGGTGCACCGAGTTGATCGCCGTGGTGAGCTGCTGGGCGATCGCGTCGAGGCCGGCCTTGTAGTCGGGCAGGGTGGTCGTCAGCAGGTCCGTCACCGCACCCGCCTCGCCGCCGAGCGCGCCGCCGACCGGGGTCGACCCGGTGGCGTCGTCGATGCGGAAGGTGATCGGGTTGCCGTCGGACGCGCCGCTCGCGGTGATCCCGGTGTCGATCACCAGGGTGCCGGCGCTCTGGCCGGTCACGAGGGGCGTGCCGCCGACCGTGACGTCGTACATCCCGTTGGCCTCGGTGCTGACGGTGCCACCGGCGAGGTTCGCCAGCTTGAGGGCGAGCTGGTCGCGCTGATCCTTGAGGGTGTTCACGTCGAGGCCGGACTGCTCGCCCTGCAGGATGTGCAGGTTGAGCGTCGCGAGACCCGATGCCGCGGTGTTGATGTCGGAGACGTTCGACATCAGGTGCAGCCGCTGGTCGGCCTCCTCGCCGGTGATGTTGTTGGCCTGGGCGTTGATGGCCCGTGCCAGGGACTGCCCGTCGCCGATGACCTGCTGGCGCGAGGCGGCGTCACCCGGGTTGTTCCCGAGCGCCTGCCAGGACGCGTTGAAGGTCTGCAGCGCGGCGGCCACCCCGCTGTCGCCGGGCTCCCCGATGCCGTCCTCGATCCGGCTGAGCGCGGTCTGCTGGGTGGTCAGGTAGGTGAGGCTCGCGTGCTCGCGGCGGACGCGGGAGGTGAGCAGCGCGTCCGTCGTACGGTCGACGCTCTGGACCGCGACACCGTCGCCGTGTCCGTCGTACGTCGACCACAGCGCGACCGCGCCGGCACTGACCGAGCCGCCCTGGACGGTACGCCGGACGTAGCCGTCGGTCGAGGCGTTGGAGATGTTGTTGCCGGCGGTGTCCATGAGGACCTGGTTGTAGCGCAGGCCCGACAGCGCGGAGCCCAGCGAGGAGAAGGTGCCGGTCACTAGAGGCTCCTGTCGACGAGTCGGCGGCGGGGCGCCTCGGCCACGGAGCGGCCGTCGTGGGTGTAGCCCTCGGTCGACGTGCCGCCGATGGAGAGGAGGGCCTCCTGGGCCGAGCGGAAGCCGGCGCTGAGCAGGCCCTTGTTCTCCTCGGACAGCTCCGCGATCTCGCGGGCGGCGGAGAGGAAGGCGTCGCGGTGCTCGAGCAGGATGCCCCGCCACGGGTCGCCCACGGCCTCGGCGAGACCGGCCAGCGAGGGGTTCGGCGTCATGCCGAGCTGCTCGGCGGCCTCGTCGGCCGCGACGGCGCGCAGGACCTCGGTGGAGCGGATGTCCGACAGCGTCTCGTCGATGTCACGGGTCGCGCGGGCCAGCCACTTGGTGCGGCCGCTGGCCAGGACCAGTCGTTCGACCTCGAGCTCGTAGGCGAGGTGCTCGAGCAGCTCGCGTTCGCGCCAGAGGATCTGGGACAGCTTGTCCACGTCGTCAACCTTTCCGGTTCGTCATCGCCGGAATGATCGGCTCCGGATCGTCGGGACCTGAGCGATTCGCACGATCGTGCAGAACCCGGCGATCGGTCAGCGGCCCTGATGAACGCGGGTCGCTCGGGACTAGTCACCCCGGCACCTTCTGACTAGGACCGGCAGGGACCCATGTCCTGAATTCGCCCGAACAGGGACCCGTTGGGTCCCGAAATCGTTCCGCTACCAGGTCCGGCGGCCCCACTGTGCTACGTGTGAGCAAGCCAACCGACACCTCCGCATCCTCCCTCGGGAACGCCGTCGAGACCCTCGGCGAGGAGGAGCTGATCACCAGCCACATGCAGCTCGTCGGCCACATCGTCCGCGAGACCATGGGCCGGGTTCCGAGCCACGTGAACCGCGACGACCTCACCTCCGCGGGCCTCACCGCACTGGTCCTCGCGGCCCGTGCGTACGACGCCGAGCGGGGCGTCCCGTTCGACCGGTACGCCGCCACCCGCATCCGCGGCGCGCTGCTCGACGAGCTGCGCTCCATCGACTGGGCCTCGCGCTCGGTACGCCGCCGGGCGCGCGACCTGTCCGAGACCCGGTCGGCCCTGGCCAACGCGCTGGGTCGCACGGCGTCGCCGACAGAGGTGGCCCAGGCCGCCGGCCTCACCGTGGACGAGGTCGCCGCGAACGACGACGACGTCGCCCGCGCCCAGGTGCTGTCCCTGCAGGGATCGACCACCACCCCGATCGACGAGCTGGTCCCCCACCGGGCGCCGTCGCCGGAGGACCTGCTGGAGCAGTCGGAGAAGCTGGAGTACCTCCGCGAGGCGATCGAGGAGCTGCCCGACCGGCTGCGCATCGTCGTCCAGGACTACTTCTTCGCCGAGCGTCCGATGGCCGACATCGCGGCCGAGCTCGGCGTCACCGACTCGCGCATCTCCCAGATGCGCGCCGAGGCGCTCGTGCTGCTGCGCGACGCCCTCAACCACGCCCTCGAGCCGGGCCTGGTCAAGCCCGTCCCCGGCAAGGCCGGCGGCGTCGCACACCGTCGCCGCGAGGCCTACTTCGCCGCGGTCGCCGCCCGGCACGCGCAGGGCACGGTCCGTCCGCTGCGCGCCGTCGACCAGGTCGCCGGCTGACGAGCACGGTCATGGCCTTCGAGCACGTCTACGTCTTCTACCCGCGCGGGCTGCGCACCGGCGGCCCCGAGGCGCTGCACCAGCTCGTCGACAGCCTGCGCCGCAACGGCCAGGAGGCGACGCTGGTGACCCATCCCGGCTTCCGGGACCAGCAGCGCGTGCCCGACTACGAGAAGTACGACGCCCCCGAGTCGCCGTCGGTCGTCGACGCACCCGGCTGCGCCGTGGTCGTCCCGGAGGTCTACCTGGCCGGCCTCGGCGGCGGGCGGCACCTCGAGGTCTTCGGCTGGTGGCTGAGCATCGACAACGCGCCGTTCTTCCGGGCCGACTGGCAGTCCCGCGACCCCTGGCAGGTCACCATCAACGCACCGACCGAGAACGAGCCGCTCGACGTCGAGCGGATGCGGAGCATGCGCCACCTGACCCAGTCGCAGTACGCCTGGAGCTACCTGTTCACCCGGCTCGGCGTCACCGGCTCCACGCTCACCGACTGGACCGACGCGTCGCGCTTCGACGGCGGCCTGCCGCCGGCTGAGCGCGGCCGGACGGTGGCCTACAACCCGTCCAAGGCCGCGGTGATCACCGAGCTGGTCAAGGCCGAGCTGCCCGACGTGGAGTTCGTGCCGCTGCGTGGCATGACCCCCGACGAGGTCGCCGCGACCCTGTCGCGCTCCGCCATCTACCTCGACCTGGGCCACCACCCCGGCCGCGACCGGCTCCCGCGGGAGGCCTCGCTGGCCGGCGCCACGGTCGTGGTGGCGCGCCGCGGATCGGCGGCGTACCACGTCGACGTAGCGCTGCCGCGTGAGCACAAGGTGGACGCGACGCCGCAGCTGCCGGAGCTGGCCGCCGAGCGGATCCGGGCGGTCCTCGCCGATCCGCAGCACCACGCCGACCTGCAGAAGTCCTACCGCGCGGCCGTGGCCGACGAGCGCGACGCCTTCGACGAGCAGGTACGCCGGGTGTTCGTCGCTCACGAGTACGGCGACTGAGCGCCGCCCCGCCTCAGGCGGGGACGACGGCGTCGGCGGGGAACTTCGCCCCGTACGCCGCCCGGTAGGCCTCGATCCACCGCGGCGCCCACGCCTGGGTGGTGAAGGAGCGCGCCACCTCGCGGGCCCGCAGGCCCATCGCCCGGCGCATCTCCTCGTCCTGGGACAGCGCGCGCAGCGCCTTCATCCAGTCGCTGTCGGTGCGGCAGAGGAAGCCGGTCTCGCCGTGCACCACGAAGTCCCGGTAGGGACCGGCGTCGCTGGCGACCAGCGGGACGCCGAAGGCGCCGGCCTCGAGCGCCTTCAGCGCCGACTTCGAGCGGTTGAACGCGTCGTCGGCCAGTGGCGCGAGCGCCACGTGCCAGGTCGTCAGGGGCAGGTAGTACTCGTCGATCGACCCGGCCCACGGCAGGAACTCCGCGTCCTTGTAGCCGACCAGCCCGCGGAAGTCGGCGCCCATCATCACCAGGTGGGCACGGGCCTTGCTCAGCCCGTAGCGCACGCCGTCGGCGCACACCCGCCAGTCCAGGACGTGCGTCGCGCTCCCGGCCCAGCCGACCCGCAGCTGCTCGCCCGGCCGGCGTACCGGCTGCGGCACCTCGAGCAGGACCTCGTCGATGGTGTTCGGCAGCACGACGATGGGTGCGTCGGTGTGCTGGGCGTAGGTCTCGGCGAGGTACGGCGTCGAGACGGTCACGAGGTCGGCGCGCTCCAGCGAGCGGCGGATCTCGGGCAGCACCCGCGCGACGTACTGCTCGTGGGTGATCCTGTCGGCCGCGAACATCGGGTTGTCCGGCCGCGGGCTCAGGTAGTCGTCGTCGTGCTCGAGCACCGCGATCCTCGGGCGGGGCGCCACCGTGCTGAGCTCCTCGACCGCGTCGGCGAGCTTCTGGACCGGCCCCTGGCCGACGATCACGTCGGCCCCCACCGCAGCGCCGACACCGAGCTGGGCGCCGAAGTCGAACCGGGCGAGTCCCTGCCACGCCGCCTCGGTGAGCGGCGCGTTCACGCGGTAGTGGAAGCCGCCGTTGCCGAGGCCCGCGCGCGTCCAGACGAAGATCTTCACGGAGTGCTCATCGGCCCGGTCCGCGCGGACCTGACACCGCCCCGTCCGGAAATTCCCGGCCGCAACGGCTCAACCGCGTCGGCCGCCGACCGAATGACACCGCGACGGAGTCCACGGACGGGCTCCGAGAACCCAGGCAAATGAATCCAGGAAGGAATCACCATGAGCCTCCGCATCAACACCAACATCGACGCACTGACCGCGTACCGCAACCTCAGCACCACCCAGACGTCGATGAGCGCCTCGGTCGAGCGCCTGTCCTCCGGCCTGCGCATCAACAAGGCGGCCGACGACGCCGCCGGCCTCGCCATCAGCCAGGGCCTCACCGCCCAGATCAACGGCATCGGCCAGGCCGTCCGCAACTCCCAGGACGGCATCAACGTCGTCCAGACCGCGGACGGTGCCCTCACCGAGGTGCAGTCGATCCTGCAGCGCGTCCGCACCCTGACCGTCCAGGGCGCGAACGACAGCAACGACAGCAACGCCCGTGGCGACATCGGTACGGAGATCACGGCCCTGGGCGCCGAGCTCGACCGGATCAAGAGCACCACGAGCTTCAACGGCACCAACCTGCTCGACGGCACCGCGGACCTGAAGTTCCAGGTCGGCTCGGCCAGCGGCACGTCGAACCAGATCGAGGTCGACCTGACCTCGGGTGGCGCCAACGCGGTGGACCTGTCCAGCGGCACGCTGCTCAGCGGCGCGGCCTCCCTCGGCAGCGGCTCGACGGCGGACAACTTCAACGCCGCGCTCGGCGACCTCGACACCTCCATCCAGTCGGTGTCGACCCTCCGGGCGAACCTCGGTGCCGTGCAGAACCGCCTGCAGCACACGATCAACAACCTGTCGGTCACCCAGGAGAACCTCCAGGCGTCCAACAGCGCCATCACGGACACCGACATGGCGGCTGAGATGAGCAACTACACCCGGACCCAGATCCTGTCGCAGGCCGGCACGTCGATGCTCAAGCAGGCGAACTCGTCGGCCCAGAGCGTGCTGTCCCTGCTGCAGTGACCCCTGGTCACGCGTAGCACCTGAGTGCCGGTGGGGCCCCGGCCCCACCGGCACTCGTGCGTTCTCCCCCTGAGTCCCGACAGGAGTCGTCGATGACCACGAGTGGTACCAGCACGAGCGCCACGGGCGCCCTCCAGATCAGCGGCATCGCCAGCGGCCTGGACACCTCCGCGATCATCAGCTCGCTGATGTCGGTGGAGTCGGCGCCGCAGACCGCGATCAAGCACCGCGTCAGCTTCCAGCAGGCGCAGGTCAGCGCGCTCCAGTCGATCAACAGCGGGCTCGCGGCGATCAGCACCACCTCGGACAGCTTCAAGACCGGCAGCACCTGGACCCAGCTCACCACGACCTCGTCGAGCACGGCCGTCACCGTGGCCGCGACCAGCGCGGCGAGCCAGGGCAACCTGTCGATCACGGTCAACTCCATCGCCAGCCCCGCACAGCTCGGCTACGCGACCTCGGCCGCACTCACCGACGTCGTCGCCACCGCCGGCACCACGCTCCAGGTCACGATGAACGACGGCTCGCTCGTCACGGTCGACACCGGCGACGGCAAGCTGTCCACGCTCATCGCGAACATGAACAAGGCGACCGGAAGCGACGGCTCGAAGCTGCTGCAGGCCAGCGCCGTGAACGCCGGCAACGGCCAGGTGCGGCTGCTGATCTCGGCGGCCGCCACGGGTGCCGGCTCGCTCTCCGTCGCCACCTCCGACGGGAGCACGCTGCTCGGCGGGGCGGTCTCGGTCGCCGGCTCGGACGCCTCGGTGTCGGTCGGGGCCGGGATCACGGTGAGCTCGTCGAGCAACACGCTCACCTCGCTGCTGCCCGGCGTCACCGTGACCCTCGGCGGCGCGACGCCGATCGGGCAGCCGATCGCGGTCACCGTCGCCGACGACGGGGCCGCGCGCGCCAACGGCGTCAACCAGTTCGTCAAGCAGATCAACGAGCTGCTGTCCGACATCGCCGCGCAGACCAAGTACAGCTCGCAGCTGGGCACCAGCACGAGCGGCTCGTCCAACGACGCCGGGATCCTGGCCGGGAACCAGGACCTGGCGAGCGTCGTGAACGCGCTGCGGATGACGATCTTCCCCAAGGACGGCACCTCCATGGCGTCGTACGGGCTCGACATCGACCGCGACGGCACCCTGACCTTCGACGCCGACAAGTTCCAGACCGCCTACCAGGCCGACCCGTCCGGCGTACAGGCCGCGTTCACCGGGACCGCCGGCTGGGCCTCACGGGTCCTCAAGGTCTCCGAGGGCGCGAGCCTGCCGGCATCCGGAACCATCAGTCAGTCGATCAAGTCGCTCAACGACCGCATCGCGTCGGAGAACGACGACATCGACGCCTGGGACACCCGCCTCGCGATGAAGCAGACGGCGCTGGAGTCCATGTACACCAACCTCGAGACGACGCTGAGCAAACTCCAGTCCCAGCAGTCGTGGCTGTCCTCCGCCCTGTCCTCGCTGGACGGCGGCTGGTCGCAGAACAACAAGGGCTGAGGAGCTCGCCATGTCCAGCACACAGTTCTCCGCGCGTACGGCGTACCAAGGCAACTCGGTCGCCACCGCCACCCCCGCACGGCTCCTGGTCATGCTCTTCGAGCGACTGGTCCTCGACTGCGAGCGCGGCCTGCGGGCCCTGATCGCGCAGGACATCGAGGCCGCCCACGTGCAGCTCGTCCACGCGCAGGCGATCGTCACCGAGCTGCAGTCGTCCCTCGTCGTCGAGGGCATGCCGGCCGGTCGCGAGCTGATGGCCCTCTACGGGTTCCTGCAGCGCCGGCTGATCCAGGCCAACGTGACCCACCAGCCGACCGCCGCGAAGGACGCGCTCATCGTGGCGCGGGACCTCTGCGAGACCTGGAAGGCCGCCACGCTCAAGGCCGCCGGAGGTGCGTCATGAGCGCCGACGACCCGGTGGTGACCGGTTGGGACGCCGCGCTCGGCGACCTGGAGACCCACGTCGCCGAGGCCGAGCGGCTGGTACGAGGACGCCTGGGGGGCGCCCTCGCGACCTGGGCCCCGCCCGGCGACCTCGGCCCGGTGCCCGACGAGTTCCTGTTCCGCGCGCGGCAGCTGCTGCGCCGCCAGCAGGCGCTCATCGACGCCATCCCCGGGATGATGTCGACCACCGGCGACCAGCGGCGGGTGCTGGGCCGGATCGCCGATGCGACCGTGCGACCAACGGTGCCGGTCTACATCGACGTGGCGACCTGATCCCTCTCTTACTTCGGGGCTGGTCTGGGCGGCCGCACCGTAGCCGCCCGGTCCCCGGCGTCAAGGATGCTCGCTTCGCTCGCCCCGCTGCGCGGCGCTTCGCGTCCTTGACCCCGGGTCCTTACCGGGCGGCAGGACGGCGCGACAACGGCACGGGCTTCGCCCGCGCCGCCGCTACGCGGCCGCCACGGAGGGGGCATCCTCTTCGGGGAGTTCTCCCGGCGTGTGGTGCCCGGCGGACTCCCCCTTACCTCCCGCGGCACAACCCGGGCCCGGCCTGACCGCCCAAGAGGTACAAGATCGCCCGCACGGGTGATCTTCACGGACTCGGCAGCCCGAAAGGGCGTCACGATCGTCCGCGCGGGCGATCTTGCACCCCACCGCGACCCGCTACGAACGATGGGCCAGGTGACCCATAGTCCTTAGCGCCTCGACACCCACCCGCGCTGGCGGCCGCGCAGCGGCGGCGCGGGCGAAGTGAGCGTCCTTGACGGCGGGAGGCGCACGGCCAAGGTGCGGCCGCCCAAGACCAACCCCGAGGAGAAGCGCTCAGCCGACGGCGCTCTCCCGCCGAGCCCGCACCGCCGACGTGATGGCGCCCGGCAGCTCCGCGAGCGGCAGCACCCCGGCGGCGAGGCCGGCGCTGGCGACGGCGCCGGGCATGCCCCACACCACCGAGGTCTCGGCGTCCTGGACGAGGGTCTGCCCGCCGGCGGAGGCCACCAGCTGGGCACCGACCATCCCGTCTTGGCCCATGCCGGTGAGGACGACGGCGAGGACGCCGCCGCCCCAGACCGAGACGGCGGACCGGAAGAGCACGTCGACGGCGGGTCGGCAGAAGTTCTCCTGCGGGCCCTGGTCGAGGGCGGCGCGGACCACTCCCCCGACCGAGCTCACCTGAAGGTGGAAGTCCCCGGGTGCCAGCAGGACGGTCCCCGCGGCGACGAGGTCGCCGTCGGCGGCCTCCCGCACGGTCAGCGGCGACGCCTTGTCCAGGCGCTGCGCGAGCATCGTGGTGAAGACCGGGGGCATGTGCTGCACGATCAGGACCGGTACGCCGAGGTCCTGGGGCAGTGCCGGCAGCAGCTTCGCGAGCGCGTCCGGCCCGCCGGTCGAGCAGCCGATGACCAGCGCCCGGACCGCCGGACCGGCGAACGGGGCCGGCCGGCGGCGTACCGCGACGGGCGACGGGGTCATCTGGCGCATCCGCGCCAACGCGCGGATCCGGGGGACGAGCTGGTCGCGGATCGCGGCGATGCCGTCGGCGATCTGGCCGGTGTTGGAGGGCTTGGTGACGTAGTCGGAGGCACCGCGGGACAGCGCGTCCAGGGTCGCGGTCGCGCCCCGCTCGGTCAGCGTGGAGAACATGATGACCGGCAGCCGCGGGTGCCGGTCCCGGATCTCGCTGAGCGCGCCGAGCCCGTCCAGGCGCGGCATCTCGATGTCGAGGGTCACCACGTCCGGACGCAGCCGGTCGACCACCTCGATGGCCTCCAGCCCGTCCTGGGCCACGCCCGCGACCTCGATGTCGGGAGCGGCGCGCAGCGCGGTCGTGACGAGCCGACGTACCAGCGCTGAGTCGTCGACGACGACCACTCGGATGGGATCCACACAGCGCTCATCGGCTGACCGCTCACATCCCTGAGAGGGTCGCCGATGGAAGTCGCGTGAGCCCCACCAACGACACCTTCGCTCAGGTCGCCGCCCTCGTCCGGCGCGAGACCTCGATGGTGTACGACGACGGCAAGGAGTACCTGGTCCAGGCGCGACTCACCCCGTTGGCGAAGGCCATGGGGCTGAGCATCGACGACTACGTGCGCCGCCTGCCCGTGGACCCGGTCGAACGACGCAAGGCCGTCGACGCACTCACCATCAACGAGACCAGCTGGTTCCGCGACAACTCGCCCTACCAGGTGTTCACCGACGACCTGCTGCCCGCGATCATCGCGGCCCGCACGGCGCAGGCCGCCAACGCGATCCTGCCCAACCGGACGATCCGGATCTGGAGCGCGGCCTGCTCCAGCGGGCAGGAGGCCTACTCGATCGCGATGCTGTGCGAGGAGCGGCTGCCCCAGGGTTGGGACTACGAGATCGTCGCGACCGACATCTCCACCGAGATGGTGGACCGGGTGCGCGCGGGCCGCTACAGCCAGGTCGAGGTCAACCGCGGCCTGCCGGCCACGCGGCTGATCAGCTACTTCACCCGCGAGGGCCGTGAGTGGCAGGTCCTGGACCGGCTCCGCGAGCGGGTGCACCCCCGGCAGATGAACCTGGCGGCGCCGTACGTCGGGATGGGGACCTTCGACCTCATCCTGCTGCGCAACGTCCTGATCTACTTCGAGCCCGCCACCAAGCACGACATCGTGCGGCGGATGCTGCCGATGGTGGCCCCCCACGGCTACCTGATGCTCGGCTCGTCCGAGACGACACTCGACTTCCCACCGGACCTGGCCGCCGCCTGGCGGCGCGAGCAGTTCGGGCGGGTGCAGACCCATCAACGTGCCGATGCCCCGGTTCCTGACCGGGCGGCCGCGACCACCGTCCCCACGCTCGGGGCCCGACTGACCGCCACAGGAGCCTGAACCATGCGCGCGATGATCATCGACGACTCCCGGGCGATGCGGAGCATCCTGCGCCGCGTCGTGACCGGCCTCGACTTCGAGGCGTCCGAGGCCGGCAACGGCCGCGAGGCGCTCGACCAGCTGGAGGCGGGCGTCGTACCGGACGTGTGCCTGATCGACTGGAACATGCCGGTGATGGACGGCTACACGTTCATCACCAAGGTCCGGGAGAACCCGGCGTGGCGCAACATCACGCTGATGATGGTGACCACGGAGAGCGAGCAGTCCAACATCGTGCGGGCGCTCGCGGCGGGCGCGCACGAGTACGTCATCAAGCCGTTCACGCCCGACGCCATCGCCGAGAAGCTGGAGCTGCTCGGCCTCACCTCCGGAGGTGCGGCATGACCGCCCAGACCTACGACGCCCCCGCCCTCGACGACCTGCACTGGGTCGCCGACGAGGTCTGGCGCGCGCTGCTCGGCGAGGACGAGGAGCTCACCGCCCGCGCGGTCCCGCCGGGCACCCCCTTCGACGCCCCCGGCACCTGGTCGGCTGCGGTGTCGGTGAGCGGCGAGTGGCAGGGCACGATCACCGTCGAGCTCTCCGCGGACATCGCGGCCCGGCTGACCGCCCAGATGCTGGCGCTGCCGCCCGGCGAGGACGCCGCCGACGCGGACCTCGCGGACGCGGTCGGCGAGCTGGTCAACATGGTCGGCGGCAACGTGAAGAGCCTGATGCCCGGCCCCAGCGTGCTGTCGCTGCCGATGGTGGCGGCCGGGCGCGCGGCCCACTCCTCCGAGCTCGCCGAGGCCGTCCGGTACGACGCCTGCTGGCGCGACGAGCCGCTGCGCTTCTCGGTCCACACCCCGAGCCACTGATCCACCAGCTCCCCAGGAACGCACCAACCCACGGATGGGAAAGAACATGAAGATCCTCATCGCCGACGACTCCCGCGTGATGCGCCAGATCGTCATCCGCACCCTGCGTCAGGCCGGCCACGGCGGCCACGAGATCGTCGAGGCCGAGAACGGCCGCGAGGCCCTGGCCATGGTGGCCACCGAGGCGCCGGACCTCGTCCTCTCGGACTGGAACATGCCGGAGATGAACGGCATCGACTGCCTGTCCGCGCTGCGCGCGAGCGGCTCCCAGGTGCCGTTCGGCTTCGTGACGTCGGAGGGCTCCGAGGAGATGCGGACCCGCGCGGCGTCGGCCGGCGCGGCGTTCCTGATCGCGAAGCCGTTCACCCCGGAGGCGTTCGACGACGCCCTCCGCTCGGTCCTCTGAGGGGTACGCCGTGCCGATCCACCTGCCCCAGCCCAAGCAGCTGCGCGACCTGCTCACCGAGCTGCTCGACCGCGCGGTCACGCTCACCCCGAGCGGCCCCTACGCCCCCGGCCCGGACACGCCCGCCTCCGTCGCGGTGTACGTCGACGACAGCCTCCGCATCTCGGCCGCCATCGTGTGCGACCTGCCGCTCTCGGCGTACGCCGGTGCCGCGCTCGGCCTGGTGCCGCCCGGTGGCGCCCAGGCGGCGATCGAGGACGGCAAGCTGGACGACAACCTCAAGGACAACCTCTACGAGGTCCTCAACATCGCGGCGTCGGTCTTCAACGTCGCCGGCGCGGACCACCTGCGCCTCCACGAGCTGCACCCCGCCGGCCCGCCGCTGCCTCCGCTGGTCCGCCTGCACGCCCTCACCCTGGGCCGCCGCGAGGACCTCGCGGTGGACGTGGCCGGGTACGGGTCCGGGCTGCTCTCGGTCATCCTCGTCTGACGCGGGCCGATTTCGGCCCGAAGGGGCAGAGCTGGCGGGACCATCGTCCCGAGCGGGTCAGCCCCGCCCCCCACCGGCCGAACACCTCCCTGAGCTAGGGACAGCTCGCCACCGCCGACGGACCGGCACCGAACACCCGCCTCACGGCGGGTCGAACAAGGGGCAAGCCCGTGTCCTTCGGTACGTCCGATGCCGTCAGCTTCGTGCTGCACACCGCCATCAACGGCCTGGCCGAGCGCCAGAACGTCATCTCCGACGACATCGCGAACGTCGACACCCCCAACTTCCGGGCGCGCAGCGTGGACTTCGAGACGGCCCTCAAGGCGGCCATCGACCGCGGCGAGTCCAACGGCGACATCAGCTCCACGGTGACCCCGACCGACACCCCCGTCGGCGCCAACGGCAACAACGTCGACCTCCGCAAGGAGGAGATGGCGGCCATCCAGACCCAGTACCAGTACCAGATCGTCGGGCAGGCCTTCTCGAACCGGGCCGACATCATGCGCACCGTGGCGGCCATGTGATGGGCGCCTTCGACACGCTCGCCATCGCGAACACCGCACTCGGCGCCCACCAGACCTGGCTCGACGCGGTCGCCGACAACATCGCGAACGTCAACACGGTCCGGCCGACGAGCGGTCCCGCCTTCCAGGCGACCTACGTCGAGTTCGCGGCCGACCCGAACGGCGGCGTCGACGTGGCCGGCTACGCGCCCGGCGACGCGACCGGCCTCGTGGTCAGCCAGCCGGACAACCCGCTCGCCGACGCGCAGGGCTACGTCCGCGCCCCCGACATCGACCTCGCCGACCAGATGGGCGAGCTGGTGATGGCCCAGCGCGGCTACCAGGCCTCCGTCCAGGTCACCAAGACCGCCCAGGACACCTACTCCGCGGCCCTCCAGATCGGACAGAAGTGATGAGCATCAGCCCGATCTCCTTCCCCTCGCTCGACGCCCTCGGCTCGGCCGGCTCCGTCGCCGGTGGCAACCTCGCGCCCGCCGACCTGTCCGGCATGGGCGGCGTCCAGGGCGTGACCGGCGGCATCGACGGCCCCACCGGTACGTCGAGCACCAACGGCGCCGAGTTCGGCAACCTGGTCATCGACGGCCTGGACCGGCTCGAGGGCCTCACCGACAAGGCCGACAAGCTCTCCGTCCAGGCGGCCACCGGCGACCTGAGCAACATCCACGACTACACGATCGCCGCGAGCGAGGCGCAGGTCGCCACCCAGCTGACCGTCTCGGTCCGCAACCAGGCCCTCGACGCCTTCAACAAGATCCTGCAGATGCAGGTCTGAGCCCGGACCGACCAGGACTGATCTGACATGGACACCATGCGCGACCGGGGCATCCGGTACCTCAACCGCGGCAAGGACACCTTCCTCGGCTTCACCGCCGGGCAGAAGGCGGTCGTCGTGATCGGCACGGCCGCCCTGCTGTTGGCCGCCTTCCTCGTGTTCCGGTGGGCCTCGACCCCGACGTACGCGCCCCTGTACTCCAACCTCTCCGGCCAGGACGCGAGCGCGGTCGTCGACGAGCTGCAGTCGGAGGGCGTCCCGTACAAGCTCACCGGCGGCGGTACGACGATCATGGTGCCGCAGTCCGACGTCTACTCGAGCCGGATCACCCTGTCCGGCAAGGGCCTGCCGTCCTCGTCCGACACCGGCTACTCGATCCTCGACAGCGAAGGCCTGTCGACCTCCGAGTTCACCCAGCAGACCGACTACAAGCGGGCGATGGAGGGCGAGCTCGCGAGCACGCTGGAGGCGATCGACGGCGTGAGCACGGCGATCGTGCACCTCGCCATCCCCGAGAAGCAGGTCTTCAGCGACCAGCAGCAGCCGACCACCGCGTCGGTCCTCGTCGCCACCGACGCCGGCACCACGCTCACCCAGGACCAGGTCCAGGCGATCGTGCATCTGGTCGCCTCGAGCATCGCGGGCCTCGACCCGAAGAACGTCACCGTCTCCGACTCCTCCGGCCAGGTCCTCACCGCCCAGGACGACGGCAGCGGTACGACGACCGCGTCGAACCAGAACGCCGCCGTGGCCGCCTTCGCGAGCACCGTGAAGTCCCAGATCCAGGGCATCCTCGACCCGGTCGTCGGCCCCGGCAACTCGACCATCGCCGTGACCCCGACCCTCGACTTCGACCAGGCCAGCCAGGTCACGCGGTCCTACAAGGCGCCGCCGAAGGGCACCCCGCCGCTGTCGCAGTCGTGGACCAAGGAGCACTACAACGGCGTCGGGGCCAACGGCACCGCCAGCGGCGTGGTCGGCCCCAACGGACAGATGGGTCCCGGGGCGTCGACGAGCAGCGGCCCGTCGGCGTACCAGAACGACACCAACACCCAGGACAACCCGGTCGGCATGACCGTGGAGAACCGGGTCAAGGCGCCCGGATCGCTCAAGGACCTCCACGTCAGCGTCGTCCTCAACGCCGCGACCGCCGCGGCCATCCAGCCGGCGGTGATCAAGCAGCTCGTCGCGTCCGGCATCGGCATCAACACCAAGCGCGGCGACACGATCGACGTCTCCTCGCTGCCGTTCGACCAGACGGCCGCCAAGCAGGCAGCGGCCGAGCTCGCCGCCGCGGCCGCCGCCAAGCACAAGGCCTCGCAGAGCGCGCTCTACCGCAACGCCGGCCTCGCCGCGCTGGTCGCGATCATGCTGATCCTGGCCTGGCTGCAGGCCCGGCGCCGGGCGAAGGCCCGCGACGAGGCGACCGAGTACCTCATCGAGCAGGTCCGCGCCGGTCACGCCGAGCGGGTCGCGATCGAGACCCACGCGCCCGCCCCGGCCCTCGAGCTGCCGCCGGTCGACCCCGAGGACGACCGCATCCGCGAGGAGCTGCTCGCGCTGGTGGAGAAGCAGCCCGACGATGTCGCGGCCCTCCTGCGCGGCTGGCTGGTGGAGCCCCGATGAGCCTGATGCCCACCCCCGGCGCGCTGGCCACGCTCGGCGTCCGCAAGGCCGCCGTGCTGCTCATCCAGCTCGGCAAGGAGCGCGCCGCGCAGGTCATGGCGCACCTCTCCGACGCCGAGGTCGAGGCGATCTCGGGCGAGATCGCGCGGCTCAACGCGGTGTCCGCGAGCGAGACCGAGTCGGTGCTCACCGAGTTCCACGACATGATCACCGCGCACGCCCACATCAACCAGGGCGGGTTCGGGTTCGCGCAGCAGCTGCTCGAGCAGTCCCTCGGCCCGGAGCGGGCCAAGGAGATCATGGAGCGGCTGCACGCCGCCGCCGTACAGATGCCGTTCCAGTTCCTGCACCGCGCGGACCCCGCGCAGCTGCGGGGGTTCATCGCCGACGAGCACCCGCAGGTGATCGCGCTCGTGCTGGCGCACATGGCCGCCGACAAGGCCTCGCTGCTGCTCAGCGGGCTGCCCGCGCACCAGCAGGCCGTCGTGGCGCACCGGATCGCGGTCATGGACCGCACCTCGCCCGAGATCATCCGCACCGTCGAGAGCATCCTGGAGCGCAAGCTCTCCTCGATGCTGCAGCCCGCCGAGGTCTCGCGGGTCGGCGGCGTCGACCCCCTGGTCAACATCATCAACCGCTCGGACCGTCCCACCGAGCGGCAGATCGTCGAGGGCCTCGAGGGCCTCGACCCGGCCCTGGCCGAGGAGGTCAAGAGCCGGATGTTCATGTTCGAGGACATCGTCAACCTCGACGACCGCTCGGTGCAGCAGGTGCTGCGCCAGGTCGACACCGCCGAGCTCGCCCTCGCCCTCAAGGGCGTCAGCGACACGGTCCGCTCCAAGATCACCTCGAACCTCTCCGAGCGCGCGGCCGAGAACCTGCTCGACGAGGTCGAGATGCTCGGCGCGGTCCGCCTCGCGCAGGTCGAGGAGGCCCAGCAGAGCATCATCCGCACGATCCGCCAGCTCGAGGAGCAGGGGCAGATCATGGTCCGGCGCGGGAACGACGATGAGTTCGTCGTCTGAGGCGCGCCGGCTCGAGATGCCGGAGCTGCGCCACGGGGAGTGGACCCGGCGCGGCGGCGCGGCCGTGCTCGGCGACGCCGCCACCGAGACCATGCTCGGCGACCTCGCCCAGCGGACCCGCGAGGCCGCCCAGGCCCAGGGGTACGCCGTGGGGTGGGCCGAGGGCCGACGCGCGGCCGCCGCCGAGGCGCTGGCCGTGCGTGACCAGGTGGCCGCGGCGCGTGCCGCCGAGGACGCCGTACGCCGCCAGGAGCACGCCGCCGCGATGGCGGCCCTGGCCCAGGCGGCCGAGCAGGTGCGGGGGCTGCTCGGCGACCTGGCCGGCGCGATCGAGGCGCAGGCCACCGGGCTCGCGTGGGCGCTGACCGAGGAGCTGGTGGGCCGCGAGGTCCGCTCGGCGGACTCGGTCGACACCGTCCGCCGCGTGCTGGCGGTGCTGCCCGACTCCCCCGTCGCCACCGTCTCGCTGCACCCGTCGGTCGTGGGCGACGCGGTCGTCCAGGACCTGCTGGCGCGCGGGGTGCGGGTCGTCCCTGACCCGTCCCTGGCGCCGGTCGACGCCCTGGTCGAGGCCGACGGCGCCGTCAGCGACCTGCGCATCGACGCGGCGCTGGAGCGGGTCCGCGAGGTGCTCCGATGAGCGTGCTCACCGCCGGCGTGATCGAGCGCGCGCACGACGCCGTCGCTCCGCTGCGGCTGGGTACCGTCACCGAGCTGGTCGGCCTGCACCTGGAGGTCCGGGGGCTCCGGGTGGCGGTCGGCGACCTGGTGTCGGTCCGCACCGACGGCGGTCCGCTGCTGGCCGAGGTCGCCGCGGTCCGGCCGCGCGCGGCCATCTGCCTCCCGCTCGGGCCCACCGCCGGCGTACGCGTCGGCGACCTGGTCGAGAACACCGGCGGCCCGCTCCGGATCCGGGTGGGCGAGGCGCTCCTGGGCCGGGTCCTGGACGGCCTGGGCCGCCCGATCGACCGCGGCCCCGGGCTCGACCTGCTGCCCGGCCTCAGCACCGTGAGCGTCGACAACGACGCCCCCGCTCCCCTGGACCGGCCCCGCATCGACGAGCCTCTCGGCCTGGGCGTGCGGGCGCTGGACGCGCTCGTCCCCTGCGGCCGCGGCCAGCGGATCGGCATCATGGCCGGCTCCGGTGTGGGCAAGTCCTCGCTGCTGTCGATGATCGCCCGCGGCACCGACGCGCAGGTCAACGTGATCGCCCTGGTCGGCGAGCGCGGGCGTGAGGTCCGCGAGTTCATCGAGGGCGACCTCGGTCCGGCCGGGATGGCGCGGTCCGTGGTCGTCGTGGCGACCTCGGACGCACCCGCGGTCGAGCGGATGCGCGCCGGCTTCACCGCCACCCGGATCGCGGAGTGGTTCCGCGACACCGGCCGCGACGTCGTGCTGATGCTCGACTCGCTCACCCGCATCTCCATGGCCCAGCGCGAGATCGGCCTGTCCGCCGGCGAGCCGCCCGCGACCCGCGGCTACCCGCCGAGCGTGTTCGGGCTGATGCCGCGGCTGCTCGAGCGCGCCGGCACCTCGGCCGCCGGCTCGATCACCGGCCTCTACACCGTCCTGGTCGAGGGCGATGACCTGCAGGACCCGATCGGCGACACCGCCCGCTCCATCCTGGACGGCCACGTCGTGCTGTCCCGCGAGCTCGCGACGTCGGGCCACTTCCCGGCCATCGACGTGCTCGAGTCGATCTCGCGCGTCACCAACGCCGTCACCACGCCCGAGCAGCAGCACGACGCGCGCCTGCTGCGCCGGATGCTCGCCGCGCACCGCTCGGTCAAGGAGCTCCTCGACATCGGTGCGTACGTCGCCGGCGCGGACCCGTACGCCGACGCCGCCATCGCGCGGCTGCCGCGGATCGAGGACTTCCTCTGCCAGTCGATGGACGACGCCACCCCGACCGCCGACACCTGGCGGCTGCTGCACGAGCTGGTGGCCCCGTGAGCGCGCGCGAGGACCGCGGCCTCAAGGCGGTCGAGCTGGTCCGCGGCGTCCGCGAGCAGGACAGCCGGATCGGCCTGCAGCACGCCCTCGCCGAGGAGCGCGCCATCACCGGCCGGCTCTCCGGCTACCGGTCCCGGCTGGCCACCGCCGAGGTGCCCGCCACCGCCACGCCCGGCCAGCTGATCAGCCTGCGAGCCGCGCTCGGCATGCTCGGCGACCTGATCGCCACCACCGCCGTCGACGCCTCGACGGCCACCACCCTGAGCGCCGACGCGCGCAGCCGGTGGACCACCGACAAGGCCCGCCTGGCCGCGGTCGAGCACCTGCTGGAGCAGCGCGCGCAGCGCCGCCGGGCAGCCGCGGACCGGCGTACCGCCGCGGAGCTGGACGACATCGCCGCCCAGCGCTGGCTTCGACTGCAGGAGAGCCGATGAGCATCGACCAGGTCACCTCCCGGATCGCCCAGATCCAGAGCCAGCTGAGCCAGCTGTACCCGACCGCGACGTCCACCGACTTCGCGACGACCCTCGCCGCGACCGGGACGCCCGACACCGGCGTGGCCGGCGCGGCGCGCGTCGCCCCCGGCAGCACGGTGGCCGGCACGGACGTCGTCGCCGACGCCAAGAAGTACCTCGGCGTGCCCTACGTGTGGGGCGGCACCGACCCGCTCAAGGGCATGGACTGCTCGGCCTTCGTCCAGCGCGTGTACGGCGACCTCGGCTACTCGCTCCCCCGCGTCTCCTCCGAGCAGGCGACCCAGGGCACGGCGGTGGGGAGCCTCGCCGAGGCGCAGCCCGGCGACATCCTGGCCTTCGGCTCGCCCGTGCACCACGTGGCCATCTACCTGGGCGGCGGGAAGATGATCGAGGAGCCGCACACCGGCTCGGAGTGCCGGATCAGCGACGTCTACGAGACCCCCACCCACATCCGCCGGATCCTCGGGTCGGTGGCGCCGGACGCCGCGGCGGCCTCGGCGGGCACGACGTCGACGCCGGGCATCGCGGCCCGGGTGTCCACCGCGATCCCGTACGCCGACCTGATGAACGCCGCCTCGGCCCGGACCGGTGTCCCGGCCGAGCTGATCGCGGCGGTCGCCAAGCAGGAGTCCGGCTTCAACGCGCGGGCCGTCAGCCCGGTCGGGGCCCAGGGCCTGATGCAGCTGATGCCCGGGACCGCACGCGGCCTCGGCGTCACGAACTCCTTCGACCCGGCCCAGGCCATCGACGGCGGCGCGCGACTGCTCAAGTCGCTGCTGACCAAGTTCGACGGCCGGGTCGACCTGGCGTTGGCGGGCTACAACGCCGGTGCCGGTGCGGTGCAGCGGTACGACGGCGTCCCGCCGTACCGGGAGACCCAGAACTACGTGAAGGACATCATGGCGATGCTGCAGAACGGGGTGGCCGCATGAACATCACCTCCAGCACTCCGAGCACCCCCTCCGCCCTGCCCGCCGCGGGCGCGGCAGGTGGTGCGGGTGGCCCCGGTGGCGCGGGCCAGCTCGACCTGGCGTCCCTGCTGGGCCTGGGCGGGCCGGCCGGGAACGGTACGGCGACCGGGCAGCAGCCCGGCACCGACACCACCGACCCCGGCGCGCCGCAGGGCTTCGCCGCCGCGCTCGCCGCACTGCTCGGCGGGGTAGCGGCGGGGGTGGCTCCGGTGACGCCCCTCGCGTCCCCGGCCGCGTCGGCGACGCCGACCGCCACCACCCTCACCACCGTCCCGTCACCGGCGCACGGCGTGGGGTCGCCCGGGTCGGTCGCGCCTGCGGGGTCGGCCACGACCTGGTCCGCCGCCGCTTGCTTGCCGGCAGGTAAGTACTTGCCTGCCGGCAAGCAAGAGAGCGCGACCGACTCCGCTGCGACCGGATCCGACGCGATCGCCGGGCCCGCCGCGGCGGCCGCGACCGCGCCCGTGGCCGGACCTGCGACGCAGACCGTCGCACAGCCGCTCGCGCAGCCCCTCGCACAGCCCCTCGCACAGCCCGGGGAGCAGAACCTGCCGGGAACCGCGGGTCCGAAGCCCTCCACCCCCGCCGCGAATCGCGCGTCGCGGTCCACCGGAAGTGGCGTCTCGGCGGACCACAACGACGGACTCGCGGTCGCGGCGGCCCCCGCAGCCACCGCCCCGGCGTCCGGCACCGACCCCGTCGCACCCGTGCTCGCGGCCACCAGCGCCCTCACCGCGAGCAGCACCGTCACCACGACCTCGGGCGACAGCACCACCACGGTGGTGACCCGCCAGGTGTTCCCCGAGGTGACCAAGCTGGCCACCGCGCCGGGCAGCCACCGGATCACCATCGTGCTCAACCCGGCCCACCTCGGTGAGGTGCGGGTGAGCATGGTGGTCCGCGACGGCTCGGTCCGGGTCACCCTGGACGCCGGCGACCAGCGGGTGCAGCAGTCCCTGTCCAGCAGCACCCCGGAGCTGCAGCGGCTGCTGGAGCGCACCGGCGCCACCGACACCCGGATCTCGGTCCAGGGCCAGGCACCCAGCCAGTCCGCAGGCCAGTCCGCGGGCCAGTCCCCCGGCCAGTCGCTCGGCCAGTCCTCGGGCTTCGCGGGCCAGGCAGGCCAGTCCAGCCAGTCCAGCCAGTCGGGCCAGTCCGGGCAGCCGGGCCACGAGCAGCGCCACCTCCCCGAGGCCCCGCCGGAGACCGACGACCGGGCGTCGCCGGCCGGCGCCCCCCGGCGTACCGCCGCCGGCCGCCTCGACCAGACCCTCTAGACCCAGCCAGAAGCAAGGGAGCACCCCATGACCGTCTCCGCCACCGAGGGCGTGACCGGACCGTTCTCGACCCCGATCAGCGCCGCGGCCACCAGCAACACCAGCAGCCTCGGGGACCAGAACACCTTCCTGCAACTGATGGTCGCGCAGATGAAGTACCAGGATCCGATGAACCCCACGGACTCCAGCCAGTTCCTCTCCCAGACCGCGCAGTTCACGGCGCTGGAGAAGATGACGAGCGTCGCCGACCAGATGTCGGCGCTCGTCCAGTCGCAGATGGCGTTCGGGGCCGGAGCGATGATCGGCCAGACCGTGCACTGGACCGACGACAACGGCGCGACGCAGACGGGCACCGTCAGCGGCGCCTCGTTCCTGTCCACCGGACCGACCCTCACCATCGACGGCGCCTCGGTGCCCCTCACCTCGGTGACGTCCGTGGGCGCCACCCCTTCCAGCTCGACGGCCGTCTGACCGCCGGACCACCACCCAAGGAGAAACACCATGCTGCGTTCACTCTTCGCCGGCATCAGCGGCCTGCGCACCAACCAGACCATGCTCGACGTCACGGGCAACAACATCGCCAACGCCAACACGGTCGGCTACAAGTCGAGCGGGACGGTCTTCTCCGACACGCTCTCGCAGATGCTCACCGCGGCCTCCGGCGGCAGCCCGACCCTGGGCGGCACCAACCCGATCCAGATCGGGCTCGGCGTCCAGCTCGCCGCGACCAACCTCAACTTCAACCAGGGCTCGGCCGAGACCACTGGCCGCTCGACCGACCTGATGCTGCAGGGCGACGGGTTCTTCGTGCTGCGCGACGGCCAGGAGGACGTGTACAGCCGGGCCGGGGCGTTCAGCTTCGACCAGAGCGGCAACCTCGTCGCGCCCGACGGCAAGACCGTCCAGGGCTACGCCCTGGACGCGACCGGCACCGCCACCGGCGGTCCGGTCGACATCAACCTGAACATGATCAACGGCAGCCTGCCCGCCGGCGTCCAGCTCAAGGCCTACAGCATCGCCTCGGACGGCAAGATCCGCGGCGTCTTCTCCGACGGCGTGCAGCGCGACATCGGCCAGATCGCGGTCGCCAACTTCACCAACCCGATGGGCCTGCAGAAGATCGGCGACACCGAGTTCCGCGAGTCCGCCAACTCCGGTGCCGTGCAGCTCGGCGTGGCCAACCAGGGCACGAACGGCTCGATCGTGGCCGGCGCGCTGGAGATGTCGAACGTCGACCTGTCCCAGGAGTTCACCAACCTGATCCTCGCCCAGCGCGGGTTCCAGGCGAGCGCCCGCGTGATCACCACGTCGGACTCGGTGCTCGAGGAGCTCGTCAACATCAAGCGCTGACCCGTGTGAGGCTCAGAACGCCCTCCCCGTTGCCGATGGGGAGGGCGTTCCGGCCAAGGACGGCCACCACGAACGACAACGCACACGGAGGTGCGCCGATGATCACGCTCACCCGGCTCTCGGGCACGGCGTTCCTCTTGAACGCCGACCTGATCGAGCGCGTCGACGCCACACCGGACACGGTGATCACGCTGGTCGACGGCACCAAGTACGTCGTCGGCGAGCCGCTCGAGGTGGTGCTCGCCGAGGTGCTGGACTACCGCGCCCGGATCGTGGCGCGCGCCGCCTTCTTCGAGAGCGCGTCGGTGCCGCCGAGCATCCCGCCGGCGGGTTCGACGATGGGCGCGGGTCGCCTGTCCGCCGTACCGACCCATCCCGACCGCCGCCACAACCGGGGGGAGGACCGATGAAGGACCCGGCAGCGATGATCGGGGTCGGCGTCGGCTTCGCCGTCATCCTCGTCGCGAACGTCCTCGAGGGCGGCAACCCGATGAGCCTGGTCGAGGTCGCGCCGATCCTGCTGGTGCTCGGCACCACCACCATGGTGACGGTGGCCGGCGGCTCGATGGCCGACGCGAAGGCCGCGGTGAAGAACCTCAAGCGCGCCTTCACCGCCGGGGTCGCCCCCGCGAACGACCTGGTCCCCCAGGTGGTCCAGCTCGCCGAGCGCGCTCGCCGCGAGGGCCTGCTGGCGCTGGAGGACGCGGTCAAGGACATCCCCGACCCGTTCCTGGTCAAGGGCGTCACGATGGCCATCGACGGCACCGACCCCGAGGAGCTGCGCGACATCCTCGAGGCCGAGCTGCGCGCCAAGCGCCGCGACGACAAGCAGGCCGCCAAGTTCTTCTCCGACGCCGGCGGCTATGCGCCCACCATCGGCATCATCGGCACGGTCATGGGCCTGGTGCACGTCCTGGAGAACCTCTCCACGCCGGAGACCCTGGGCCCGCTCATCGCGGGTGCGTTCGTGGCGACGCTGTGGGGCGTCATGAGCGCCAACGTGATCTGGCTGCCCATCGGCAACCGGTTGGTCCGCATCGGCGAGCTGGAGCGGGCCCGGATGGAGGTCGCGGTCGAGGGCGTCGCCGCGATCCAGGCCGGCGCCAACCCGCGCCTGGTCGCCGAGAAGCTGCGCTCGCTGCTGCCGGCCGACGCGTCCGAGCCCGACTCGAAGGCCGCGTGATGTCCACCAAGACGCCGGTACGGCGACGTGCCCACCACGACGAGGAGCACGAGGAGCACGCCGGCGGGCACGAGCGCTGGCTGGTGACCTACGCCGACATGGTGACCCTGCTGATGGTGCTCTTCATCGTGATGTTCGCGATGTCGACCGTGGACGCGACCAAGTTCAAGGCGCTCAAGGACGGCCTGGCGAAGGGCTTCGGCCACTCGGTCTCGATCCTCAGCGGGTCCAGCCCGCTGCTCGATGACGAGGGCGCCACGACGCCGGGCACATCGCCCATCGACACGCTGATCAACAGCCTGCCCGCCTCGCAGCGCGCGGCCGCCAGCCAGGTCCTGCACAAGATCGACCAGGCGCGGGCAGAGACCCAGCAGCAGGCCGCCAAGGTCGAGGTGCGCCGGCTGGTCAAGGTCTGGCGCAAGATCGACGCCGCGCTCAAGCAGCAGGGCCTGCGCGGGGACGTGCAGGCGACGGTCGACGAGCGCGGTCTCGTGGTCAGCCTGGTCTCGCGGCACGTCGTGTTCCAGCCCGACGTCGCCACGCTCACCGCCCGCGGCCTGCGCGTGGTCGACACCATCGCGCCCGTGCTCGCCCAGCTGCCGGAGCCGATCGAGCTCGACGGGCACACCAACCAGGAGCACGTGCACCCGAAGTACTACCCGACCGACTGGGAGCTGTCCGCCGCGCGTGCGGTGAACGTGCTGCGCCGCCTGCAGGAGCACGACGGGATCCCGGCCCGCCGCCTGGAGGCCACCGGCTTCGGGCACACCAAGCCGCTGATGGACCCGTCGCTGAGCGGGTCGCAGGAGATCAACAAGCGCGTCGACGTGGTCGTGCTCTCGCAGGCCCCGCCGGAGACCCGCGCCCTGTTCAAGAAGGTGTACGACCAGATGCAGAACGAGATGGGGAGCAAGTCATGAGCACGGCCGTCATGCAGCCCGACGCGGGCACCGCGACCGACGACGCCAAGGGGTCGAAGAAGAAGCTGATCATCGGCGTCGTCGTCCTGCTCCTCGCCGTCGGCGGCGCCGGCTACTGGTTCTTCCTCAAGCCCAGCGGCTCCAGCGCCCCGAAGCCCGGCGCCGTCGCGCCCCTGGACTCGATCCAGATCAACCTCGCCGGTGGGCACTACCTGCGGCTCGGGATCGCGCTGCAGCTCACCACGAGCGCGGGCAAGGACCCGATCGACGGCAGCAAGGCCCTCGACGCCGCCATCGACGTCTTCTCCGGTCTCCCGGTCGCCGAGGTCAACAAGCGCTCCCAGCGCGAGAAGCTGCGCAACGAGCTCGACAAGGACCTGGAGAAGGCCTACGACGGCGACGTCATGGACGTCTACTTCACCGAGTTCGTCACGCAGTAGCCCTCGCACCGCGCGGTCGTCAGGTTGAGCGGGTCGTATTCCGGCCCGCTCAACCTGACGACCCGGGATGTTGTCCCGGAATCTACGGACCCTCGGCCAGTTCGTCCCAGGAGGGCTCAGCCGGCGACCCCCGGCACCGATGTGGCGCACGTGACCCCTGCCCCGACCGCCGGCACCGGCAGCCGGACGCGTCGCCGCCCGCGTGCGAGCGAGCCGACGCCGTACGACTTCCGGCGACCCATCCAGCTCTCCCGCGAGCACCAGCGGACCCTGCAGCTGGGGTTCGACGGCTTCGCGCGGCAGGCGACCACGGTTTTCACGAGCTCGCTGCGCACGGTGTGCTCGGTGACGCTGGTGGAGATCGCCCAGCGCACCTACGCGGAGTACGTCGACAGCCTCGGTGCCTCGACGTACATGACGCTGTTCTCGGCCGATCCGATCCCGGGCACCGGGGTGCTCGAGATCCCGCTGTTCGCCACCATGTCGTGCATCGACCACATGCTCGGCGGCCCCGGCTCCGACGAGCAGCCCGAGCGGCCGCTGACCGAGATCGAGGACGGCGTGATCCGCGGCCTCATCGAGCGGCTGCTCAGCGAGATGCGCTACTCCCTCGCCCCGATCGTGGCCCTGGAGCCGACCGTTTCGGGCGTCGAGTACAGCCCGCAGTTCGCCCAGGTCGCGGGGGCGGCCGACGTGATGGTCGTGGTCACCTTCGAGCTGCGCATCGGCGAGCAGCCGCACGGGCTCACCGTCTGCCTGCCGTTCTCGGGGCTGCTGCCGCACCTGGCCAACGCCAGCGGCAACGGCGCTGTCTCCGACCGCGAGAAGGCCCAGCGCGCGCACTCGGCCCGGCTGCTGCAGGAGCAGTTCTCGCAGGTGCCGGTCGAGGTCGCCGTACGGCTGCGGCCGATCGACCTGGCGCCCGCCGCCATCGCCGAGCTCAAGCCGGGCAGCGTGCTGCGGCTGACCCACCCGGCCGCGGCACCCCTCGAGGTCAGCTTCGCCGGCTCCACCTACGCCCACGCCACCCCGGGAGCCCGCGGCCAGCGGCTCGCGGCGCTCATCGTCACCACCCCTCCGGAGGACCAATGACCGACCAGAACCTCGCCGAGTCCGTCGCCGACGCGACCGCGGCCCTGCTGCCGGCGGTGACGGCGCTGACCGTGGCGCCCGCGCAGCCGGGCTCGCCGCACGTGCTCTCGGCGTTCGCCGGCGCGGTGCGCGCCGAGCTCGACGGCGTCCCCGGCTGCGTGGTGGTCTGCATCGGCCAGGAGCTGGTCGACGCGCTCGCCTCCTCGCCGATGGGGTCCCTCGACCTGGCCGCCGCCGTCCAGCCCGCGCTCGATGCCGCGGCCGCCCGGCTCGGCGCCCGCGCCCGCACGGCGCAGCGGCTGGACACCGACGCCGACACGTTCTCGATCACCGACGTGGTGGGCGCGGAGTTCACCACGATCCCGGTCATCGGCACCGGCATCGCGGCCGCCATCCTGCTCCCCCAGGCCACCCTGGACGGTGCCGGCGAGCCGCTCGCGCCCGCCGCTCCCCTGCCGGAGGTGCCGGACACCCCGGCCGCCCTGTCCGAGGAGCCCTTCGTCCCCGCCTTCGGTACGCCGGCCCCGGTCGTCCGCGGCCTGGAGATGCTGCAGGGCGTCGACATGGAGGTCACCGTCGAGCTCGGCCGCACACGGATGACGGTGCGCGACCTGCTCGCCCTGACCCCCGGTGCGGTGCTCGAGCTGGACCGGGCGGCCGGCAGCCCCGCCGACCTGCTCGTCAACGGCCGCCTCGTCGCGCGCGGCGAGGTCGTCGTGATCGACGAGGACTTCGGCCTGCGGGTCACCGAGATCGTCGACGCGGCAGCCACGGTCTGATGTCCGACACCAGCGTGGTCGGCCTCGGGGTCCGGCTCATCGGCTCGCTCGGGATCGTGGTCGGCCTACTGTTCCTGCTGGCCCGCTTCGCCAACAAGCGCTTCAAGTCCTCCACCGGCGCGACCGTGCAGGTCGTCGCACGCCAGTCCCTGACCCGCTCGTCCGGTGTCGCGGTCCTGGCGGTGGGATCCCGCGTCCTCCTCGTCGGTACGACGGACCAGCAGGTCAGCCTGCTCGCCGAGCTCGACCCCGACGACCTGCTGGCCGAGGAGCCTCTCGACGTACCCGTGCCGGCTCACAGCTCCGGATCGCCGCTCTCCGGCTCCCTCCTCTCACCCGCGACCTGGAAGCAGACCATGGCCGTCTTCACCGGCTCTCCCCCTCCACCCGAGGAACGCGAAGCGTCATGATCGGGACCCTGCGCAGACCCCTCCGACTTGTCTCCCTGAGCCTCGTCGGTGCGCTGGTCCTGATCCTCACCTCGACGGCCGGCGCCGCGTTCGCCGACCCCACCAAGCCGTCCGGGCCCAAGGGCCCGCACGGCCCCGGCAGCGGTCACGTCACCGTCGACCTCACCGGCCTGACCGACAAGCCCAGCAACAGCCTGGTCACCCTGATCGCGCTGACCCTGATCAGCCTGCTGCCGGCCATCCTGCTCACCTGCACCAGCTTCACCAAGGTGCTCGTGGTGCTCGGCCTGACCCGCAACGCGCTGGGCCTGCAGCAGACGCCGAACAACCAGGTGCTCGCCGGACTGGCGCTGTTCCTGAGCCTGTTCATCATGTCGCCGGTCATCTCGCAGGTGAACCACGACGGCGTCCAGCCCTACCTGCACGGCAAGCAGACGTCCGCCCAGGCCTTCCACAACGGGATGGAGCCGCTGCGCAGCTTCATGCTCGACAACACCGACGACCACGAGCTGGAGCTGCTCACGTCGGTGGCGCACCGCGACCTTCCGCAGAACCGCGACGACGTTCCGACCGCCACCCTGATCCCGGCGTTCATCCTGTCCGAGCTCAAGGACGCCTTCATCATCGGCTTCATCATCTTCATCCCGTTCCTGGTGATCGACATGGTCGTCAGCGGGGCGCTGATGAGTCTGGGCATGATGATGATGCCGCCGGTGATGGTGTCGCTGCCGTTCAAGCTGCTGCTGTTCGTGATGGTCGACGGCTGGGCCCTGGTCATCAAGTCCCTGGTCGCCTCGTACGCCGGCGGGGGCTGAGCCATGACCGACACCACGATCATCGAGATCGCCCTCAAGACCATGGTGGTCGCGCTGGAGCTGGCCGCGCCCATCCTCGCCACCGCGCTGGTGATCGGCTTCGCCGTGTCGCTGTTCCAGTCCATGACGCAGATCCAGGAGTTCACCCTCAGCTTCGTGCCGAAGGTGATCGGGATCGGCCTGGCGCTGCTGTTCAGCGGCAACTGGATGCTGCACACGCTGATGTCGTTCACCGACAACCTGTTCGCGATGGTCCCGCGGCTGCTCGCCTGATCGGCCACCGACCCATGACCCTCCGATGACCATCCCATGACCATCTCCGTCGACGGCGCCTCACTGATCGCCCTGCTGCTGGCCAGCGTCCGGGTGATCAGCTGGCTGTCCGTCGTACCTCCCTTCGCGACCGGGGGCATCCCGGTCACCGGCCGGGTCGTGCTCTCCCTGGGGCTGTCGCTCGACATGGCGCCCACGCTGGCGACCCGGCACCTGCCGAACACCACTCCCGAGCTGCTGATCGCCGTGCTGGCGCAGGTCGTCGTCGGGGTGGCGATGGGCTTCGTGACGATGCTGATCTTCTCGACCGTCGCGGCCGCCGGCTCACTGATCGACATCTTCGGCGGGTTCTCCGTGGCCGCGGCGTACGACCCGCTCGCGATGAACTCCAACGCCGTCTTCGGCCGCTTCCACCAGATGCTGACCGTGCTGCTGATGATGGTGTCCGGCGGCTACCTGCTGGTGATCGGCGGGCTGCTCACCAGCTTCAACTTCATCGGCCTGGACGGGATGCCGGACATCCACTCCTGGCCCGCGGTCGTGACCACGGCGTTCTCGATGTTCTTCACCACCGCGCTGCAGATCGCGCTGCCGCTGATCGCGGTGCTGTTCGTGTGCGACCTCGCGCTGGCCCTGATGACCAAGGTCGCGCCGCAGCTCAACGCGATGAACGTGATGTACCCCGCGAAGGTCGGCCTGTCGCTGATGCTCGTCGGGCTGTGCTTCCCGATGCTGCCCGGCGCGACGGACCGGCTCGTCGAGCTCACCAACCAGGCGCTGTCCACGATGAGCGGGGCGGGGTGAGCACGTGAGCGGGGGCGGCAGCGGGGAGAAGACCGAGAAGCCCACCGCGAAGCGCAAGAAGCAGGCCCGCAAGGACGGTCAGGTCCCCCGTACGCCGGAGCTCGGCGCCTGGCTCTCGATGCTGGTCGTGTCGATGGCGATCGGGCCGCTGTTCCGCCTCGAGGCCGGGCACGTGCGGACGATGCTGGTCACCCACCTCACCGCGGCGGCGCACCCGTCGACCTCGGTGGCCTTCACCCTGCTGCGCAGCGACTCGCTGCACCTGATCATGGTGCTGGCCGTCTTCGGCTCGCTGGTGCTGGCGGTGAGCCTGATCGCAGCCGTCGCGCAGGGCGGGTTCTACCTCTCCCCCAAGCTCGCCAAGCCGAGCGCGAAGAAGCTCAACCCGATCGCCGGCGCCAAGCGCATCCTCGGCCCGCACGCCTGGTGGGAGGGCGTGAAGATGCTGGCGAAGACCAGCGTCGTCGCCCTGATCGCCTACCAGACGGTGCGCGGGATGATGCCGCTGGTCGGCGGGCTGGTGCCCATCGAGTCGGTCATCTCGATCACCTCCTCGCGGATCACCCACCTGCTGGTGACCGTCACCATCGCCGGGCTGGTCATGGCGGCCGCCGACTACGCGATGCAGCGCCGCCGGATCGGCAAGCAGCTGAAGATGTCGCACCACGAGATCAAGCAGGAGCACCGGCAGTCCGAGGGCGACCCGCTGGTGAAGTCGGCGATCCGCTCGCGCCAGCTCGCGGCCGCGCGCAACCGGATGCTCGCCGACATCGCCGATGCCGACGTGCTGCTGGTCAACCCGACCCACTTCGCGGTCGCGCTGCGCTACCAGCCCGAGCGGGGCGCGCCGCGGGTCGTCGCGCGCGGCGCGGGCGCGATCGCCGTACGGATCCGTGAGCGGGCCCTGGAGGAGCGGGTGCCGATGGTGCGCGACGTACCGCTCACCCGGGCGCTGTACCGCTCCACCGAGGTCGGCATGGAGATCCCGCGCGAGCTCTGGGCGGCCGTCGCCCAGGTGCTCGCCTACGTGCTGTCGCGCCGCGCGGCGGGACAGTACGGCGGCGAGCACCGCACCCCGCGCCAGACCGACGAGCTGCCCGAGGTGCTCAGCGCGGCGCGGCGGAAGCGGCGACGGGCGACCTGACGCGTGGGGGTCAGCTCGTGACGCGGAAGGTCGTGGAGCAGAGCTTGGGCGTCGTCAGCGTCTCGATCGCCGTGTTCGACGTGACCGCTCCCGCGGTGCTGACCCGGAAGAACTTGCCCACGTAGGCGTGCAGGTCGTCGGTGATGATGTACGACGTCCCGCCCGACCCGATCTGGAAGGAATGGGTGGGGCCGGTGTTGTGCTGGGTACCCGTGCACGCCGCCGCATCCGCGGCCGCGAGCGTGTCGTACGGGCCCCAGATGGTCGCCGTCTCGTCGACCGACGTCGTGTAGTGGAACCCGGCGAAGCTCAACCGCAGCTGGACCGGGCCAGCCGACGCCGACCGGTTCAGGCTCGCGTCGCCCGAGGGGCTCGTCAGCGACCAGTTCACGGCCTCCAGGGAGTACATCGCCCCCGACCAGGCGCCGTCGCTCGACTGGGCGGCGTTCGAGACGACCACGGCCCACCGGTACACGCCCGAGGACGACAGCGTCCCCGTCGGCAGCGAGTACGTGCCGTTGCCCGACACCGGCACCTGGAACGACTGGGCCGAGTCGTAGCTGCAGGCGTCGCAGGGCGACGGGCCCCAGAGGACCACCGAGGCCGTCGCCGAGCCGCGCAGGTTGCTCACGGTGAACGACCCGCCCACCGCCGAGCCCTTCCACACCTGACCTGCGTTGGCCGCGACCGTCACCGTCGGCGCCGGGATCGTCGCGGCACACGAGGACGTGCCGCTGCTGTAGTGGGCCAGCACCATCCGCTGCGTCCGGGCGACGCTGCCGCTGCGGCTGAGCCAGCGGATCACGGTCAGGACGCGGTAGCGCCCCTCGGCCGGGTAGGGCACGGCCAGGGTGAGCTGGGGCATCGTGGTCGTGGTGGCGGCGAGGAGCGGGGTGCGCTTCTGGGTGGACCCGTCGACCGTCGTCCAGGAGGAGCCGACCAGACGCTGGAGGCCGGCCTGGTAGCGGGAGTGCTGGCGCACGTGGTGGGTGCGGAACCAGTCCTGCTCCCGCACGCGGGGGCCCTTGGCCACGATCGAGGTCAGCTGGTTGTCGCCGTAGCGGCACACCGATGCGGTGGCCGGCTGGGAGGCGAGCGAGGTGGTCGCCGCCTGCGAGGACGCGGTGAGGCCCGCCGTGAGGATGGCGGCGGACGCGAGGGCGGCCACGACCGCCCGAGAACGGATCGCCATGGCGGGACGATAACCCGGGAGCGGCCGGGTCAAACCATCGACGCGAGCGCCTCCGCGCGCGCCGCGACGTCGGCCGGCACCGGCCCCGTGGCCCGTGGGTCGGGGACGACCGGGTCCGCGGTCCGGCGTACCGGGATCACACCGGCCCAGATGCCCGCCGCGACGTCCTCCGGCTCGTCGTCCGGGTCGCCCTCGGAGACCTTGAGCGAGGCCTCGGCGAGCGGCAGCGCGAGCACCTGGGTGGCCGCCAGCTCCTTGCGGGTGGCGGGCCGCAGGGTCGCGGCACGGCCGGGGATCATGTGGTCGACGATGAGGTCCAGCGCGTGCCCGCGCTCCTCCTCGCCGGTCACCACGCGCGCCTCGCCGATGATCACGGCGGCGCGGTAGTTCATCGAGTGGTTGAAGCCGGAGCGGGCCGCGACCAGCCCGTCGATCTCGGTGACGGTCAGGGACACCGGTCGGCCGGCGGCGCCGGCCATCCAGCCCGCCGCGACCGAGGCGTGCAGGTAGATCGTGCCGCCCTCGTCGGGACCGTCCGGGTCGACGGCGTACGCGATCGGCATCGCCACCGGGAAGCCGCCGCGGTCGATCGCGAGGTGCCCGATCAGGGCCTCGTCGAGAAGCGCGTGCAGCCGGTCGCGGTCATCGACCTGGTGGTGCCTCTCACGGGTGAGCCGGGTCCGCGGCGTCGGGGAGAGCGGTGCGTCGGTACGGGGCATGTCGTCACGGTAGACGGCCGCGACCAAAGTCCCGGTCGGCCCACTCGATCGACCCTCAGATGACACCGTCGTACGCCGATCAGCCCCCTAGCGCCAGGACGGCGCGACCCATCGCAGTGCCACGGACGGCGCTCCGCCCGATCGCTCGACTGCAGAGGCCGCCCGTGTCCAAGAAGACGCTGCACCAGCTCGGTGTCCCGATGGGCATCGTGATGATCGTCGTGATGCTCGTCGTGCCGCTGCCCGCGATCGTGCTCGACATGCTCATCGCGCTCAACATCACCGGCGCGCTGCTCGTCCTGATGGTCGCCATGTTCATCCACCGGCCGCTCGACTTCGCCGCGTTCCCCAGCGTCATCCTGGTGATGACGCTGTTCCGGCTCGCGCTCAACGTCAGCGCGACGCGGCTGGTCCTGCTCGACGGGTACGCCGGCAAGGTGATCGGCACCTTCGGTCACTTCGTCGTCGGCGGATCGCTGATCGTCGGCCTGATCGTCTTCGCGATCCTGCTCGTCATCCAGTTCATCGTCATCACCAACGGCGCCGGCCGCGTCGCGGAGGTGGGCGCGCGTTTCACCCTCGACGCGATGCCCGGCAAGCAGATGGCCATCGACGCCGACCTCAACTCCGGCCTGATCAGCGAGGACGAGGCACGGCGCCGTCGCGCCGAGGTCCACGCCGAGGCCGACTTCCACGGCGCGATGGACGGTGCCTCGAAGTTCGTCAAGGGCGACGCCATCGCCGCGATCGTGATCACCCTGGTCAACCTGATCGGCGGCCTGGGCATCGGCCTGGCGCAGATGCACATGCCGATCAAGGACGCCATCAACACCTACTCGCTGCTGTCCATCGGCGACGGCCTGGTCTCCCAGATCCCGGCCCTGCTGCTGTCGGTCGCCACCGGCCTGATCGTCACCCGCGCCGTCAGCGACGGAGACATGGGGTCCGACATCGTCGGCCAGATCCTGGCCCGCAAGATGCCGCTGCGGGTCGCCGGCGGCGGCGCCGTCGCGCTCTGCCTGATCCCCGGCCTGCCGAAGCTGCCGTTCCTCATCGCCGGCGGGCTGATGCTCATCGCGTCGAGCCGGGTGGACGAGTCGGTGCCCGCGCTGGCCGCCGACGCCGCGGACGCCCCGGCCGCCAACCCCGACTCCCCCGAGCTGCTGGCGGCCGAGATCCGGGTCGACCCACTGGGTCTGGAGCTGTCCGCGGACCTGATCGACCTGGTCGACCAGCGCACCGGCGGCGACCTGCTGGAGCGGGTCAAGGCACTGCGCCGGAAGGTGGCCGGCGAGCTCGGCATCGTCATCCCGCCGGTCCGCACCCGGGACAACCTCGAGCTGCCGCTCAACACCTACACGATCAACCTCTTCGGCGCCGAGGTCGCGCGCGGCGAGGCGCCGCGGGGCACCGTCCTGGCGATCGGCGACTTCCTCGGCTCGCTCCCCGGTACGCCGACGCGCGAGCCCGTCTTCGGCCTCGAGGCCAAGTGGATCCCGGCCGAGCTGCGCCACCAGGCCGAGATCGCCGGCGCCACGGTCGTCGACCGGGCCTCGGTGATCACCACGCACCTGGCCGAGGTCGTCCACCACCACGCCGGCCGCCTGCTCGGCCGCGAGGACGTCCGGCTGCTCACCGACGTCGTCAAGCGCACCCACCCGGTCGTCGTCGAGGAGCTCACGCCGTCGCACCTGTCGCTCGGCGAGCTGCAGCAGGTCCTGCGGGCGCTGCTGGCCGAGAACGTGCCGATCCGCGACCTCGTCCGGATCTTCGAGGCGCTGTCGGTGCGGGCGTCGATCTCGAAGGACGGCGACGGCCTGATCGAGGCGGCCCGTGCCGCGCTCGACCCGGCCCTGGCAGCGCCGTACCTGGCGAACGGGGTGCTCTCCGCCATCAGCTTCGAGCCGGTCCTGGAGCAGAACCTGCTCGAGGGCCTGCGGCAGACCGAGTCCGGCGCGGTCCTCGTGCTCGACCCGGACCTCGCGCAGCACGTGCTGGTCTCCCTCGCGCAGCTCGCCACGGCCGCGGAGAACCAGAACCTCCAGCCGGTGCTGGTGTGCGCGCCCCAGATCCGGCTGGCCGTACGCCGCCTGGTCGCCCCCGCCGTCGAGCGGCTCCCCGTCCTGGCCTACACCGAGCTGGGCGCCGCCCGGCAGGTGCAGTCGGTCGGGGTCGTGGCCGTGCGCCCGCCCGCATCGGGACGAGTCGGGGCTGAGCTGGTGGCCGCCGGATGAGCGCGAAGAAGAAGACCGTCGAGGTCGCCGTCGTACGCCGCCCGCGGCCCGCTCCGCGCCCCTTCATCGACGCCCGGCTGCTGCTGCTCGCCGCGGTCATCGCCTCACCCGCGGCGTACCGATCCTCGCAAGGACTGCTCTCCCCCTCCGCCGCACTGGACCGGTTCCTGCTCATCGCGGCCGGGTGCCTGGTCCTGTCCGCGGTGCTCCGCATGGTCTGGCCGCTGGTCGTCGGCGAGAGCACACCGCCCGCGGCCGCCCCGTCCACCGCGTCGGGTGGGCCCACCTCGTCCATCTCGTCCACCTCGCCCGCGCTGGAGCCGACCCTGGTCGACGACGGCATGGGCCTCCCGCCGGTGGGCTCGGGCCTGGACCTGCTCGAGGACGTCGGCGACCCGACCTCCCTGCTCGACCTGCCCTGAGGCGGCAGTCCTCTGCGGGGTCGGTCCTGGGCCGCCTTACCGGCCCGCTACACCCGCCCCGATGACAGGCGGACCCACCGGTCGACCCGCCCCGCGACCGCCGGCAGCAGGCCGCCGGACACGGCCTCGACGAGCACCCGCAGCATCAGCGCGCCGAAGAGCGCACCGGCGACCAGGTCGGTCAGCCAGTGGGTGCCGATCGCCCACGACACCGCGGCCGCGTTGAGGCCGACCACGATCCACACCGACTTGACCCGGCGGGCGTGGGCGGCGCTCCAGCCGGGGAACGCCAGGTGCAGCAGCAGCACGCACGAGCCGAAGATGAGCACGACCTCGGAGGTGTGCCCGCTGGGGAAGGCCATGCCGTACTTGCCGTGGTGGAGGTACCCGCCGGCCCAGTACGACGGCGTGCCGAACCGGGGCGCGTCCTTGGCGAAGAGCAGCTTCACCAGCCCGGTGAAGTAGAACAGCGCCTCCGTCGTACCGCCGACGAGCAGCGGCAGGCTGGAGCGCATCCGGATCGTGAGCGCGACCACGAGCGCGGCCAGCACCAGGCCCTCGCCGCCCTGGCTGGCGATGTGGTCGAGGCAGCCCCGGACCACCCCGTAGCCCCACATCCCGGGCCGCAGCGGCCGCAGGTAGGTCAGGCCGTCGACGTGCCGGCCGAGGGGTGACAGGGCGAACGCGGCGAACCCGACGAAGACCACCAGACCGGTGCGCAGGTCGAGCAGGTACGGGAACCGATCGCGGACCGCGCGCGGGGTCCACGAGCGGCCGGCGACCGCGGTATCGGTCGCCGGCCGCCCGAGCAGTGCGGATCGCGACATCAGTCCATCGTGACCACGCGATCGCTCAGCAGCAAACCGTCGAGCAGCAATCCTCGTCACAGCAGCCGTCCATCACGCACCTCCTCCCGCTCCCTGTATCGATGACTGTCGATGTTCACCTTGCGCCCGACCATCGACGGATGTCAATATTGATGGGTGTCGAAGTCTCTGCAGCTCACGCCGGTCCAGCAGGTCGCCTGCTGCTCCCCGCTGACGTCCGAACCGCTCACCCGGGAGCAGGCCGAGCAGGTCGCGCCCCTGCTCAAGGCCATCGCCGATCCGGCCCGCCTCCGGCTGCTCTCCCTCGTTGCCGCGCACGAGAACGGCGAGGCCTGCGTGTGCGACCTGAACGAGGCCTTCGACCTCTCCCAGCCGACCATCAGCCACCACCTCAAGGTCCTGCACGAGGCGGGCCTGCTGGACCGCAGCAAGCGCGGGACCTGGGTCTACTACGCCGTACGCCGGGACGCCCTCGCCGACGTGGCCGCCCTGCTGGGCGGGGCCCGATGACCTACCTGGTCCGTCGCGCCGTCGCCGAGCTGCTCGGGACCGCGTTCCTGGTGGCGTCGGTCATCGGGTCGGGCGTGATGGCGAGCCGGCTGTCGCCCCGCGACGTCGGCCTGCAGCTGCTGGAGAACTCCCTGGCCACCGCGGGCGCGCTGGTCGCGCTGATCATCGCCTTCGGCTCGGTGTCCGCGGCCTTCAACCCCGTGGTGACGCTGGTGGAGGTGGCCCGCGGCAACGTCTGGCTGCTCGAGGGCGTGGCGCTCGTCGTCGCCCAGCTGGTCGGCGGCGTGCTCGGCGCGATCGGCGCGAACCTGATGTTCGACCTGCCCGCTGTCATGTTCTCCACCCACCACCGCGCGACGCCGGCGCACCTGTTCGCCGAGGTCGTCGCGACCGTCGGCCTGCTCCTGGTGATCCACGGTGCGCTGCGGCGCGTCCACCTGGAGTCGATCGCGATCGCCGTCGCCGGCTACATCGCGGCGGCGTACTGGTTCACGTCCTCGACGTCCTTCGCGAACCCGGCGGTCACCGTGGCCCGGATGCTCAGCGACACGTTCGCGGGGATCGCGCCGGCCAGCGTGCTGCCGTTCATCGGCGCACAGGTCGTCGGCGGGGTCCTCGGCTACCTGCTCCTCTCGTTCCTGCACCCCAAGGAGACCCCATGACCCGCCCGACCGTCCTGTTCGTCTGCGTCCACAACGCGGGCCGCTCCCAGATGGCCGCCGGTTACCTCCAGCACCTCGCCGGTGACCGGATCGAGGTGCTCTCGGCGGGCTCGCAGCCGGGTGACGCGATCAACCCGGTGGCCGTCGCCGCGATGGCCGAGGAGGGCATCGACATCGCCGGCAACCAGCCGAAGGTCCTGACGACCGAGGCCGTGCAGGCCTCGGACGTGGTGATCACGATGGGCTGCGGCGACGAGTGCCCCTACTTCCCCGGCAAGCGCTACGAGGACTGGGTGCTGGACGACCCGGCCGGGCAGGGCATCGAGGCGGTGCGGCCGATCCGCGACGAGATCCGCCGGCGCATCGAGGCCCTTATCGCGTCGCTCGCCTGAAGAACCCGAAGGGTCGTCATGCTGACGACGGCCGTGAGGCCGGTGTCAGCATGACGACCCGACGTGAGTCAGCGCAGGTCGAACCGGTCCGCGTCCATGACCTTCACCCACGCGGCGGCGAAGTCCTGGACGAACTTCTCGGCGGCGTCGGACGACGCGTAGACCTCGGCCAGGGCCCGCAGCTGCGAGTTGGAGCCGAAGATCAGGTCGTTGGCGGTGGCGGTCCACTTGACCTCGCCGGTGGCGGTGTCGCGGATCTCGTAGACGTTCGCCTCGCCCTCCGACGCCTTCACCTGCGTGCCGGGGGCCAGCAGGTTGGTGAAGAAGTCGTTGGACAGTACGCCGACGCGGTCGGTCAGCAGACCGTGCTTGCTATCGCCCACGTTGGCACCGAGCGCCCGCATGCCGCCCACGAGGACGGTCATCTCCGGCGCGGTCAGGTCGAGCATGTAGGCCCGCTCGACCAGCAGCGTCTCGACCGGCAGCTTCTCGTCGGGGCGGATGTAGTTGCGGAAGCCGTCGCCGCGCGGCTCGAGCACCGCGAAGGACTCGACGTCGGTCTGCTCCTGGGTGGCGTCGGTGCGCCCACCGTGGAACGGGACGGTGATGTCGACGCCCGCGTCAGCGGCCGCCTTCTCGACCGCTGCGGTGCCGGCCAGGACGATCAGGTCGGCCAGCGAGATCCTGCCCGAGGCGGCCTGGACCTGCTCCAGCTTGGCGATGGTCGCGTCGACACCCGCGTTGACCGCCCAGCCGCGCTGCGGCTCGAGGCGGATCCGGGCGCCGTTCGCGCCACCGCGCTTGTCGGTCGAGCGGAAGCTCGCGGCCGAGGCCCACGCGGCCTTGACCAGCTCGCTCACGGTCGCGACCTCGAGGACCTTCGCCTTGAGGTCGGCGAGCTCGGCGTCGCTGAGCTCGCCCAGCGTCGCCGCCGGCACCGGGTCCTGCCACAGCTGCGGCTCGGGGACCCACGGGCCGAGGTAGCGCGCCACCGGACCCATGTCACGGTGCAGCAGCTTGTACCAGGCCTTGGCGAACGCCTGCGCGAACTCGTCGGGGTTCTCCAGGAAGCGCTTCGAGATCGGTCCGTAGATCGGGTCGAAGCGCAGCGCGAGGTCGCTGGTGAGCATGGTCGGCTTGCGCTTGGGCGAGTCGGCGGCCGGGCCGGGGATGATCTCCTCGGCGTCCTTGGCGACCCACTGGTGCGCGCCGGCGGGCGACTTCGTGAGCTCCCACTCGTAGCCGAACAGGATCTCGAAGAACCGGTTGCTCCACTGCGTGGGCTTGTCGGTCCAGGTGACCTCCAGGCCGGAGGTGATCGCGTCCGCGCCCTTGCCCGAGGCGTACGACGACTTCCAGCCCAGGCCCTGCTCCTCGAGCGGAGCGGCCTCGGGCTCGGGGCCGACCAGGGCGGCGTCGCCCGCACCGTGGGTCTTGCCGAAGGTGTGGCCGCCGGCGATCAGCGCGACGGTCTCCTCGTCGTTCATGGCCATCCGGCCGAAGGTGTCGCGGATGTCGCGGGCCGAGGCCAGCGGGTCCGGGTTGCCGTTGGGGCCCTCGGGGTTGACGTAGATCAGGCCCATCTGGACCGCGCCGAGCGGGTCGTTGAGCCGGCGCTCCTCGGAGCTGGCGTAGCGCTCGTCGCCGAGCCAGGTGTCCTCCGAGCCCCAGTAGATCTCCTCGGGCTCCCAGGTGTCGGCGCGGCCGAACGCGAAGCCGAAGGTCTCGAAGCCCATGTCCTCGAGCGCGACGTTGCCGGCCAGGACGAGCAGGTCGGCCCAGGAGATCTTCTGGCCGTACTTCTGCTTGACCGGCCACAGCAGGCGGCGGGCCTTGTCCAGGTTGCCGTTGTCGGGCCAGGAGTTGAGCGGGGCGAAGCGCTGCTGGCCCTCGCCGGCACCGCCGCGGCCGTCGTAGATCCGGTAGGTGCCGGCGGCGTGCCAGGACAGCCGGATCATCAGGCCGCCGTAGTGACCGAAGTCCGCGGGCCACCAGTCCTGCGAGGTGTGCAGGACCTCGGCGACGTCGGCCTTGAGCGCCTCGACGTCGAGCTTGGCGAACTCCGCGGCGTAGTCGAAGTCCTCGCCCAGCGGGTTGCCCGCGGTCGAGTGGGCGTGCAGGACCGACAGGTCGAGCTGGTTGGGCCACCAGTCCTTGTTGGTGCGCGGGTGCGGCACCTGGGCCTGGGGCGAGTCGATCGCCGGGTTCTCGCTCTCGCTGCCGCCGTGTGCGACCGGGCAGCCGTCGGTGTTGCTCATCTGCTTCCTTCCCGATGGGGGTTTGCTGGAGGAACTCATGAAGTTGCGGTGGCGCACGCAGGGCACGTGCCCCAGTAGATGACCTCGGCCTCGTCGATGGCGTAGCCGTGGTCGTTGTCCGCGGTGAGGCACGGCGTGTGCCCGACCGCGCAGTCCACGTCGGCGATCCCGCCGCAGGTGCGGCACACGACGTGGTGGTGGTTGTCCCCGACCCGCGCCTCGTAGCGCGCGACCGAGTTGGCGGGCTGGATCCGGCGGATCAGCCCGGCGGCGGTGAGCGCGCGGAGCACGTCGTACACGGCCTGGTGCGACACGTCCGGCAGCTCCTCGCGGACGGCCGCGATGAGCGCGTCGGTGTCGGCGTGCGGACGCTCTCCGATCGCCGCGAGCACGGCCAGCCGCGGCCGCGTGACCCGCAGGTCCGCCCCCCGCAACTGCTGCTCGAAGTCGGTCGTCGTCACATCACGCAGTCAACCGCATAATCTTGAACGAATCAAGAAAGGACAGGAGAAATCTCGATGGCGTGTCGGGGCACCGGGTTGGCGCGCGCGGCCTGGCAGGTCAGCAGGGCGGTTCCGTCGGTGGTCGTCCGCACCACCACGTCGTACGCCGCCGGGCCGGCCGCGAACCGCGCCGTCGTCAGCGTCCCCTCGCGCCGCGCCCGCAGCAGCCGCACGTCGTCGATGCCGGCCAGTCCCTCGCGCCGGCGCAGCGCGATCTCGGCGGCCTGGACCGCCATCGGGTACGACGACCGCCCGCGCAGGTGCCCCAGGTCGACCCGGCCGCCGAGGTGGGCCGCGGCGACATCGAGTGCCGACCCCTCGTCCAGCCGCCCGTAGTAGAGGCCGTGCGGCAGGGCCACGAGGTTGCCCGCGAACCGGTCGCCACCGATGTGCGAGACCTCCCAGGTCTGCTCGGGGTGGGCGCGGGCGAGCGCCAGCGCGACGGGCCGGCCGCGCTCGGCGCAGCAGGCGTCGTGGCGGCCGTTGGTGCACACGGCGAGCACGTCCCCGGCGTACGGCGCGAGGCCGGTGGACCCGCCGTCGCGGAAGCCGGGCAGGTCGAGGTCGAGCACCTCCCGCAGGTCCGCGACCGTGCCGCGCTCGAGACGGGGTGCGACGGGATCGGCGTACGCCGCCAGCACGGTGGGCCGCTCCGGGTCCCGGCGCGCGCCGGGCCGTCGGATCAGCAGCACCTTCGCCCGGTGGGCGGCCGCCAGGTCACGCAGCGCCGGACCGAGCCCGGGCGGCAGCCGGGCGTCCAGCAGCGCGGTGGCGCCCCAGGGTCCGGTGTGCTCGAGCAGCAGCCAGGTCCGGACGTGGGTCGCGCTGCCGGCCAGGTCCTCCCCGCGGTGCAGGGCGTCCTGTGCGCACCGGAACGCCGTGGCCGATCGGGCGTCGCCGGACACCACTCAGTCCACAACCTCGAGCAACCCCTCGCGGACCAGCCGCCGGCACAGCACGAGCCGGCTCTGCGGGTCGAGGTGCGCGGCCAGGTCGGCGGGCCGGAGCTCGGTGCGCGAGCGGACCTCCTCGAGGGCGGGACGCAGCCGCGCCGGCACCTCCAGCGCCCGGTCGCCGAGCAGCACCTCGATCCGGCCACCGTCCGGCAGGTCCTGCAGCACGCACGGGTGCCCGGGGCGGCGGCGCAGCGCCGTCGTGTCGGTGAGCCCGTCGCGCAGGGCGAGTCCATCGGTCAGGCCGCCGGAGACCCGGGTCGGGCGGGTGGTGAGGAAGCGGCGTACCTCCGCCCGGGCCGCGCCCCCTGCCTCCACCGCCGCGACTCGCTCGGCCAGCGCGGCGAGCTGCTCCGCGAGACCGGCCGAGAGCACGTCGGGCTCATCCAGGTAGCCGGCCGGCAGGTGGGTGTCGGGGACCGCGGCCAGTGCGCTCTCGACGGTACGCCGGAGCAGGCCGCGCCAGGTCAGCTGGTTGACGCCGACGGTGACGTGCAGCGATACCTCCTGCTCGGTGCGCGCGGCGTACGGCGTGCCGGCGGGCAGGTACATCGCGACGCCCGGCTCGAGGGTGAGCTCCTCACGTCCGTCGGGTCCGTGGATCTCCCATTGCTTGCGGCCCGCGGTCTGGAAGACGAAGACGTCGTGGGCGTCGGAGTGCAGCGCGAAGCCCTGGGCGCCGGGCGGGGTCAGGTAGGCGTTGGCCTGGCAGGGGTGCCCGAGCTCCAGCTCCAGCCGGGCGACCAGCTCGGCGAGCGGCTCGTGGTAGCGGTGCAGCCCCTGCAGCACCAGCGTCGCGCCCTCCTCGAACAGCGCGAGCGCACGGCGCGGGTCGACCAGGCCGCTCAGCGGCTTGCCGGCGAGGCTCGCGCCCCTGCGGGTGTACGTCGACTCCTCCAGCACGCTGCCGTCGCGTGCGACCCGCACGGCCGGCGTCCGCACGGCGCTGGCGGTCAGCAGCCGGTCGACGTCGGCCAGCCGGAGCAGGCCGACCAGCCGGTCGGGGTCGGTGCGGTGGACGTGCGCGCGGGACGCCCAGACCTTGTCCTGGAAGGTCTGGGCGTCCCCCGTGAGCAGCTCGAGGGCGCTCACTCAGCCGGCAGCACCGTCGGTGCCGTCGGTCCCGTCACCGTCCGTGGCGTCGCCATCGGTGCCGTCGGTCCCGTCACCGTCCGTGGCGTCGCCGTCGGTGCCGTCGGTGCCGTCCGTGCCGTCGGCGTCGCCGCCGCCGTAGGACTCGCCCTGCCCGGGCAGCGGCTCACCCTCGGAGGTGAGCATGTCGTCGTCGTTGAGCGGCTCTTCGGGAGTCGTGGTCATCGGGACCTCCTGGTCGGGGTTGCTGGCCCGAGCGGTACCCCGAGGAGCGTGCCCTATGCGCGCCCGTGCGGCTCCAGCCAGACCTGCGGATCGGGCCCCTTCGGCACGATGCCGGTGGGGTTGATGTCCCGGTGGACCACGTAGTAGTGCGCCTTGATCTGGTCGAAGTCGATCGTCTCCCCGAAGCCGGGCGTCTGGAACAGGTCGCGCGCGTAGCCCCACAGGTTCGGCATCTCGGTGAGCTTGTTGCGGTTGCACTTGAAGTGGCCGTGGTAGACCGCGTCGAAGCGCGCCAGGGTCGTGAACAGGCGGACGTCGGCCTCGGTGATGGCCTCGCCCATCAGGTAGCGCCGCGTCGCCAGGCGCTCCTCGAGCCAGTCCAGCGCGGTGAAGAGCCGGTCGTACGCCGGGTCGTACGCCTCCTGCGAGCCGGCGAAGCCGCAGCGGTAGACGCCGTTGTTGACCTCGGTGAAGACCCGGTGCATCACCTCCTCCATCTCCTCGCGGACATCGCTCGGCCAGAGGTCGGGCGCGTCGGGGCGATGGTGCTCGCGCCACTCGAAGAAGAGGTCGTGGGTGATCCACGGGAAGTCGTTGGTGACGACCTTGCCGGAGGCCACCTCGACGATCGCGGGCACGGTGACGCCCTTGGGGTAGTCGGGGATGCGGGCGTCGTACGCATCGCGCAGGAAGTGGATGCCGAGCACCGGGTCCATGCCGTCCGGGTCGAGGTCGAAGGTCCAGCTGCGCTCGTCGTGGGTGGGCCCGGGCGCGCCCCAGGACAGCACCTCCTCCAGCCCCAGCAGGTTGCGCACGATGATGCTGCGGTTGGCCCACGGGCAGGCCTTCGCGGCGATCAGCCGGTAGCGACCCGGCTCCACCGGCCACAGCGGTACGTCGGTGGGCTGGTCGCGGGGCGGTCCCCCCTCGGCGGTGATCCTGTCCGGGATGTAGGTCATGTCCCGCTCGTAGGCCTTGCCCTGGTCGACGTACGACTGCTTTCCCGTCATACCTGTGCACGGTAGCGCCGGTGTCACACTTCGGTCGTCCCGCGCGTCGACACTGCGTATCCCCGGTAGCCCCGGTATCCCGACCTGAAGGATGGAACGATGAAGACGATGACCTGCCAGCAGCTCGGCGGCCCCTGCGACCTGGCGCTCTCCGGCGACACCGCCGACGAGGTGATCAAGAAGCAGGACCAGCACCTCAAGGACATGGTGGCCGCCGGCGACGAGGCCCACGTCCCCGCCCGCAACGAGATGAAGGGCCGCTGGAAGCGCCCGATCGCCGGGATGGGCTGGTACCGCGACGTGAAGAAGGCCTTCGCCGCCCTCCCGGAGAGCTAGCCTCCGGCGGTGCTCGGGCACGGGGCTGGTCTCGGGCGGCCGCACCTTAGCCGCCCGGTCCCCGGCGTCAAGGATGCTCGCTTCGCTCGCCCCGCTGCGCGGCGCTTCGCGTCCTTGACCCCGGGTCCCTACCGGGCGGCAGGACGGCGCGACAACGGCACGGGCTTCGCCCGCGCCGCCGCTACGCGGCCGCCACGGAAGGGTCATCGTCTTCGGGGAGTCCGCCCGGCGTGTGGTGCCGGGCGGACTCCCCCTAACGTCCTGCGGTCAGCCCAGGCCCGGCCTGACCGCCCGAGAGGTACAAGATCGCCCGCACGAGTGATCTTCACGGGCACGGCAGCCCGAAAGGGCGTCACGATCTCCCCCGCGGGCGATCTTGCACACCTGATCCACCGCTCCGGACGATGGGCCACGTGACCCATGGTCCGTAGCGACCCGACACCGACCCCGCTGGCGGCCGCGCAGCGGCGGCGCGGGCGAAGCCCGTGCCGACTCCGCGCCGTCCAGCCGTGCGCCAGGGCCCCGCAGTCAAGGACGGCCGAAGGCCGCCGCGCAGCGGCGCGAACGAAGTGAGCGTCCTTGACGGCGGGAGGCGCACGGCTACGGTGCGGCCGCCAGACACCAGCCCCGCAGCAAGATCAGGCGAGGTAGACCTTCCGCAGCGTCGACCGGATCTCCCACTCGGTCCGCTCCCCCGCGTACAGGCGGACGACGGAGCCCGGGCGCAGCTCGATCGTCTCCCCTCCGGGGAACCGCACCTCCCCCTCCCCCGCCAGCACCACGAACACCTCGTCCGCCTCGACGTCGCGGACGATGCCGGGAGTGATCTCCCAGATCCCGATCTCGACCTCGCCGAACCGGCCGAGGGCGACAGCACCCGACGTGGGAGATCCAGCGACCACGTCCAGCGCGCCGTCGTGCGGCACCGTCATGGCGGCGGCGTCGACCATCCGCGGCAGACTCACGAGTCGAACCCCAGGCCCATCGCGTCCAGCGAGCGCAGCCACAGGTTGCGGCGGCCACCGTGCTGGTCGGCGCGGTCCAGCGCCCACCGGGTGGTCTGGATGCCGAGGGAGGCGATCGGCTCCGGCGGGAACGGCAGCGGCTTGGTGCGGACCATCGCGAGCTCCGTGCGCTCGGTCGACAGGCCGGCGAGCCGGTCCAGCATCACCTCGGCGGCGAACCGGGTCGCGCCGACGCCGAGGCCGGTGAAGCCGGCGGCGTGCGCGACCCGTCCCTGCAGCGCGAGCCCGAAGAAGGCGCAGAACCGCGTCGAGGTGTCGATGGCGCCGGCCCACTGGTGGGTGAACCTCAGCCCCACGAGCTGGGGGAAGGTCGTGAAGAAGTGCTCGGCGAGGCGTCGGTGGGTCTCGGGCCGGCGCTCGTACTCCGGCCGGACGCGCCGGCCGTAGCGGTAGACGGCGTCGTAGCCGCCCCACAGGATCCGGTTGTCCTTCGAGATCCGGTAGTAGTGGAACTGGTTGGCCATGTCGCCGACGCCCTGCCGGCCGTCCCATCCGATCGACGCGAGCTGCTCGGGCGACAGCGGCTCGGTCATCAGCGCGTAGTCGTAGACCGGGACGGTGAACATCCGGTAGCGCGGCAGCAGGCTCGGGAAGACGTTGGTCGCGAGCGCGACGCGGGAGGCCGTGACGGCGCCCCGCGCCGTGGTGACCCGCACCGGCCCGCTCCGGCCGTCGCCCGAGATCCCGGTGGCGCGGCTGTGCTCGAAGATCTCCACCCCGAGGTCGGTGGCGACCCGCGCCAGCTCCACGGCCAGCTTGGCCGGGTGCACCATCGCCACGTCGGGGTCGAGCACCCCGGCGAGGTACGTCGGGCTGTTGACCAGCTTGCGGAGGTCGTCGCCCTCGATCAGCTCGGCGCCGCTCGCGCGCAGGTCCTCGACCTGGTGCGGCTCGATCGCCACGTCCAGCTCGCCGGTGCGCTCGTAGTCGACGTCCATGGCGAAGTCGCGCACCGTCTGCTCGATGGCGTCCAGGTTGGCGAGGCCGAGGCGCTCGAGGGCGTCGTACTCCTCGGGCCAGCGGGTGCGGCCGTTCTCCTCGCCGTGGGTGATCGTGGCCGCGCAGAACCCGCCATTGCGCCCGGACGCCGCCCAGCCGACCTCCTCGGCCTCGAGCAGCACGACGCGGCGGTGGGGGTCGCGCTGCTTGGCGACGACCGCGGTCCACAGCCCGCAGTAGCCGCCGCCCACGACCAGCAGATCGGTCGCGACGTCCGCGGTGAGCGAGGGGTAGGCGACCCGCTCGGGCACGTCCTCGAGCCAGAAGCAGGCGTCCCGCACACCGCTGAGGGCGTGCTCGACGGCCGAGCGGTCGGCGGGCGTGCGGGAGAAGACGGTGCCGGGCGCTGCAGAGCTCACCGCACCACCCTCCCCGGGCGAGGCCGCCGGACACCAACGACGATCTGTCGAGTTCGGGCATGCCGGACGCGCCACTTCGTCCATTGTGCGCGAGGGCGCTACTCCGCCCGGATCAGCCGTACGGCGATCACCAGCTCCTCCAGCTCGCGGAAGTTGCGCAGGTCGCAGCCGGTCCGCTCGGAGATCCGCTCGAGCCGGTAGTACGCCGTGTTGACGTGCACGTGCAGGCGCTCGGCGGCCGTCTTCGCGTTGAGGTCGGCGTCGACGTACGCCATCAGCGTCTGCACCAGGCCGCCGTCGCGCGCGAGGTCCTCCTCGACGAACTGCCGCAGCTCGGGCCGGATCAGCCGCCGCGCCGTCGGGTCGTCGCGCAGCACCATGTAGTCGAGGGTCGACAGCATCGACAGCGCCCGCACCCCGGGCGTCCCGTCGAGGGAGTCGCGGGCGAGGACGGCCTCCCGGTACGCCTCAGGTACGCCGGACAGGCCGTGGTGCACCGTGCTCACCCCGACCACCAGGCGCAGCCCCTGCCGGCCGACCTGGGTGTGTGCGCGCTTCAGGTCGCGCACCGCCCGCGAGCCGTCGCCGGTGGCGGGCAGCAGCCCGACGATCTGGTCCTGCCGGATGACGGCGATGCCGCGGTCCTCGCCGACGGCCGCGCGGACCGTGCCCAGCGCCGACCGCAGGATCTGCCCCGGACGGAGCGGTCCGTCCGGCACCGCCACGACGACCACCAGCGGCGTGGCGCGGTCCAGGCCGTAGGAGAGCGCGAGCGCACCGCGCTGGCCCACCGGCTCGCGGCCGGCCAGGAGGTCCTCGACCAGGTCGCCGCGCAGCCGGTCGCCCTCGGCGAGCTCGGACTGCTGGGCCGCGAGGAACGCCTCGCTCGCCACCGTGCTGCCCAGCTCGATCACCTGCATCAGGTGCGTCGCGACGCCGAGCGCGGCGTCGCGCATCCGCGGCGACCGCGCCACCGCGACCACGCCCTCCCAGAGGGTGACCTGCCCGATGCGGAACGCCGCGAGGAAGTCGGCCAGCTCCAGGCCCGCGCGCAGCCGCAGCGTCGCCTGCTCGGCGGTGATCGGGAAGTCGCTGCGCTCGGCGGGACGGCCCTGCCGCAGCGTCTCGAGCACGGCGACGTAGATCGCGCGCGTGTGCATGGTGACGTTCGCGCGCAGGTCGGGGTCGGCGGACGCGGCGTACGCCGGCACCTGGTGCCAGAACCGATCGACCGAGGTCTCGACGATCTCGTCGAGACCCGCCTCGACCGATGCGACGATCGAGGTGACCAGCGACCTGCCCATCCCGGCAGCGTAGAGCCGTCCAACCCATCTTGTGGTCGGGCTCCAGGTACCGGGAGCGTAGGTCGCATTATGCTGCTGGTGTAACCGCGGTCACACCTCGGTTGCGTGCTCCCCGCACCGACTCCCTCGGAGGTTGCCTTGACGACCGTGCTGCCCGAAGACCACAGCGAGACCGACGCGGCCGGAGGGGAGGTCGGGCGACGGCGGTTCGTCGGCTACCTGATCGCGGCACCCACCCTCGCCGTCGCGGTCCGGCTCGGCCTGGACGAGACCGTCGCCGGCGAGCCGGCGGCGGCAGCAGTGCCGTCGGTGGCCGGCCCCGCCGAGCTGTTCGACCTCAGCGACCTGCTGAAGACGGCCGCCTCACCGACCTCGCACATGATCACGCTGACCGTCGACACCGACGGCATCGCGCACTTCGCCCTGCCGCGCGCCGAGGTCGGCCAGGGCATCACGACCTCCACGGCGATGCTCATCGCCGAGGAGCTGGACATGCCGATGAGCCACGTGAGGGTGACGCTGGCGCCGGCCCGCCCGGAGCTGATGTACAACCAGATCACCGGCGGCTCGAACACGACGTACTCCACCTACCGCCCGATCCGCACCGCCGCCGCCATCGCGCGCGAGCGGCTGGTCGAGGCGGCCGCGAAGAAGTGGGGCGTGAGCGCCTCGACCCTCCACACCAGCAACGGGTACGTCGTCCGCCCCGGCGGCGCCAAGCTCAGCTACGGCTCGCTGGCGGTGGCCGCGCGCGCCGAGTCGGCCTCCGCGTCGTCGGCGACCCTCAAGGACCCGAGCGCCTACAAGGTGATCGGCCGGCCGCACGGCCGGGTCGACGCGCACCTGGCCGTCACCGGCCAGAAGAAGTACGCGATGGACCTGAAGATCAAGGGCGCCAAGCCGACCATGATCTGCCGGCCGCCGACCCTCAACGGCAAGGTCGTGAAGATCCACAACGCGGCGGCCGTGCGCGCGATGCCGGGCGTGACGCACGTCGTCAGGATCTCCACCGGGGTGGCGGTCCGGGCCCGCACCTTCGGCCAGTGCATCGACGCGGTGCGCGCCCTGAAGGTGACCTGGGGTCCCGGCACGATCGGCACGAAGTCCGACGCCGACATCCTCAAGGAGGTCAAGGGCGCCGAGCTGCCGATGGTGGTGCCCGACGTACCCGTCCTGGCGAAGACCGTCGACACCGCCTTCACGTTCTGGTTCGCCGGCAACTCGGCACTGGAGACCAACTGCGCGGTCGCCGACGTCCGCTCGGACTCCGCCGAGATCTGGGGCTCGTTCAAGACCCCGATCACCGCGCAGGAGAAGGTCGCCCAGCTCGTCGGCCTGCCCACGAACAAGGTCAAGGTGCACGTCACCGAGGGCGGCGGCTCGTTCGGCCGCAAGCTCTTCTACGACGCCGCGCTCGAGGCGGCCGAGGCCTCGAAGAAGATGGGCAAGCCGGTGCGGCTGATGTGGCACCGGGCCGACGACGCCCGCCAGGGACGCGTGCACCCGATGGCCACCTCCCGGGTCCGCGCCACGATCCTCAGCGGCAACGTGCTGACCTACGAGCAGCGGCACACCAGCGTGAAGACCGACTTCAGCCACGGCCTCGGCGAGATCATCACCGGCTTCTCGGCCCAGCTGCCGGTCGGCGACCTGGGCTGGTCGGAGACCGTGTACGCGCTGAGCCAGGCGACGCACTACAACTTCGGTCTCACCACCCAGCTGCTCAACGAGGTCGAGACCGGGTTCAACACCGGCTCGATGCGCAACATCTACTCCCCCAACGCCGCGGTGGCGCGCGAGCTGACGGTCGACAAGATCGCCAAGATCATGGGCAAGGACCCGCTGGCCTTCCGCAAGGAGTTCGCCTACAACGCCCGCAGCGTCGCGGTCCTCGACAAGGTGGCGTCGGTCGGGAGGTGGGGCCGGTCGATGCCCGCCGGCCACGCCCAGGGCATCGCGATCCACAACGAGTACCACGCGCACACCGCGTGCCTGGTGGAGATCGACTGCACCACCGCGACCATGAGCCGCAAGGTCCGCGACGCCGTCACCGGGCCGCGGGTCACCAAGGTCGTGTTCGCCGTCGACATCGGCCGGGCGGTCAACCCGCGCGGCCTCGAGGCCCAGATGATGGGCGGGATCATGGACGCGATCGCGCTGGTCCTGACCTCGTCGCTGCACCTCAAGGACGGCTTCTTCCAGGAGGCCAGCTGGGACAACTACGCCTACACGCGCGAGTGGAACGTCCCGCCGAAGGTCGAGGTCATCATCATGCCGCCGACCAGCGACGACCCGGGCGGCGCCGGCGAGCTCGGCGTACCGGCCGCGGCGGGAGCGGTCGCCACGGCGTACGCACGGGCGATGGGGAAGATGCCGACGCAGTTCCCGATCAACCACAGCAAGCCGCTCTTCTTCCCGGTGAAGCCGACCGTCCCGCCGATCCCCGCCTCGCCCACCAACGGCCTGACCTTCTACTGATCGGAGCACCCCGATGCCCAAGCACACCTTCAAGGTCAACGGCGAGAAGGTCACCGTCGACGCCCCCGACGACGTCCGCCTGCTCTGGATCCTGCGCGACGTCCTCGGCATCACCGGGCCGAAGTACGGCTGCGGGATCAACGTCTGCAAGGCCTGTACGTCGCACATCAACGGCCGGGCCTTCAACCCCTGCTCGGTCCCCGTCGGGAAGATCAACCCCGACGACGAGATCACCACGATCGAGGGCCTGCCCAAGACGGTCGGCAAGAAGCTGCACCCGATGCAGAAGGCCTGGCTCGAGCACGACGTCGCGCAGTGCGGCTACTGCCAGCCGGGCCAGATCATGGCCGCGGTGGACCTGGTGAAGAAGGTCCACAAGGAGGGGCGGGAGATCACCGAGCACGACCTCGACAAGCTGCGCAACATCTGCCGCTGCGGCACCTACCCGCGGCTGCGCCAGGCGATCCTGGACGGCGCCAAGGACATGTAGCGCCCGGCGCTACGAGGAGCGCCGGTCGATGCCCGTGACCACCGCCCGGCACAGCCGGGTGGCGGTCGCGGCCAGCTCGGCCGGCGACTCGGTGCGGTGCGGGAGCCAGTCGGCGATCAGGCCGTTGACACCGCCGACGGCGAAGACCGCGTTGCGGCGCAGCTCGTCGGCCGGTGGCACCCGGTCCAGCAGGCGCGCGGTGTTCTCCATGACCAGCTCGACGATCCGGTTGGACGCCGCGACCTGCTGCTGGGCCAGACCGGGCACGCTGGAGGGGTCGCTGGTGAGGATGCGGTGCACCTGGGGGTCGCCCGCGATCACCTCGAGGAAGGCGGTCAGCGCGGCGTCCAGCTTGGCCCAGATGCCGCCCGGCTGGGCCTCACTGGCCAGCACCAGCGTGACCGCGAGCTGCTCGCGCACCTCCTCGGCGACCGCGAGCAGCAGCGCGTCGCGGTTGTCGAACTGCTCGTAGAAGTAGCGCGGGGTGAGCCCGGCCTGCGCGCAGACCCCGCGGACCGTGACCTCGGACGGTCCCTGCTCGCCCCACAGGCGGCGGGCAGCGTCCAACAGCCTGCGGCGCCGCTCGGCACGCCGCTCGTCAGCGCTCACGCCGCCGTAGTGACGCACCACCTCTGCCCTGGCCATTGACAGCACTCTAGCGACGTCCCTAGTTTGGAATACATGCGTTATCCAGTTTCGTCGCCCGATCGCGAGATCCCGGCCCGGCACCCGGACCACCCGCTGCCCGTGCCGGCGGCGGTCGGGCTGCTCGCCCGGACGCTGCGCGTCGGGCCGGCAGACGAGACCGAGTTCCGCCGGTACGGCGAGGCGCTGACCGAGGGCGACCCACTGATGGACGACGTGGTGGCCTGGATGACGGCCACCGGCGGGACGGAGGGCAGGCGGCTCTTCGAGCAGGCGCTCGAGGACGGCATCGCGACGGTGCCCGACGCCCCCGCCCCCTTGCGCGCGCTCTTCGAGGAGGTCGAGCGGACACCGGACTGGGTGGACCGGGATCTGCTCGACCGCGGCGCCCGCGTGCTGCGCAGCGGCGGCGCCGACGGCCTGTACGTCGCCCGCGACGTCGCGCTGCACGGCGGCTACCTGTTCTCCGGCTTCAACCAGACGCTGCTGCGCACGGGCGCGCTGGAGAAGGGATCCAACCAGCGCTTCGCCGAGACGACCCGCTGGGCCATGGACACCATCTCCCCGGGCGGCCTGGTGCCGGGCGGCCGCGGCTTCCGGTCGACCCTCCGGGTGCGGATGATCCACTCCTTCGTCCGGCGGCACGTCGCGGCGATGTCCGACTGGGACAGCGCGGCCTGGGGCCTCCCGATCAACCAGACCGACATGGCCGCGACGATCCACGGCACCTTCATCGCCCCGGTGACGGCCTCGATGGTGCTCGGCATGTTCAACAGCCCCCGCAACCTCGAGGCCGTCGCGCACCTGACCCGCTACGTGGGCTGGCTGATCGGCGTCGACGAGGAGTTCCTGCCGCGCAGCTTCCGCGCGGCGGTCCGCAACCAGTGCGCGGTCCTCTCGGCGCTGGCGCGGCCCGACGAGACGAGCCGCCTGCTGGCGATCCCGATGGCAGAGGACCCGCTGCGCTGGGAGTTCGGCCGCTTCCAGGCAGTACGCCGACGGATCGCCCGCTCGCAGCACCTCTCGGTCACGCGGACCTCCCTCGGGCCCGCCGCCATGCGCAAGCTCGGCCTCCCACCGCTCGGCCTGCCCTGGTACCCCGCCCTCCGCTTCCCGGTCAACGTCCTCCGGTCGGCGCTGCTGCAGCTGCCCGGCGGCCTCGACCGCGGCGCCCGTCGCGGCGATCGCGAGCAGCAGCGGTTCCTGGAGCGGACCGGCTCCACCAGCCAGATCGGCGGCTCGGTCCGCGGCCTCCACCCCTGAGCGCGGGCGGACCCACCCCGCCCCGCGAATCAAGCGTCGTGGCCCTCCGAGATCACGATTTCGGAGGGCCACAAGGCTTGATTCGCGGGGCCGGAACGCTTGATTCGCGGGTCAGTCGCGCTGGAGGACGAAGAAGTACGGCGCCGGGTGGACCCGGTAGTCCATGACGCCGAGCAGGGTGTCGGCGTCGACGGCCCGGAAGACGTCGATGATCGGCAGGTCGTCGTACACCATCGCGGCGGTGACGACACCGCGGTGCTCGACGTCGCGCAGCCGTGCGGAGTGGTGGCGGGTGCGCACCAGCGGCCGCATCCGCAGCGCGAGCGGACGGGCCCGCTCGACCAGGTGCGTCGGCACCCGGCCGGCCAGGCCCAGCGGCATCCGGCGCGGATCCGCCGGGTAGATGTCGCCCGACGCGGATCGGAACAGCAGCGGGTGGACGTGGTCGACGTCGTCGAACTGCTTGCCGTACCAGCCGGTCGGCACCAGCAGGCCGTCCAGCGGGTGCCCGGTCGCGATCTCCCGGCCGTGCCAGCGGCCGGTCACGTCCGCGGCGCGCACGGCCGGCAGCGCGTCGAACAGGGCCAGCGCCTCGGCGACGTCGGCCCGGTCGCCGAGTGCGGCGAGCTCGGCGACGCTCATGCGGGCAGCCGCAGGGCGCCGGGAGCGGAGTCCGGGACGGCCGGCCGGGCCGGGGGCACCGCACCGATCCGCTCGTACGCCGATCCCAGGGCCGGGCGCGGATCGGCCTCGCCACGGTTCGGCCAGAACGCCATCGCCCGCTCCGCCTGGGCGGTGATCGTCAGCGACGGGTTGACGCCGAGGTTGGCGGTGATCGCGCTGCCGTCGGCGATGTGCAGGCCGGGGTGGCCGTGGACCCGCTGGTAGGGGTCGATCACGCCGGCCTCCGCCGTCTCGCCGATGGTGCAGCCGCCGATGTAGTGGGCGGTGGCGGGGATGTTGAAGATGTCGGTGCCGATGTTGCCGGTCACCCCGTCGGCGGCGGCGGCGTACTCCCGCGCGACCTGGTGCGCGACCGGGATCCAGTCCGGGTTCGGCACACCCGTGCCCTGCTTGGTCTTGAGCAGCCCGCCCTTGAGGTAGGAGGTCAGCGAGTTGTCGAGGGACTGCATCACCAGCAGGATCACCGAGCGCGAGGAGGCGTCGCGCACGTTCATGGTCCGCATCGAGGCGATCGGGTGCAGCACCAGCGTGAGCAGCAGCCGCAGGAAGCGGAACGCGCCGCCGTCGACCATCGGCACGGTCTGCAGGAACAGCGAGTTGTGCCCCTTGCCGTAGGTGCAGACCTCGACGTGGGTCTGCGGCTCGGGGTGGATCGAGGAGGTGATCGCCACGCCCTGCGCCAGGTCGGTGCGGCTGCGGCTGGTGACGCCGATGATCGCCTCGGAGTTGCTGCGCGTGAGCTCGCCGAGCCGCGGCGAGAGCTGCGGGAGCGTGCCGGAGTCCCGCATGCGGTGCAGCAGCTTCTGGGTGCCGAGCGCGGCGGCGGCGAAGACCACCTGCTCCGCGGTGAAGGTACGACGGCCCTTGCGCAGCTTGCCGTTCGAGCGGACCGTCTCCACGACGTACCCACCGCTGCCGTCGGGCCGCACCGAGGTGACGGTCGTGAGCGGGTGCACCTCGGCGCCGTTCTTCTCGGCGAGGTGGAGGTAGTTCATCGTGGTGGTGTTCTTGGCGTTGTGCTTGCAGCCGGTGAAGCACTCCGAGCAGTGGATGCAGCCGGCGCGGCGCGGGCCCGCTCCCCCGAAGTACGGGTCGTCGACCTCGACGCCCTCCTGGCCCTCGTTGAAGAACACGCCCACCTGGGTGGTGTGGAAGGTGTCGGCGACCCCGCGCCCGCGTGCCACCTGCAGCAGCAGCTCGTCCTTGGGGCCGACCCGCGGGTTGTCCTCGACGCCGAGCATCCGCTTCGCCTGGTCGTAGTACGGCGCCAGCTCCTCGCGCCAGTCGGTGATCCCACCCCAGGCCGGGTCGGAGTAGAACTCCGGCAGCGGCTCGTAGAGGGTGTTGCCGTAGATCAGCGAGCCGCCGCCGACGCCCGCGCCGCTGAACACCAGGCACTTGCCCAGCGCGCTGATCCGCTGCGGACCGGTCAGCCCGAGCCGTGGGGCCCAGATCGACTTGCGCACGTTCCAGTTCGTCTTCGGCAGGTCCTCGGCGTTCCACCGGCGGCCGGCCTCCAGCACGCCGACCCGGTAGCCCTTCTCGGTCAGCCGCAGCGCGCTCACGCTGCCGCCGAAGCCGGATCCGATGACGATGACGTCGTAGTCGTAGCCCTTGCTCATTGCCCCACCCGCTCCATCACTTCGTAGTCGGCGGCGTCGAAGCGCGCCTGCCTCTTGTACTGAACCCCCAGCAATGGCCAGTTGGCCGTGATCCGCCCGTCGGGGCGGCGGTACCAGGACGAGCACCGGCTCCACACGCTCGTGGCCAGCTCGGCCTGGATGCGGTCGTCGTACGCCGCCTCCACCTCGGGCCTGACCGCGAGCGGCTTGCCGACCTCGGCCAGGTGGGCGACGTACTCGCCCAGGTAGCGCGCCTGCGTCTCGAGGAAGTAGATGATCGAGCCGCCGCCGGTGTTGGTGTTCGGGCCGTACATCACGAACAGGCTCGGGAAGCGCGGCACGGTCATGCCGTAGTAGGCGCGCGGGCCGGCCTGCCACTCCTCGTGCAGATCGCGGCCTCCCGGTCCGCGGATGGACATCGGCGCCAGGAACTCCTGGACCTTGAAGCCGGTGCCCCAGACGATCACGTCGGCCGGGTGCTCCACGCCGCCGGACGTCACCACCCCGGTCGGCGTGATCCGCTCGATGCGCTCGGTGACCAGGTCGACGTTCGGCTGCACGAGCGCGGGCAGGTAGCTGTCGGAGAACAGGATCCGCTTGCAGCCGATCGGGTAGTCCGGCCACACCTTCTCGAACAGCCCGGGCCGCGCCGCGGTCTGCTTGCGCATGTGCCGCCTCGACCACGCCCGGACGGCGGCGGTGAGCGGCCGCGAGTAGACCCACGCGACGCTGAGGCCCTCGGTCAGGCCGTACCAGGTGCCGCGCTCGGCGAGCTCGGTGAGCGGCACCCGCTCGAAGACCATGTGGTGCAGCTCGCTGAACTCGCGGTCCGGCCGCGGGATGAGGTACGGCGCCGACCGCTGGAACACCGTCAGGTGCTCCACCTCGGGCTGGATCTCCGGCACGAACTGGATCGCGCTCGCGCCGGTGCCGATCACCGCGACCCGCTTGCCCGCCAGATCGACCGAGTGGTCCCAGGTCGCGGAGTGGAAGGCCTCCCCGGCGAAGGTGTCGCGGCCCTCGATGGCGGGGTACGCCGGACGCGACAGCTGGCCGACCGCGGACACGAGCACGTCCACCACGATCGGCTCGCCGTGGCTCACCTCGACCGTCCACCTCCCCGTGGCCTCGTCGAAGCTCGCGCCCAGCACCTCGGTGCCGAAGCGGATGTGCCGGCGCACGTCGTACTTGTCAGCGACGTGGTGGATGTAGTCGAGGATCGCGGGCTGGCGGGAGAAGCGGTGCGGCCAGCGCGGGTTCGGCTCGAAGGAGTAGGAGTAGAACGGCGATGGGACGTCGCACGCCGCGCCCGGGTAGGTGTTCTCGCGCCACACCCCGCCGACGTCGTCGGCCTTCTCCAGGACCACGATGTCGTCGAAACCGCGGCGCTTGAGCTCGATGACCGCCGCGAGGCCGCCGAAGCCGGCGCCGATGACGGCGACGCTGGGCGTCACCCGGCCCTCCTCGCGTCGGCGAGCACGAGGCGCGCGCAGGCGGCCGGGTCGTCGCTGAAGGGCAGGTGACCGCAGCGCGGCAGGTCGACGTGGGTCGCGAACGGCAGGACCTCCCGGGCGCGGGCGCTCTGCGTGCGGTGCAGCAGCACCACGTCGCGGGTACCCCACGCGATCGTGACCGGGATGGAGCGCAGGGCACCGGGGTCGTCGGCCGGGTCCAGGCGGTAGCGGGCGAAGTCCCGGCAGGCGGCGGCGTACGCCGGAGCGCCGGCCAGCGCGGCCATGTCGGCCCGCGCGGTGTCCGGGTCGAGCTTGCCGGGCTGGCCGAAGAAGCCGCCGAGCAGCACGTCCCGGCCGATGCGGTGGTCGGCGGCCCGGCCCATCACCGGGCCGGCGGTGCGGGCGGCCGCCCGCATCGTGGTGATCATCCCCTGCACCCAGCGCAGGCCCGGCTCGCGCCAGAACCCCGCGGGCGAGAACGCGGTGACCGCGGAGGCGATGCCGCGGCGGCCGAGCTCGATCCCGATGCCGCCACCCATCGAGCTGCCGACCAGGTGCGGCCGCTCGATGCCCTGCTCGGGCAGCCAGCCGGCCAGCCAGTCGGCGTACCCGCGCGGGCCGGGGGCGACCCCGGCGGGCAGGGAGGAGGCGCCGAACCCGGGCAGGTCGACGGCGATCACCTCGTGGCCGGCCTCGACCAGCGTGTCGAGGATCGGCTCGAACACCTGCCACCGGCTGCCGATGCCGTGCACGAGGACGATCGGGTCGCCGGCACCGCGGCGTGCGAAGGAGATGCTCAAGCTCGACCCCACTCAGAAACAGTTACGACGTACGGTTTCTCAGTCCACCAGCATTTCGGCGGCCCGTCAACAGGTCGACAAGGAAACCGTCAGTCCGTACGATTTCTCGGGTGCCCCCACCACCCGTCCGCCGCACCCAGGCGGAGCGGCGCGCGCGGACCCGCGCGCTGATCCTCGACGCGACGGCCGCCTCGCTGGTCGAGAAGGGCTACGCGGCGACCACGGTGAGCGAGGTCCAGGAGCGCGCCGGCGTCGCCCGCGGCACGCTCCAGCACCACTTCCCCACCCGCGCCGAGCTGCTGCTCGCCGCCACCACGCACGTCGTCGACCTGCGGCTGGCGGCGTTCCGGCGCAGCATCGACGAGATGCCCGCGGACGCCGACCGGATCAGCACCACTGTCGACCTGGCCTGGAACGACCTGAGCGGCCCGGTGTTCTACGCCGCGGTCGAGCTGTGGGTCGCCGCGCGCACCGACCCCGAGCTCCGCGCCAGCCTGCTCGCGGAGGAGGAGCGTGTCTTCCGCGAGATGCGCATCCTGTACGCCGAGGCGCTCGGCGCCGACCTCGCCACCGACCCGCGCGCCGCGACCCTGGTCGAGTTCACCGTCGACTTCCTCTCCGGGCTGTCGATGATGTCCATGCTGACCGGGCGGCGCCCCGAGACGGAGAAGACCGTGGACCAGTGGAAGCAGGCGCTCGCGATCCTCGCTGCGTCGATGTAGTCGATGTAGTCGATGTAGTCGATGTAGTCAGGCGATGGTCCGCTCGGCGAGGGTCTCGACCACCGCGGCGATCCCGCCGTCGGCGTACGCCTCGCGCTGGAGCCGGGCGCCCGTGCCGCGCTCGCGGATCCGGGCCAGCCCCTCGGCGACGAGGCCCTCGTCGCCCGCGCGGGCGAGCTCGGGACCGACCAGGTCGACCAGCCGATCGACCAGCTCGCCGGCCGGCACCAGCCCCGACCCGTCCGGGTCGACGAGCCGCTCCTCCATCCCCCAGCGGGCCGCGCGCCACCGCGCCGCGTGCACCAGCTCGCCACGGGTCGCGGGGGCCGCGCGTCCAGCCGCCGCGCATGCCGCCGCCGTCGACACCAGCGCCCGGACCAGCGCCGCGAGCACCGGCGCGTCCGCGACGTCGGCGCACACGTCGCAGACCCGGATCTCGACCGTCGGATAGCTCGCCGACAGCCGCGCGTCGAAGTAGATCATCCCGTCGTCCAGCGCCGCCTCGGTGGCGATCAGCTGCTTGCGCGCGCTCTCGTAAGCCTCGACCGTGCCGAAGGGGTCGGTCGCGCCGGCCGTCGGCCACATCCCCCACAGCACCGAGCGGTAGCTGGCGTAGCCGGTGTCGCTGCCGGCGAGGTACGGCGAGTTCGCGCTCAGTGCGGCCAGCAGCGGGAGCCAGCCACGGATCCGGTCCAGGACCGCCACACCCTCCTCGGGCGACGCGATCGAGACGTGGACATGCATGCCGCAGGTCAGCTGGACGCGGGCGAGCTGGCCGAAGACCTCCCCCATCCGCTCGTAGCGCCGGTCGACGGTTGCGGTCGTCTCCTGGTCGAGCGGACTGGTCCCCGACGCCAGGAGCCGTACGCCGTGCTGCGCGGCTGCGTCGGCGAGGGCCCGTCGCCGCGCGCGCAGGTCCCGCTCGATGTCGGCGATGCGGCGGTGCGGCGCCGTACCGCTCTCGGCCTGCTCCTGCTTGAACTCGTGCTCGAACTGTCCCTCGCCGAGCCGGTTCGCGGTGGCCACGACCTCCTCGCCCACGGACGCGAGCAGCGGCGAGCCGCTCTGCACGAGGAGGAACTCCTCCTCCACGCCGACAGTGCGGATCTCCGACATGGCTCCCGGTTCCCCGAACCCGGGAACGTCACTCCATCAGATCGAGCGCACCGAGGTAGCCGGCGAGCAGCGCGTGCGCGACATCGGCGATCACCTCGTCCGGCGGGTCGAACGACGGGTGGTGCAGCGACGCGCCCGCGTCGGGGAGGCCGACGAACATCATCAGGCTCGGCGCCGCCGCCCCGAAGTAGGAGAAGTCGTCGGCCCCGCAGGACCGCAGCGAGGTGTCGACCGTGAGGTCGAGCGCCGTCAGCCAGTGGTGCGTGTACGCCGCCAGCCCCGGGTCGTTCACCAGCGCCGGCTCGCCCTCGTGGACGGTGACCGTGCCGGTGCAGCCGGCCGCGGCGGCCGCATGCTCGACGGTGGTGCGGACCTCCTCGTGCGCCGCCGCTCGGTCGGTCTCGTCGAGCAACCGCAGCGTGCCCTCCGCACGGGCCTCGTCGGGGATGACGTTGGCCGCGGAGCCCGCCTGGATCGTGCCGATCGTCAGCACCGCCGCGTGCAGCGGGTCGATGCGGCGGCTGACCACCTGCTGCAGCGCGACGACCACCTGCGCGATCGCGACGACCGGGTCGCGGGTCAGGTGAGGATAGCCGCCGTGCCCGCCCCGGCCGGTGACCACGATGTCCACGTGGTCCGCGGCGGCGTTGACCGCACCGGGCACGGCCGCCACCCGGCCGGACGGCAGCTGGGGCTGGACGTGCGCGGCCACGACCGCGGCGGCGCGGTGGCGCGTCAGCACGCCCTCGGAGACGATGTCGCGCGCACCCGACGGCGGCCGCTCCTCGCGCGGCTGGAACAGCGCCAGGATCGGGGCGGGCAGGCCCTCCTCCTCGTCGATGCGGCGCGCGGCGCGGCCCAGCGCGACCAGCGCCGCGAGGTGCACGTCGTGCCCGCAGGCGTGCATCATGCCGTGAGGCCCGGGCAGCCCGTCCAGCTCGGCCCGCAGCGCGACGCAGGGCCCGTCGGACCCGCCGATCCGGACGACCCGGCCCGTGCCGGCGACGCCCTCGCCGTGGCCGAGACCCAGCGCATCGACCACGCGCTCCGCCGTACGCCGTTCAGAGCCGGAGGGCTCCGGATCGGCATGCAGCTCGCGGCGCAGCGCGATCGCCGCGGGGAGCTCGGCGGCGATGGCCGTGCGGAACCGTTCGAGCAGCTCTGCTCGGGCCTCGAGAACCGGCGGGTGCGTCATCCCCCCGAATGTAGCGGCGCCGCTCCACCCGCGGATCCGCCGACATTCCTTGACCGCTTCGCCTGTTCCCAGCGAAGGCTCGCAGCGCTACGTTCGGCTCCATGACCACGTCCGCGGACTTCGTCGTTGTCGGTGCCGGCTCAGCGGGGGCGGTGATCGCCGCGCGGCTCTCGGAGGACCCGAGCGTGTCGGTCGTGCTGCTCGAGGCGGGCGGGCACCCGCCCGCGGCCGAGCTGATGCCCGCCGCCGCGCCGGCGGTGCAGCAGGACAAGGACACCGACTGGATGTACGTCGCCCAGGCCGGCGGCTGCGGCCGCGGGCTGGACGGCGGGCTGATGTTCGTGCCGCGCGGCAAGATGCTCGGCGGCTCGTCCGGCATGAACTACATGGCCTACGTGCGTGGGCACCCCGGCGACTTCGACGCGTGGGCGGCCGACGGCGCGACCGGCTGGTCGTTCGACGACGTACTCCCCTACTTCCGCAAGAGCGAGGGCCTGGTCCCCAGCGACGCCATCCCGATCGACGCGGCCGCGCACGGCACCGACGGCCCGCTCGGCGTGGCGGTGCGCAACCCGGTCCTGCCCGGCGCGCAGGCGTTCGTCGACGCCGCGGTCGCGGCAGGCATCCCCGCCGGGGACTACAACGGACTGTCGCGCGGCGGCGCCGACGGGGTGGTCTCGCTGCTGCAGACGACCACCAAGGACGGCAAGCGCTCCAGCACGTACCACGCGTTCCTCGAGGGTGAGGCCGAGCAGCGGCCCAACCTGACGATCGTGACCAAGGCGCAGGTGACGCGCCTGGTCATCGAGGGCTCCGGCGACGACCTGCGCGCGACCGGCGTGGAGTACATCGGCGACGACGGGACGCGCCAGACCGTGAGCGCCCGCAACGAGGTGATCGTGAGCGCCGGCGCGGTCGGCTCGCCGCAGATCCTGATGCTCTCCGGGGTGGGCGCGCGCGAGCACCTGGAGTCACTCGAGATCGACTGCCTCCTCGACGCGCCCGAGGTCGGCCGCCACCTCAAGGACCACCTGCAGCTGGGCCTGATGTTCGCCGCTCCCGGGCTCGGGGTGTCGATGGCCGCGATGGGGGTCGCAATGGGTCCGGACGCACTCCGCGCGCCGGCCGGACCGCTCCCCGCCGACCCCGCCGACGACGCCTCGCTTCCGCCCGAGCTCGCCGGCCTGCGCGCCGAGGCCGAGCGCCAGCTGGTCGAGTGGTTCACCACCGGGTCCGGCCTCGCCTCCTCCTCGCTGTACGACGCCAGCGCCTGGTTCTCCACCGGCCTCGGCGACCCGCACACCCACGACGCCCAGATCGGCCTGTTCGCCTGCGGCTACAACGGCGACATCTGGCGCGTGTGCCTGCGGATCGACCCCGAGGAGTTCTTCGCCGACCTGGCGACGACACTGGCGCCGACGGCGGAGAACATGATCGTGCTGGCGAACCCGGTGCAGCCGCACAGCGAGGGCGAGATCCTGCTCGCGAGCGCCGACCCGCTGGCCGCCCCCGACATCCGGATGAACTACTACGCCGACCCGCACGACATGGCCGTCATGACGGCCACGGTCCGCAAGTGCCTCGCGGTGATCGAGCAGCTCCGCGCGACCCACCAGATCGGCGACCTGCTCGTGCCGCCGGCCATCGCCGAGCGGCACGGCTGGTCCCCCGGCGACGACCTCGGCGACGACCTGATCGAGGACCTCGCGCAGCACTACTCGATGAGCGTCTACCACCTCACCAGCACCTGCCGGATCGGCTCGGTCGTCGACCCGGAGCTGCGGGTGATCGGAGTCGCCGGCCTCCGGGTGGCCGACGCCAGCGTGATGCCCAATGTTGTCAGTGGTAACACCAACGCCGCCTCGATCATGATCGGCGAGAAGGCCGCCGAGCTGGTGGCCCGCGCGCACGGGGTGAAGCTGGCCGAGTTCGTCGCCTGACCCGCGAGGCGTCCCCTCTGCACTGCCGAAGCGTCACCTGTGCACTGCCGAAGCGTCACCTGTGCACCGCCGAAGCGTCACCTGTGCACCGCCGAGGCGTCGCCTGTGCACCGCCGAGGCGTCACGTGTGCACCGCCGAGGCGTCACCTCTGCTCCCGCGGAGCGTGCAGAGGTGACCTCTCGAGCATGCGGAGGTGACGCCTCGCGGGTGCGGAGGTGACGCCTCGCGGGTGCAGAGGTGACGCCTCGTAGCATCGCGGGGTGCTCCGCATCGCCACCGTCAACGTCAACGGCATCCGCGCCGCCCAGCGCCGCGGCTTCGGCGACTGGCTGGAGAAGCGCGACTGCGACGTGGTCACGCTGCAGGAGGTCCGCTGCCCCGAGGACGCGCTGCCAGAGGGCGCGTTCGGCGACTACTCCGCGGCGTACGACGCCGGGGTGATCAAGGGCCGCAACGGGGTCGCGGTGCTGACCCGCGAGCCCGCGGCGGCGGTCCGCAGCTGGTCGGTCCCCGACCCCACCCGGCCGCTCCCGCGCAAGCTCCACCCCCATGCCGAGGAGGGGCGCTACATCGAGGTGGACCTCGCCGGCGTACCGCTGACGGTGGCGAGCCTGTACCTGCCCAAGGGCGGTCTGCCCGCGCACCTGCAGGACCCGAAGCGGATGCGCGAGGCGCCCGACGGCGGCGCGAAGTACGCGCGCAAGATGGCCTTCCTCGCCGGCTTCGCCCGGCACCTGGCCGCCTCCCGCAAGGCGGCCGCCGCGGCGGGCCGCGAGTTCCTGCTGACCGGCGACCTCAACATCGCCCACGCCCCGGCCGACGTCGCCAACTGGCGGCGCAGCCACCAGGTCGAGGGCTTCCTGCCCGAGGAGCGCGCCTGGCTGGACGCGCAGCTCTCGCCGCGCACCCTCGTCGACGTCGTACGCCGCCTGCACCCCGACGAGGCCGGGCCGTACTCGTGGTGGAGCTGGCTCGGGCAGGCCTACGCGAAGGACGCCGGCTGGCGCATCGACTACCACCTGGCCACCCCCGGCCTCGCCCGCACGGCGACCCACGCGGAGGTCGACCGCGAGCACGTCGGCGTGCGGCTCAGCGACCACGCCCCGGTGGTCGTCGACTACGACTTCGGCTGAGGATCAGCCCAGATCCCGGCCACGGCCGCGCTCATCGGACCACGATGGACCGGGCCGTGTCCCGGCACCAGCACGTCCGCCGGCAGCCCGGCGAGCACCTCGAGGCTCCTGGCCATCTCGGCCTGGTCCTCGCTGAAGAAGCCGGGCAGCAGCTGGGGCCGGGGCGGGCCGGGCAGCAGCGGATGGCCGGTCACGAGGGCGTCACCGGCGAAGACGACGCCCTCGTTCTCCATCAGGTACGCCGTGTGGCCGGTGGTGTGCCCCGGGGTGGCGACGGGCACCAGGCGGCCCGGGACGTCCAGCGCTTCGCCGTACGCCGCCGCCGCTGCCTGCGGGACCGACATCGCCAGGTGCGGCAGGCAGGCCCGCAGCGTCTGGGCCACCCAGACCAGGCCCGCCCGGTGCCGGCACTGCGCCAGCATCTGCGCGGGGCTGATCTGCTCGAGGTACTCACGGTGTGCGTGCGCCACCTCGGCCTCGCCGGTCAGGACCGGGACGTCCTTCACGGCCAGCAGTGCAGGTATGCCGCCCAGGTGGTCGAGGTGGGCGTGGGTGAGCACGATCGCCTCGACGTCCTCGGGCCGCCGGCCGATCGCGGCGATCGAGGCGAGCAGCGCCTTCGCGTCGTTGGGGTAGCCGGCGTCGACGACGGTCAGGGCATCGCCCTCGGTGACCAGCGCCCAGTTGACGTTGGTGCCGGTCACGAGATGCACGTTCGCGCTGACCTGGGCGACCCTCACCGAGCAAGACTCCCACGTGGCCGCGCTACTTCGACAGGTAGAGGCTCTTCAGCTTCGCGACGTCGGCCGAGGTGAGGCCGAGGCCGAGGCGGAGGTAGTTGCTCCAGCTCCCGAAGGTGGTGAGCGCGGTGTGCTCGGCCGCCTCGATGTAGTCGGCCCTCAGGAAGAAGTCGGACTGCTCGTGGGTGAACCCGATCGACTCGAAGTAGTCGGTGTACCCCTGCAGCATGTCGACGTTGTACCTGTTGGAGGCGAGGTAGTTCCGCATCGCCGCCTGCGGGGAGACCCCCAGCACGCGCAGGAGGACGTACGTCGCCCAGCCGGTCCGGTCGTCGCCGGCGGTGCAGTGGTAGAGCACCGGGGCGCCGTCGGACGCGAGCACCTCGTCGAAGAGCCGACGGAAGCCGTAGGTCTCGGCCGGGCCACCGCCGAGCTCGTCGTAGATGAACATGTACTGGCCACGGGCGTAGCCCATGAGCCTGAAGACGTCAGCGGTGTCGAGGCCCCCGATGTTCCAGGTCACCGAGGCGTCGTCGTTGGCGAGGATGCTGTCGCTGATCGTCGGTACGCCGGCGGGCAGCTTGTCGGGTGCCTGCGCGACCTCGTCGGGGGTCCGCAGGTCGATCGACTTGGTGACGCCGAGCGCCGCCAGCCTCGCCACCTCGGCGTCGGTGAGCTTGTCCATCGCGCCGCCGCGGAAGAGGAGACCCTCCTTGATCCACCGGCCGTCCTCGGTGCGGATGCCACCGATGTCGCGCAGGTTCGGGTCGTGGGCGAGGCCGAGGCTCTGGGGAGCGACCGCGACGGACCTCTTCCCGTTGGTCAGATGGAAGTACCAACGCTGACCGGAGGCCAGCGTGCCGCTCGCGACCTTGATGCTGGCATTCGCAGAACCGTGGCCGACGACCGTGCCGGGCTTGGTGGCGGCCGGGTCGTGGTTGGCATAGACGGTCACGGGTCCACCCGTGGACCTCCACGTGACCTCGTAGCCGCCCGCGGACCGGCTCGCGCGAGCGGCGGTGAAGACGGAGGCGGTGCTCGACGAGGCGTGGACCGCGCCGTCGGCCGGGGGCAGCAGCAGCGCGACGAGCGCGGTTCCGGCGAGGGTGATGATGCGCAACGACCGGGTGCGCGTGAGCAGAGGTCGGACCACAGGTGCGTCCCTTCCTACGGGCCAGACCCCCATGGTCCGGCACTGAGCGTGCCTGGACGCTAGGGGCCGCCGCACCGCACGGGCCGAGGTCCGCCACCAAGATCCCCCGGTCGTCCCTCCCCCGGGCGGGGGTACGACGCCGGGTCAGGCAGGGAGCTGGAGGGTCCGGCCCGTGCCGCGGACCAACGTGCGCACGGCCGCGCCGTCACCGGACTCGACCAGGTTGGCGACCAGCTCCACGGCATGGGTCGCCTCCCGCGCGTCGACCATCCGGGCGGTGAGCGTCAGCCAGCCGACCGCGCTGCCGAGGTGATCGTCGACCTCCAGCACGTCGTAGCCGGCGAACGCGCCCGGCGTACCGCACCAGCGGACGGAGAGCCGCTGCCTGAGCACGTCGAGGCGCTGGAGGAGGTGGCCGGCCGTGAGGGTGCCGCCGGGAGCCGCCTGCATCATCGAGCTCTCCACGAGCTCGGCGAAGTCAACGAGCTCCGAGGGGAGGCAGACCGCTTGCATCTCGGTCGACATGGGATCTCCGATCATCCGACTTGGTCGTATGATCATATTCAAGATCCTGCCGGTTCCACAAGGTCCTCACCGGCCCACACCACCGACGTCGCGAGCCCTTCGCGACGCTTCACCAGACCAGGGAGCCACCACCCGATGAACGTGCTCGATTCCTTCCGCCTCGACGACCGGGTCGCCGTGATCAGCGGCGCCTCCTCCGGACTCGGCGTCGACTTCGCCGTCGCGCTCGCGCAGGCCGGGGCCGACGTCGTGCTCGCCGCGCGGCGTGCCGACGGCCTGGCCCGGACCGCGGAGCTGGTCCGCGAGCTCGGCCGCGAGGCGCTCGCGGTCGAGGCCGACGTGAGCGATCCGGACGACTGTCGTCGGGTCGTCGACGACGCGATGGCGCGGTTCGGCCGCGTCGACGTACTGGTCAACAACGCGGGCATCGGCACCGCCGTCCCTGCTCTGAAGGAGACGCCGGACGAGTTCCGCCGGGTGATCGACGTGAACCTGATGGGCTCCTACTGGCTCGCCCAGGCCGCGGCCGGCGTCATGCTGCCCGGCAGCAGCATCGTCAACATCTCGAGCGTGCTCGCGTTCACCACCGCAGGACTCCCCCAGGCGGCGTACAGCGCCAGCAAGGCCGCCGTCGTCGGCCTGACCCGCGACCTCGCCCAGCAGTGGACCGGGCGTCGCGGGATCCGGGTGAACGCGATCGCGCCCGGCTACGTCGCCTCCGAGATGACCGCCGTGTACGACGACCGGCAGCTCGCCCCACTGCTGGACCGGACCCTGGTGGGCCGTCTCGGCACCCCGCGCGAGATCTCCTCAGCGCTGGTGTGGCTGGCCTCCGACGCCGGCTCATACGTGACCGGCCAGACCATCGTGGTCGACGGCGGGTTCACGACCACCTGACGCCCACGGCGAGAGGCCACCTGCTCGAGAAGCCCGATCAGGCGGCCTCCCGCCGAGGACGACCGGCGAACGACGCTGCGGTCGGGCTACGTCGTTCGCCGGTCGCCCAGCCCGGGCGATCCCCCACGCCCACCCGAGTGGTCCGTGACTCAGTCGCTGCGACCCTGGAGGGCGGCGAGCTCGGCCGCGACGCGCCGGTCGTGCTCGGCCGCGTGCTGACGGGCCTTGCGCGGGCTCCAGAAGCCGGCCATCAGGAAGATGAACGGGATGAACAGCAGCTCGCCGACCACGGCCATCCAGAAGTACTTGCGCCACTGGCCCGGCGCGTCGTCGACGGCCTTCTGGACCACGGGACCCTTGTCCTGGAGGTAGGTCATGTCCTTGGCCGGGATGGCCCCCAGTGCCTGCAGCTCGTTGCCGGCCTTCTGCACGGCGGCACCGTTCTCGTTGAGGAAGGCGAGGTCGGCGGCCGGGACGGACGCCACGCTCAGCAGCCGAGAGGTCGCCCGGACCGCGGAGATCTTGAACGCCTTGGCGATCTCGCCGACGGCCTCGGCCTGGGCCTGCCGGTCCCCCGGGTCGGCGAGCAGCGCGGCCTGCGTCTTCGGGTCGATGACCGCGATCGTCGCGAGCTGCTTCTTGTACGTCGCGCCGAGGGTGAACACCTTGCCCACGACGGCCGGGCTCTTGCCGGAGATCTCGCTGACGGCCTTGACCTGGGCGCCCGTGTCGTCGGGCTTCGCCGTGAGCGACGCCGTGGTCGCGGGTGACAGCTTCGCCGCGGTCGCCAGCTCGGCGTCGTACTTGGTGGCCAGGGCCTGGACCTGGGGACCGTCGTTGACGAGGGTGTTCACGGTCGTGACCACCGTCGGACCGAGGATGATGGCCGCGGCCGCGATGCTGCGGATGGTGAGGCCCCACAGCGACAGCCCCGTCGCGACGAGCGCGGGGTTGTGGTCCTCCACCGTCTCGGTGTAGCTGGCCATCCAGGGCGCGAAGCCCATGCCGAGGAAGATCGCCATGGCCGACATCCAGACCGCCAGGGTGGTGTAGCTCGTCGCGGTGTCTCCGGTGACGTGGATGAATCCGATGGTCGTGATCACGGCTCCGACGGCGCCGACCAGCATGAACGGCTTGCGCACGCGGAACAGGTCGGAGAGCAGACCGACGACGATCAGGGAGACGGCCTGCGCCGCCCACATCCAGCTCGCAAGCGAGTTGGCGCGGGACTCGGAGTAGCCGAACACGACCTGGAAGAACAGCGGGAAGAAGGACACGGCCACGTAGTAGATGAAGAAGAACAGGCTGATGCCCACGGCGGAGCCGAGGATGTCGAAGCGCAACATCTGGCGCAGCGGGTTCTTCAGCGCGGACTCGACGTCGATGCCCCGTGCGCGTGCCTCCACGACCGCCAGGTCCTTCTCGCTGACCAGCACCTGGTCGCGCAGCTCGGGCGACAGCTCCCGCAGCCACAGCGCGGCGATGACGAAGACGACGAGCCCCGCGGCTCCCGCGATCCAGTACTGGTCCTGCCACGCGTGCAGGTGCGGGGTCCAGCTCACGACGACGGTCGAGACCAGGGATCCGAGGACGGGACCGAGCGTCCAGAAGCCCATCGCCGACGCACGGCCCAGCTGCGGGCTGAAGTCGCGGACGAGCGCGGGCGTCGCCACGAGGACCACGCCCTCCAGGGCGCCGAGGACGGCGAACCAGAAGCCGACCGTGAAGGTCGTGTGCGCGCTGGTGATGCCGAACAGGCAGACCAAGGCACAGGCGAGGACACCGACCGTGACGAGGTTGGCTCGGCCGTACCGGTCCGTGACGCCGGCCGCCATCGAGGTGAGGGCGCTGCAGACCACGGAGACGACGTTGATCCACACGAAGCCCATGAAGGACATGCCCGTGGTCTGCAGCAGGTTGTCGCTGACGCTGTTCGCCACGTAGTACTGGTAGTAGAACAGCACGGTGGTCAGGACCACGATCGCCAGGCACGCCAGGCGGGTGCCGAGCCCGGGGTAGTGGTGCAGCTCGCGCCTCCAGAGCCGACTCAGGCGAGAGGCTGGAGCAGGGGCGGATAGATCTACGGTCATATCTGATTCTCCTTGGTGAGCCGCCGAAGCTAGTGGGCCGATCGGTGATGGGGGTCGGTGGGAGGCAACCCCTCACCCGAACGGGCGATGTCAGGAGGTGCTCGGAGCTGGTGATCGGTGGTGCCGGGGATGATGCGCCCGGCACCACCGATGTCTGTCAGACCTCGGCCGGGACCGCCGCGTCGTCGAACTGGGCGAAGGAGTTGGTGACCTCGGCGCCCTCCCCCTGGAGGAGGAAGATCGGGTCGGCCATGACCCCCTGGTGCTCGACGAATCCCGTGCCGGGCGCGCAGACCGACCAGCCGAGCAGACGCTGGATGTCCTCGTCGAAGCCCTTGACGACCTCGGCCGGGTAGGTCAGGTAGGCGTTCTCCTCCTGCCGCAGGAACCCCAGGTCCAGGCCGATGGTGAGCCCGATCCGGTTGCTGTCCGAGGAGTTCGTCCCGCCACCGTGGAACGTGCCGCCGACCCAGATCAGCGCAGAGCCCGCACTCATCTCCGTCGGCACGGCCTCCTCGACACGAGGACCGCGGTCGTCCCCCCACAGGTGACTGCCCGGGACCACCATGGTGCCGCCGTTCTCGGCGGTGAAGTCGGTGACCGCCACCATGATCTGGAGACGCGCCTGGCGGTAGCCGGCGGGGTGACGCCACTGCCACACCGTGTCGTCGCGGTGCAGCGGCTGGGCACCCTCGCCGGGGTGGATGTCGATGATCGAGCTCACCCCGACCTGGTACGTCGGCGCCAGCTCGATCTCGTCCTCACCGATGTGGACCGGCACCGGCACCTCGAGGAAGTGCTTCGCCAGGCCCGCGTAGTGCGGGTGGCGCACCGCGGTGGCGGCGTGCCGGGTGTGCTGGAAGATCCCGTACAGCCGCTTCGTCCTGTGGCCGGAGAAGTCGTCCTGCCCGTACGGCGTGCCGGCCATGGCGGCGTCGATCTCCGCACGCAGCTCGGCGACGGTCGCGCTGTCGAAGAAGTCCTTGATGATGACGCCGCCGTCGCGCTCGATCACGGCGATCGCCTCATCGAGCGTCGCGCTCGGGTCCAGCGCGGTGAGGGTGGTCATGTCATGCCTTTCGTTGGTCTGTGGGCGTTGTGGGGCGAGGAGGCTCAGGTGAGGGAGAGAGCCGCACGGCGAGCGCGCCGCCGGCCGCCGTTGAACAGGTCGCAGATCCGATCGACGGCCCAGACCGTGCGCATCCCGGCGGGGCTCATCAGCATGAAGGGCGGGAACTTCGGCTCCTCGAGCCAGATGCCCGCGAGATCGTCGTGCAGGGTGCCGTCGACGATGTGGTCGGCGATGAGCGAGCCGATGTACGGCGCCTGCGCGAGGCCGTGGCCGTTGCAGCAGATCGAGTAGTAGACGTTGTCGCCGATCATGCCCGCCAGCGAGATCCACGACGACGTGATCGCGATCCAGCCACCCCAGGCCCGGGCCACCTTGATGTCGGAGAGCGACGGGAAGCGCGCGTGGAACGCGCTCTCCAGCTCCTTGACCAGACCCAGGTCCGGCGCCTTGTCCTTGGGCAGGGGGTAGCTGGTGCCACGCTCGATCCGGCGTACGCCGATCACGATCGTGTCGCGCTCGGTGACCCGGAAGTGCTCCATGATCTGGTGCTGGCTGATCGTGCCGGTGCGACTGGTCCAGCCGAGCGCCTCGATCCGCCGGGGATCGATCGGCTCGGTCTCGGCCTCGATGAGGTAGGTCGGAACGGAGAGACGCTCGGGGATGATGTCCCACTCCCCGGAATAGGCGTTGGTGGAGAGCACCACCTTGTCGGCGATCACGGTCCCGCCCGGCGTCGTGATGACGACCTTGCCGTCGGGGCGGCGGCGGACGTCGGTGACGTAGCTCTGCTCGTAGACCTGCGCCGAGCTGGCGATCACGGCGGCGCGCAGACCCCGACACATCTTGCCGGGGTTCAGCATGCCGCCGGCCTCCTCCATCATGCCGCCGATGAAGGCGCGCGGCAGGCCGAGCTCCTCGGCCGTGCCCACCTGACCGCGGCCACCCGCCTTCCTCAGGATCGCCGCGCAGGCCTTCACGCGCAGCATCTGGATCGGCGAGATGGCGACCATGGCCAGACCGTTGGGCACCCAGTCGCAGTCGATGTCGAGGTCGCGGATCTTGTCGCGCAGATACTCCGCGGCGTGGTCGGCCAGCAGCACCATGCCCTTCATCTGCTGGGGGTAGAAGAGCTTGAGCATCCGCAGGTCGCCGCCGGGGGCGCCGGAGATGTGGCCGCCGTTGCGGGAGCTGGAGCCGTAGCCCAGGAACTCCGCCTCGATGAGCGCCACGTCCTGGCCGCGCTCGGCCAGGCGCAGGGTGGTGCCCATGCCGCCCACGCCGCCACCGATCACCGCGATGTCACAGGTGACCTCGCCGCTGACGGCCGGCCGGAGGTCGGTCGGAGGGTCGATCCAGCCGCTGAAGGTGTGGAGCTCGACGCTGGTCGATCCGTACGCGGTCACGACGGGACACCTGCGGTCCGTGCCGACACCGTCGTCGTGGCCTCGCGGTGCTCACGCATCGCCTTGTACGCGTAGTAGTAGGTGATGGCCTGGCAGCCCCACACGGTGAGCGCGATCGTGTAGAAGATCGTGCGGGTCGCGTCGTCGAAGGAGAACGGGAAGAAGTCGTACGTGACCGCGACGTACGTCGCCGCAGCCGTCACCAGACCGGTCAGGACGGCGATCCGGGTCGCACCCGCCTGCCACAGCCGCATCGTGAAGTACGCGAGGAAGGCGGTGGTCAGCAGGTTCGTCACGACGTAGAACACGGCCAGCGCCAGGTGCGGGAAGTCGTGCACCAGGTGGTCGCTGTGCATCCGGCCGAAGATGAGCGCGCCGGCGACCGCGAGTGCGGTCGCTCCGGCCTTGACCCACGCCGGCGGCTTGTAGCCGTGGGTCACCGCCAGCAGGCCGATCACCAGGATGAGCGTGATGCCGAAGGACCGCGAGAACGCGTCGAGGGCATAGGCCAGGTCGTACAGGGGGCTGGAGGTGTGCGCGCCCAGCAAGGACCACAGCAGGAAGTTCGTCGAGGACACCGCAACGACGAAGTACTCGAGCGTGAGCAGCTGGTTGCGGTAGGTGCGCCAGATCTTGATCCCGAACGTCCAGGTCGTCGCCATCAGCCACAGGTCCGCCGCCAGGAACAGCAGGTCCTTCATCGCGGTCTCCTTCCATCGTTTCCGTTCGCCCGATCAGGTCATCTGATCAAGACATCTGGTCGAGTTTGTGGCGCACGCCACTCGCTGTCAACGGGTGTGGCCCACCTCGCGGCCACTTCGGGCGAAGTCGGTGCAGCGTGCACCGGAGCCCGCAGAACGAGGTGCGCGCTGTCGTTGTGACCCCAGTCATAGGAGGTGACAGTGGTCTGCACCTGTACGTATCCAGCAAGGGGTTGGCTTCATGACAACTGAGGTATCCGAGGCGGTCGAGCAGCTCGACATCGTGATCATCGGCGCGGGCATCTCCGGGATCGGGGCAGCGACGTACGTGACCCGCGAACTGCCCGGCAAGTCCGTCGCGGTCCTCGAGGGACGCGACTCCATCGGCGGCACCTGGGACCTGTTCCGGTATCCCGGGATCCGGTCCGACTCCGACCTCCACACCTTCGGCTACGAGTTCAAGCCGTGGCTGCACGACAACGCCATCGCGGACGCGCACCTCATCAAGGACTACCTGCGGGAGACGGTCGAGGAGAACCGCCTCGACGAGCTGGTCCGGCTCCGCCACCGCGTCCTCGCCGCGGACTGGTCCTCCGAGGAGTCGCTGTGGACGCTCACCGTCGAGGTGGGCGACACCGACGGCAGCACACGGACCACCACGCTGCGCACGCGCTGGGTCTTCGCCGCCACCGGCTACTACAAGTACGAGGAGGGCTTCAGCCCGCGGTTCGCCGACCAGGAGCGCTTCGGCGGCCTCGTCGTGCACCCGCAGCACTGGCCCGAGGGCCTGGACTACGCGGGCAAGAAGGTCGTCATCATCGGCAGCGGCGCCACGGCGGTCACCATGGTGCCGGCCATGCTGACGGGCGAGGGCGCGGCCGCCCACGTGACCATGTTGCAGCGGACGCCCACCTACATCATGTCGATGCCGCGCGTCGACAACGTCGCCCTGAAGCTGAACAAGCTGCTCGGGCCGGAGCGGGGCTATGCGGCCACGCGCTTCAAGAACATCTGGATGGAGCGCGGCGTCATCGTCGCGCTCCGACGCTTCCCGAACGCAGGGCGCAAGTTCATCCGCCACGACAACGCCAAGCGCCTGCCCAAGGGGTACGACGTCGACAAGCACTTCAACCCGCCGTACAACCCGTGGGACCAGCGGCTGTGCCTGGCCCCGGACGGCGACTTCTTCGAGGTCATCAAGAAGGGCGACGCGTCGGTGGTGACGGACCGGATCCTGCGCTTCAGTGAGCGCGGCATCGTCCTGGAGTCCGGCGAGGAGCTGGAGGCCGACATCATCGTGACCGCCACCGGCCTGAACATGCAGCTCTTCGGCGGCATGCCCATCACGGTCGACGGCGCGAAGGTCGACCTCGCCGACACCGTCGCCTACCGCGGCATGCTGCTGAGCGGCATCCCGAACTGGGCGATGGCGATCGGGTACACGACCTCGTCGTGGACGCTCAAGATCAGCCTGATGTGCCGCTACTTCATCGACCTGGTCAAGCACATGGACAGCAACGGCTACATCGACGCCGTCGCCGTCGCCGATCCCGGCATGGAGCACCGACCGGTCATGGACCTCCAGTCCGGCTACGCCCAGCGGGGGGCGCCGTACCTGCCGAAGCAGGGGCCGTCCGCTCCCTGGCGGATGGCGATGTCCTACCAGGAGGACGCGAAGGCGCTGCGGGGCCCGGTCTTCGACGAGCACCTCAGGTTCGGCGTCCGGCGACGGGCGTCCGCGGGCTCGAGCGACAGGACCCCGGCCAATGTCTGACGAGAACCCGGCCCCCGACCAGTTCACCCAGCTCGCCTCGGGGATCCGCATCTGCTTCCGCGACCACGGCTCGGTCACCGACCCGGTGATCCTGCTCGTCGCGGGCATGGGAGAGGACCAGACCTTCTGGGGCGACGCGTTCGTGTCCGCCCTCGTCTCGCGCGGCTACCGCGTGATCACGATGGACAACCGCGACGTCGGCCAGTCCACGTTCATGGCGGCCCCGCCGCCGGCCGTCTGGCGCCAGCTCCTCGCGCGCCCCCGCAAGGACGCGTACTCCCTGTCCGACATGGCCCAGGACTGCATCGGTGTCCTGGACCACCTCGGCATCGAGGGTGTGCACGTCGTCGGCCGCTCCCTGGGCGGCATGATCGCCCAGACCGTCGCCGCGGCCCAGCCGGCCCGGGTGCTGTCGCTGACGTCGATCTTCTCGACCACGGGCTCGACGAAGGTCGGCCAGCCCGCGAAGTCGACGCTCGGCATCCTGGCGCTCACCCCGCAGGCCAAGACCCGCACCGACGCCGTGCGCGCGCACCTGCGGATCACCCGGCACATCGCCGGTACGTCGTACCCCATCGACGACGCGGCGGAGGCGGCGATCGCCGCCGCCGCGTGGGATCGCAGCGCGGGCGAGCCGGCCGCGGGCGCGGCTCGCCAGATCCAGGCGATCCAGGCCTCCGGGGACCGGACCGCCCAGCTGCGCCGGATCACGGCGCCCACCCTCGTCATCCACGGCGACCGCGACCTGCTGGTCGCGCCCAGCGGCGGCGTGGCCACCGCCGCCGCGATCCCGTCGGCGCAGCACGTCGTGATCCCGGGCATGGGCCACCACATCCCCGACGGACTGGTCGACCCGATCACCCGTTACATCTCAGGACACGCGGACCGCGTGAGTGCAGGAGGAAGTCATGTCGAGATCTCTTGAGGCGAGCGCCGTGCGCACCCGCGTGGACGTCGTGGTCGTCGGAGCAGGATTCGCCGGCCTGAGCGCGGCCGAGCGGCTGACCAGCATGGGAGCGTCCGTCGTGGTCCTCGAGGGCCGCGACCGTGTGGGCGGGCGTTCCTTCTCCGGGGAGGTCGCCGGCGTCAAGGTCGACCTCGGGGCCACCTGGGTGTCCCCGCGTCACACCGCGATCCGCGAGCTCGCGAGGCGGGTCGGGTGCACGACCACACCCCAGTTCGCACAGGGACGCAACGTGCTGTGGATGGACGGCCGCCGGCGTACCTACAAGACGACGATCCCGCCGGTCTCGCCGGCGGGCCTGGTCGACATGGCCCGCGTGCAGATGGCGCTGGAGAAGCTGGTCGCCACGATCGACCCCGACGCCCCCTGGGCCTCACCGGACGCCGAGAGCCTGGACGCCATCTCCTTCGGGGAGTGGCTCGACCACAAGCGTGCCGGCGCGAGCACGCGCGCACTGATGACCATCGTCAGCAAGGTCCAGTGGGGTTGCACCCCCGGTGACGTGTCGATGCTGCACGTGCTGCGCTACATCCGTGCCGTCGGCGACATCGACCACATGCTCGACGTCGAGGGCGGACAGCAGCAGGACCGGATCACCCAGACCACCCAGGAGATCGCCAAGCGCGTGGCGGCCGGGCTCGGCGACCGCGTCGTCGTCGATGCGCCCGTCCGGCGGATCTCCCAGGACCAGGACGGAGTCACCGTCAGCACCGACGCGGTCACGATCGACGCCTCCTACGCCATCGTGACCACGGCTCCGGCGCACCGTGCCGACATCGAGTTCGAGCCCGCCCTGCCGGAGTCGGCCCAGGGACTGATCAGGACCTGGCGGATGGGTGCGCTGAGCAAGGCGTTCGTGGCCTACGACAAGCCGTTCTGGCGGGTCAACGGCCTGTCGGGTGAGTCCGTCACGGACACCGGCGTGGTGTTCGTCACCTTCGACGTCTCACCGGAGCCCACCGGTCCGGGCATCCTGATGACCTTCTGCGATGCGCGGACGTTCGACGCCTTCGACCCGGCCATGCGTCGCAAGCTGGTCCTGAAGCAGCTCGTCGACCTGTACGGCCCGCAGGCGAACGACCCGATCGACTACGTCGACCACTGCTGGGGCACCGACACCTTCGCGCCCGGCGGCCCCAACCCGGCCGTCGCCCCGTACGCCTTGACGACCTACGGGCATGCCCTGACCGAGCCCTTCGGGCGCATCGACTGGGCGGGCACCGAGACGGCCGGCGAGTGGGCCGGCTGCATGAACGGCGCGGTCCTGACCGGGCAGCGGGCCGCCGAGCGGATCGGCGCCCGACTCCGCTCCCAGGAACCGATGCTTGTCTGAGGTCGCCGGGCCCTCCGGATCACGGCACACTGGCGCCATGGACCGACTGTGGCCTGAGCCGAGCCCGGAGGCCGCCGACGTGATCCGGTCGGTGAGCCAGCGGCTCCTGACGGACGCCGAGGAGCTGACCGACACACTCACCGGTCCAGCGCGCACGGCCCAGAACGACCCCGCGCTCTTCGCCGACGCGTCGTTGGCCAAGGAGGACCGCCAGCTCAACCGGTCGGACCTGGTCCAGTGGCTCACGACGAACATCCAGCGACCGGGCAGCCGGGTCGAGCCCTACTTCGGGGCCAGGACGACGGAGTACATCCGTGACCTGGCCTCCCGCGGCATCGCTCCCGACTTCGCCGGGGGCTGGAGAGCGGCGCTCGGCGTCGCCTGGCGGCGCTGGCTCGAGGAGTGCCTGGCGCTGTGCTCGGATCCGGCGCTGCTCGCGGAGATCCTCGACATCTCGGCCCAGTCGATGGCTCAGTACGCCATCGACTGGGTCACCGCGCTGCAGGAAGCCAGCGTGGACGATGCCATGAGCAACGCGAACTCCGGCGCGATCGCGATGATCCAGCTCCTCGCCAGTGGGGCGTCGATCCCGGCCGACTTCGCGGAGAGCCGGCTGAACTACCGGCTTGCGCGATGGCACCGGGCGTTGGTGCTGTGGACCGACGACGTCGACCATCTCGCGGCTCTCGACGAGCTGGTCGCGGCTGTCCGCTCACCCCTGCCGGGCCGCAACTCGCTGGTCGCGCGCGGCAGCGCCACCTCCCGCTGGGTGTGGCTGTCGGGCGCCGCCTCGCCGGACCTGCACCACGTGGAGAAGACGGTGGCGAAGGCCGACGGCGTGCAGGTGAGCCTGGGGCGCGCGGGCCAGGGCCTGGAGGGGTTCCGGTCCTCGCACCAGGAGGCCCTGGCCGCGCAGGCGATGATCGTCCGCCTCGGATCGCAGCGTCGGCTCACGGCGTACGCCGACGTGGAGCTCATCGACACGCTGACCAAGGACCGGGCGAGCGCCCAGCGGTTCGTCACCCACACCCTCGGGCCGCTCGCCGAGGCGGACGAGTCCCTGCGGGAGGCCCTGCTGACCTACGTCCAGTCCGGCTTCAACACCACGCGGGCCGCGGCGACGCTGTACGCCCACCGCAACACCGTGGAACGCCGGGTGTCCCGCGCGAACGAGCTGTCCACGATCAAGGTCGAGGACAACCCCGCCCACGTCGCGGCGGCGCTCCTCGTCCTCGAGGTCGCACCGGACATCACCGTCGCGCCGGGCTCTGCCTAGGCCACGCTCTCCGCGTGCGGCTCCTGCCGGTCGAGTCGCTGGTACCAGCGCAGCGCGGGCATGGTCAGGGCCGTCACCCCCGCCAGGACGACGAAGGCCGTGGCCGAGTGCGTCACCAGGCTCCCGATCACGACCGCGATCACGACCCCGCCCAGGTTGCCGGCCAGCCAGATGAGGCCGGCGGCGGTCCCCTCAGCCTCGGGAGCGTGCTGCTCGGTGAGAGCGAGCACGATGGGGAGGGCCGGGAGGAGCACGAACCCGACGGCGATCAGCATGATGTAGGCCAGGGCCGTGCTCGGGATGATCGCAAGGTGCAGGCATGCCCCTGCCGTGATCGCGATGCCGAGACCCATCAGCTGCACCTCGCGGTGGTGGCGATCGGCCCAGACGGGAACGACCGCACATCCGATGACGCCCGCGATCAGGGTGAAGGCCAGGATCAGGCCCGCGCTCGACTCGGAGACCCCGGCGGGCTCGAGAAGCGGCTGGGCGTAGGTGGCCAGCGCGATGAACGTGCCCATCGGAATCGTCACGGCGACGCACAGCCGGCGGAGGCGACGGTTGCCGAACGCCGCACGGAGGGCGCGGATCCCGTTCGTGGCGGGGATGGAGTCGGCCCCCTGCAGGGGCCGCACGAAGTGGAGCGCGCCGAGGAAGCAGAACCCCGCGTCCATGGCGAGCATGGCGGTGATCAGCGTGAGGGTGTGGATGTGCTGCTGGCCCGGCAGGCAGGCGCCGAGGACGTATCCGACGACCATGCCGGCGAAGGTCGCCGCCGAGGCGATCGCGATCCCCGCGGTGCGGTCCTTGGCGGCCAGGTACACGACGACCAGTCCGGTGATCCCGTTGAGGACGAAGGGCTGCCCGAGGGCCGCGACGACCTGTCCGATCAGGGCCCACGAGTAGTCGTCCGCGACGAGCCTGAGGAACGCACCGGCCGCAGTGAGGACCGCGCCGATGACCAGCGCGGGGCGGAAGAAGCGGTCGAGGACGAGTCCCACCGGGATGGCCAGGATGACGTAGACCAGCGGGAAGACCTGGGACAGCCATCCGATCGCCGCGACGGAGACGCCGAAGTGCAGCGCCGCGTCGTGGGTCACCGGGGCGTAGTTGACCAGGAGCGCCTGCGTGGCGGCGGCCATCACTCCGTACGCGAGGATGACCGACCAGCGGCTCCTGCCCCCGGGCGCGTCGGGAGCCTCCGCCACGGAGGACCCTGCCGGCGCGGTGACGACGGCCGCGGTCGGCGCGGGGCGAGGCCGGAGCCCGAAGGTCTCGTTGCGGCGCTGCGTGCTGCGCTTCACCACGACCGTCGCGACAGCCCCAGCGCCGGCGGCGGCGACCCTCCGGGAGCGCCGCTGGGTGATGGTCAACTGATTCGTCGTCATCTTGATCGTCCTTCCGCGTGACTGACATCACCACTGTCGCGACTCCGCACCGACCCGGCTACGACACCGTGCACCCCGATTCGGACCGGCGTGTGCACGGTGTCGATGGCGACCGGGCCATGCCTGCCGGCCACGGACCTCCGAGGACGTCCCCTGCCCGACCGGGCGGGATTCCGGGCCGGGGCCTTGACACCGAATTCGTACCCTGCGGAAACTGCGGTCATCCGACTCGATCATTTGAACAGATAGGACCACCGTGTCGAACGAGCGCATGCAGAACGACGTCGCCATCCTGGGCTGCGGCAACATGGGGGCTGCGTTCGCGCGCGCCCTTCTCGCGTCCGGACGGAAGGTGGCCGTGTGGAACCGCACCGAGTCCCGCGTCCAGCCCCTGGCAGAGCTCGGCGCAGACGCGCACTCCACCCCGGAGGGCGCAGCCCGCTCCTCCGCCGTGGTGATCGTGTGCGTGGCCACCGCCGCCGATGCGCGCGAGGTCATCGAGAAGGTCGGTGTCGATGAGTTCGGCGACCGGACCGTCCTCAACGTGACGAGCGGGACCCCCGACGAGGCTCGCGAGCTGGGCCGGTGGGCGACCTCGCACGGACTGCGGTACCTCGACGGCGCGATCCTCGCCTACCCCGAGCAGATCGGCGGCGAGAGCACGCGGATCCTGGTGGCCGGCAGCGACGCGCTCTGGCAGGAGAACGAGACGCTGATCCGGACGCTCGGCGGCCTCTCGGCGTACACCAGCGACGACTTCGGGTCCGCTGCCGTGGTCGACACCGGCCTGGTCGGCTCCTTCTACTTCTCGACCCTGGTCGCGTTCATCGAGGCGGTCCGGTACATGACCCACCGCGGTGTTCCGATCTCGCTCCTCACCGACATGCTCGGCGACACCACCACCACGCTGCAGCACCAGCTCGGGCTGCTCCTGCGCCGCATCGAGGCGGACGACTACACCACCGACGAGGCCACCCTGCAGGTCTACGCGATGGCCGCGCAGTCGTTCTCGGCCGCGATGGACGTCGATGGCGGAGCACCGATCTCCCGCCTGGCATCCGAGATCCTCACCAAGGGCGTCGAGGCCGGCTACGGCGAGGTCGACCTCGCGGCGATCTACCAGCTCTGATCCGTACGCCGGGCGGCGGGCGCGATCGTCGCGTCCGCGGCCCGGCTCACGCCGTCTTCTGGCGCTTCCGCCGCCGGAGATAGGCCTCGAGCATGTCGGCCCCCACCTCGGCGTGACGCAGCATCCCCTCGGGATCGGCCTCGGTGATCACCTGCATGGCCAGCCCGTCGACGATGGCCGTGAAGATGCGGGTGAACGACTCCAGGTCGTCCTCATCGGCGATCGTCCCCCGCACCCCACGGAAGACGTCCTTCCACGCGCCGACGAACTTCTCGTACGCGCGGCGCGCCAGCTCGGCGTCGTTGCGCTCCGCCCAGAGCCAGATCTCGAGCTGGGCCCGCGAGTGGTCGCGGTTGCGCAGGCCCCAGGAGACCGTCGCCAGCAGGAGCTGACGCGCCTCCGCGGCGAGGGACTGCCCCGGCCTCTCCAGGCTCTCGAAGTCGGCCCGGAGCAGCTCGGCCAGCTCCTCGAACACCGCCCAGAGCAGGTTCTCCTTGGTCTGGAAGACGTAGTGGAGGGTCGCCAGCGGCGCACCCGCCTGCTCGGCGATGCGCCGCGTGGTCGCACCGTCGACGCCTTCGCGAGCGATCACCTGGACGGCGGCTTCGATGAACTGCTGACGCCGGACGTGGGTCGGCACGTGAGCCACGGTTGCTCCCTTGGGTGACTTGATCACTTGAACAAGTCAGAGAGTAGCAGCAGCGTCTACTTGTCGAACTGCGCGTAGGAGTTGGTGACCTCGGCACCGTCCTGGAGCAGGAAGATCGGGTCGGCCATGGTGCCCTGGTACTCCACGAAGCCCGTGCCGGGCGCGCAGACCGACCAGCCGAGCAGACGCTGGATGTCCTCGTCGAAGCCCTTCACCACCTCGGTCGGGTAGGTCAGGTAGGCGTTCTCCTCCTGCCGCAGGAACCCCAGGTCGAGACCGATGGTGAGCCCGATCCGGTTGCTGTCCGAGGAGTTCGTCCCCCCACCGTGGAACGTGCCGCCGACCCAGATCAGCGCAGAGCCCGCGCTCATCTCCGTCGGGACCGCCTCCTCGACCTTGGGGCCCCGCTCGTCGTCCCACAGGTGACTGCCCGGGACGACCATCGTTCCGCCGTTCTCCGCGGTGAAGTCGGTGACGGCGACCATGATCTGCACCCGCGCCTGGCGGTAGCCCTCGGGGTGACGCCACAGCCACACGCCGTCGTCGCGGTGCAGCGGCTGGGCACCCTCGCCGGGGTGGATGTCGATGATCGAGCTGACCCCCACCTGGTAGCTCGGCGTCAGCTCCATCCGGTACTCGCCGATGTAGCCCGAGCGCGGCACCTCCAGGAAGCGGCTCGCGATGCCGGCGTACATCGGATGCCGTACGGCGGTCGCGGCGTGCCGGGTGTGCTGGAAGATCCCGTACAGCCGCTTGGTGCGGTGCCCGGAGAAGTCGTCCTGGCCCCACGACGCGGGCTCCATCGCGACGTCGATCTCCTTGCGCAGCTCGGCGACGGTGGCGCTGTCGAAGAAGTCCTTGATGATGACCCCGCCGTCGCGCTCGACGATCGCGACCGCCTCGTCGAGCGTCGCACTCGCGTCCAGGGTGGTGAGTCCGGTCATGGCACTGCCTTTCTTGGTGGGGTGAGCCCTCAGAGGCTCGGGAGGACCTTGGCGAACGCGTCCGCGGTCGCTTCGATGTCGTCGCGGGTGTGCGCGGTGCTGAGGAAGACCTTGCCGGGGGGCATGAGCAGGAAGCCCTGCCGCACCATCCCGTCGAGGATGGCGCTCCAGTGCCCGCCGGAGCCCTGCAGCCCGATGGCCTCGGACGCCGGGACGAACTGGAGGAGCGATCCGACGCGGTTGAACCGGCCCACGTCGGGCCGCTCCGCCAGCGCTCCGCCGACCAGTCGCTCGAAGTCGGCGGCGATCGTCTCGAGCTTGTCGTACACGGCCGGGTCGGCGAGCGCCTCCATCGTGGCTCGCACAGCCGCCATGGCGATCGGGTTGCCGTTGAACGTGCCCGCGTGGGTGACGCCCTCGGTGACCTGGTCGATCAGGTCGGCACGCCCCACCACCGCGCTCTGGGTGAAGCCGCCGGCCATGGCCTTGCCGAACACCGACAGATCCGGTCGTACGCCGAACCGCTCCGCCGCGCCGCCGCGCGCGACCCGGAAGCCGGCGATCACCTCGTCGAAGATCATCACCACGCCGTGGCGGGAGCAGCCCTCGCGCACCGCCGCCAGGAACTCCGCGGACGGGGCCTCGGCTCCGGCGTTGCTCATGATCGGGTCCAGCAGGACCGCGGCGATGTCGCGCTCGGCGGCCTCGCCGAGGAGGCGGGTGACCAGCTCGACGTCGTTGAAGCGTCCGATGACGAGGTCGTCGAGCACGCTCGCCGACTGTCCGCGGCTCGCCACGCTCAAGGGTCGGTCGACGTCGACGTCGGCCATGCCGGCGTACACCGAGTCGTGCCAGCCGTGGTAGCTCTTGGCGAACTTGAGGATCCTCCGGCGCCCGGTCGCGGCGCGCGCGAGCCGCAGCGCGACCTGGACCGCCTCGGTGCCGGTGTTGCTCCACAGCAGCTTCTCGCCGTGGGGCACGGCCTCCAGCACGGCCTCCGCGGCGGCGTACTCCAGGACGTGGCTCGTCCCGGCGGTCTGCATCCGCGTGGCGGTGTCCCGCACGGCCTCGACGATGCGGGCGTCGCCGTGGCCGAGGACCAGCGGTCCCCAGGCCATGACGTAGTCGACGTAACGGTCACCGTCCAGGTCCCAGACGTAGGCACCCCGTGCCTCGTGGATGAACAGGGGATGCGGCTGCATCTGGGCGCGCATGCCGGAACCGACGCCGGCGCCGATGCTGCGGCAGGCGCGCTCGTAGGCGATGCGGGAGGACTCGAGGGCCATGGGTCTTCGCTTTCGGATCGTGCTCGGGCTACTCGGCGTCCAGGCCGAGGTAGTCGCCGAGCTCGGCGTAGTCGACCTGCCAGAGGCCGGCCGAGCCGGTCGGGTACTGCGAGCGGAAGCCGAGGATGCGCTGGACGCGCGGGGAGAGCGTCCTCGCGATCTCCTTGTCGACCAGGAACGGGTAGGCCTCCTCGCCGGTGAGGTAGCCGGCGTTCAGCGCGAACGCGACCGCCCGGCGGTACTCGTCCTCGGTGCGGTTGGCACCGCCGCCGTGGACCGTCTTGCCACTGAAGAAGAGCGCGTCCCCGGCCTGCATCTCGGCGGGGATGGTGTCCGCAGGGGTGCCGCGGTCCTCGAAGTCGTCCCAGTGGTTGCTCCCCGGGATCACGCGGGTGGCGCCGTTCTCGTCGGTGAAGTCGGTGAAGGCGATCAGGAAGTTCACGATCGCCTCCGGACCGCTCGGTCCGAGACCGACGAACGGGAACCAGTTCTCCAGGTCGCGGTGGAGGAACTGCGCGTCGTTGCCCGGCCCGATCTCGATGACCTGGGCGGTCGTCATCCAGTACGAGCCCGACTCCTCGAGGAAGGTCGCATCGCAGAGGGCGTGGACCAGGTCGTGCTCGATGATCTCGGCGCGGAAGGTCGGGCTGAGGGTGACCAGGTTCGTCAGGCGCTTGGTGTTGCTGCCGTGGAACGCCGCGATCACCTCGTCCTCATGGGTGGACCCGGGCCGGAGGGCCTGCATCGCCGGCTCGACGTCGGCGTTGAACCGGTCGATCTGGTCCCTGCTCAGGAAGTTCTTGAGGATGACGCCGCCGTCGCGGGCGACGATGGCGAGGATGTCGGCGACCGGGGTGTCCGCCGGGACGGCCTGGAGTGCCGCCGTGGTCGTGCTGGTCATGTCGCTCGTCCTTCTTCCGTCCTCGGCGGTCAGCCGAGCTCGATCCAGGTGGTCTTGGTGGTCGTGAACTTCTCCAGGCCGTGCACGCTGCGGTCCGAGCCGTGGCCGGACAGCTTCTGGCCACCGAAGGGCACCGAGGAGTCGCCCTCCTCATAGCAGTTGACCCACACGAGCCCGGCGTTCACCCGCCGCGAGAGCCGGTGCGCGCGGCTGAGGTCGGCGGTCCAGATGGCCGAGCCGAGGCCGAAGTCGGAGTTGTTGGCGAGGGCGATCGCCTCGTCCTCGTCACCGAAGGTGAGGACGGACAGCACCGGCCCGAAGATCTCGTGCTGCGCGAGCCGGCTGTCGGGATCGACGTCGACGAACACGGCGGGGTCGACGTACAGGCCGTCGGTGCGCGCCTCCTCCGATCCGGCCACCAGGGTCGCACCGTCGGCGACCCCGCGGCGTACCTCGGCGACGACGTCGTCGCGGTGCGAGGCGTAGGCCAGCGGGCCCATCGTGGTGGCGGGATCCAGGGGGTCCCCGATCACGTGCTGGTCCAGGTGCTTGACCACGCGCTCGACGAAGTCGTCGCGGATGTCCTCGTGGACGAGCAGGCGGGAGCCCGCCGTGCACATCTGGCCGCTGTTGAACGAGATCGCCCACGCCGCCACCTCGGCGGCACGCTCCAGATCGGGTGCGTCGGGGAAGACGATGTTGGGAGACTTCCCGCCCAGCTCCAGCCACACCGGCTTGGCGTTGGAGTCGCCGGCGTAGTGCAGCAGCTGCTTGCCGATCTCGGTGGAGCCTGTGAAGGTCAGCGTCGCGACCTCCGGGTGCAGGGCGAGCGCGGAGCCCACGGTCGCGCCGCCGCCGGTGACGACCTGCAGGACGCTCGGCGGCAGGCCGGCCTCCGCGGAGATCCGGGCCGCGAACAGCAGCGAGAGCGGCGTCTGGGTGGCCGGCTTGACGACCACGCTGTTGCCCGCGACGAGCGCGGCGGGGAGCTTGAACATCGCCAGCGTCATGGGGAAGTTCCAGGGCAGGATCGCCCCGACGACGCCGACCGGCTCGCGGGTCACGAGCGCCAGGGATCCGGAACGTCCGCGCGGCGACTCGTCCATCAGCTTGTCGGCCAGCTCGCCGTACCAGCGGATGGTGTTGATCGCCGTGCGCAGCTCGACGTTCCACGCGACCGTGACCGGCTTGCCCATCTCGAGGGCGAGCAGCAGCGCCAGCTCGTCGCGGTGGGCGTCGAGCAGCTCGGCCCAGCGGATGAGGATCTCGCCACGGGCGCGCGGCTCCAGGCCCGACCACACCCCGCTGTCGAAGGCGCGGCGAGCAGCCGTCACCGCGCGATCCACGTCGCTCTCGTCGGCCCGGGCGACCTCCGCGACGGCGAGCCCGTCCCGCGGGCTCACCACCGCGCCGGTCCCACCTCGGCCCTCGGCCCATGCCCCGTCGAGCCACATCCCCTGCGGGATCTCGACGCGGGACCGGAGGTCGAGCCAGTCCTGGTGGGTCGTGAGGTTGCTGGTGCGCACGGCACTCATGCCCATGCCCTTTCGTTGGTGGAGGCGGCCCGCCGCTCGTGCGCGGCGGAGACCAGCCAGTCGATGATGGGATCGGGTTCGGTCGACCACTCCGGGTGCCACTGGACGCCGACGACCGGGCGGCCAGGGATCCCGATGCTCTCGACGACGCCGTCGGGCGTCCGGCCCATCACGGCGAGGTCGCGCCCGAGGGCGTCGACGGCCTGGTGGTGCCAGGAGTTGACGACCCGGGTGGCTCCGTAGACGTCGTACGCCAGCGAGCCGGGGACGAAGGCGACCTCGTGCGCGGCGTCGCCGGCGGACGGTGCCGCGTGCGGGGTGGCGTGGACGATCGGTCCGGCCTCGAGGTGCTCGATCAGGGTCCCGCCCAGGACGACGTTGAGCAGCTGGTGGCCGCGGCACACCCCGAGCAGCGGTACGCCGGCGGCCAGTGCGCCCTCGATCAGGCGCGCCTCGTGGTCGTCGCGCTCGGCGTCGTGCACGTCGTGGTCCCAGCGCGGGTTGGCGGCCGGGTCGACCGGCGCCCGCCCACCCCAGCGCGCGGGGTGGACGTCCTGGCCACCGGTGACCAGCAGCCCGTCGAGGCGGTCGACGACGCCGACCGTGCTCGACACGAACGGGAGCTCGACCGGGATGCCGCCCGCGCGGGCGACGTACTCGGCGAACGCGCTGTAGTAGCTGTCGATCCGCTGCTGACGGAAGCGCTGGTCCGTGCCGGCGAGCATGCCGAGCGTGAGCTGGCGGCCGGTGATGCCGATCAACGGCGCCATGTCACCGGCCCCCGATCCGTGCCACGACGCGGATCTCCGAGCCCGAGGCCAGCGCCTTGAAGCCCTCGTTGATCGTGTCGAGACCGAACTCGGCGGTGACCAGCCCGTCGAGGTCGAGGACGCCGATCCGGTTGAAGTGCGCGTAGAGCGGGATGTCGATCTTGAAGTGGTTCGACCCCATGAACGAGCCCTGGATGCGCTTCTCCTGCAGGAAGAGCGCCGGACCCGAGACCTGGATCTGGTGGGACTCCGGGATCATCCCCATGACGGTGGCCGCGCCGCCGGTCCGCAGCATGGCGAACGCCTGGCTGGCGGTGGCGCCCGACCCGACCGCCTCGAAGGCGTGGTGCACTCCCCCGCCGCTGAGGTCGATCACGGTCGCGACCGGGTCGACCTCGCGTGCGTTGACGACGTCGGTCGCGCCGAACGCGAGCGCCTGCCGCAGCTTCTCCGGTACGACGTCCACCCCGATGATCCGCGCAGCGCCGGCGAGCCGGGCGGCCTGGAGCGCGGCGAAGCCCACGCCGCCCAGGCCCACGACCGCCACGCTCTCGCCCGCGCGCACCCGCGCGCTGTGCAGCACGGCGCCCATGCCGGTGGTGACCGCGCACCCGAGGATGCTGGCGGTCGGGTCCGGCACGTCGGCCGGGATCGCGACGACGCTGTTGTGGTGCACGAGCACCATCTCGGCGAAGCCGCCGACCCCCGCGGTGGCCCGCACGGCCTCCCCGCGGGCGTTGGTCAGCCGGGGTCGCGGCCGGCCCTGCTGCAGCCGGAGCCGGTTCACACAGAGCGTCTGCCGGCCCTGCAGGCAGAGCTCACAGCTGCCGCAGAAGGCGGACAGGCACGTGACCACGCGGTCACCGACGCTGATGTCGACGACACCCCGGCCGACCTCGACGACCTCACCGACGACCTCGTGGCCGAGGACGATGGGGACGGTCGTGTCGAAGGTGCCGTCGATCTCGTGGAGGTCGGAGTGGCACAGCCCGGCGTACGCGACCCTCACCAGCACCTCGTCCGGGCCGGGGTCGTCGATGATCAGCTCCTCGATCTCGAGGACGCCCGGGGCGCGGTTGAGGACCGCGGCGGCGATGCGGGTGCTCATGCGAGCTCGAAGTAGCGATGGAACTCCCAGTCGGTGAGCCCCGCGTCGATGTCGCCCCCACCCATGGTGTGGAACGCCATCCACTCCCACCTGCGCGTGCCGAGCCAGTAGGAGACGAACTCCTCCCCCAGCACCTCGGCGATGAGCTCGTCGTGCTCCAGCGCGTCAGCGGCGCGCCCGATCGTCGTCGGCAGCAGCTCGACGTCGGCCGGGTTGCGCCACGCCATGCCGACGAAGTCCGCCGGCGGCTCGATCTTGTTCCTGACACCGAACAGGCCGGCGCCCAGCACGGCTGCGGCGACCAGGTAGGCGTTGGAGTCCGAGCCCGGCACGCGGTACTCGATGCGCGAGTACTTCGGGTGACCGACCACCGCACGGATCGCGGTGCTCTTGTTGCTGTATCCCCAGGTCACCGTCGTCGGCGGGCCCTCGAGGGGAACGAGGCGGCGGTAGGAGGTGATGAACGGCATCGCGATCGACGTCGTGCCGGGCATGGCCTGCATGACGCCGCCGATGAAGTGCAGCATCACCGGGGAGGCGCCGTCCGCGTCGTAGAACGCATTGCCGTCGGCGTCGGACAGGGAGATGTTGAGGTGCGCGGCCTGCCCCCAGGCAGCGGACCACTTCGCCATGAAGGTGACGGTCCGCCCCAGCTCGAAGGCGACCTCGCGCATGATCTGACGCGTGCGCGCCCAGCCGTCGGCCACCTCGACCACGCCACCGACAGCGACGTTGATCTCGATCTGGCCGGCCGCAGCCTCGTCGTTCCAGGCCTCCCATGCGACGCCCACGGCGCGCAGGCGTGCCTCGACGGCGCCCAGGTACTCCTTCCAGTCGGCCGACTTCGCCAGGACGTACGCCGATCCGGACGTGCCGCCCAACGGGGTGAGGTCGCGGTAGCCGCGAGCGCGCGCCTCCTGCACCGACTCCTCGAAGACGGTCGCCTCGATCTCGATGGCCGCCTTGGCCGTGTAGCCGAGGTCGGCGGCGTCGGCCGCGGCCTTGCGCAGGAGGTTCCGGGGGCAGACGGGGAGCGGCGTGCCCTCCTGGGTCCAGAAGTCGCCGATCACAGCGGCGACGCCGGGCGACCACACGCAGAGCGTGGTCAGGTCCGGCCGCAGGAAGATGTCGTCGAGCTCGCCCCGCCAGGACGGGAAGGCGAACCCCATCGACGGGAAGTTGCCGAGGTCGTTGCCGAACGCGACGTCGGCGAAGGCGTAGCCCTGGTCCAGACCGCCCAGGAACTTGCCGGGCGAGAGCGTCTTGCCCAGCAGCGTCCCGTCCAGGTTCGTGGCCTGGATCTGGATCGAGGTGATGGCGTGGTCCTCCAGCCACTGCTCGACGTCCTGCACCGTCATCTCAGTCATCGAAACGCACCTTCCAATGTGCTCCGCAGATCGCGGACATCTGTGCCGACCGGCCGACGATGGAGACGAAGCCGAGCGCGACGGCGTACAGGAAGTTGTCGCCGTGACCGCTCAGGACCGCCGCGAGCGCGTCCGAGCCTCCGTGGATCTCGAAGGTCTCCTCGCGGTCGCCGAAGCGGAGCTCGGCCCCCTCGTCCGAGCAGACGATCACGAGCCGGCTCGGGAAGCCGCGCGACTCGTGGTTGACCGCCCAGAAGCGGGCCGCTGCCTCCCGCCATCCCGGCAGGGGCGGCGAGAGGAGCCGGGCGGCGGCCTCCGCGAGGGGATCGGTCGTGTCCTCGAGCGTGTACTCGGGGTCGAACCTCAGGCCCACCGGCTCCACGCCCGCGGGCACACCGTGCGCCACGTGGATGGCGCCCTCCTCGAAGCTCAGCGTGGCGGCCTGGGCGTCGACGACCGACGCCAGCGCCAGCAGGCCGTTGCTCCGCTCCGCGAGGTCGCGGAGCTCCGGCACCGCGAGGCTCATGCGCAGGGTGCGCGCGAGCGAGCGGACGAGCGGCGTCGCATCGTCCTCGGTGGTGACCACCGGCGTCGTACTCATGCCTCACTCCCATGTTGGTCTCTCGGGCTGGTCATTCGGTCGCGTTCCATCCACGCGTCCGGAGCGGTCATCGCGGGGCCCTACCGGAATCGCAGGGCCGGGTCGTCCACCTCGGCCAGCAGGCTCTTGGTGGCCTCGTGCACCTGGGGGTTGATCCACGGCGCGTGATCGCCCTGGGCCGGGAACCGGTCCTTGTGGCGCAGCACGTAGCCCGCGGTCACCCCCTCCATCCAGGGCAACCGGGGCATGTCCGCCTCGTCCTCGCGCAGGACCGGGGTCACCTCGGTGGCGCCGAGCTCGTCCATCCGGGTGAGCAGTGCGCTCCAGTACCTGTTGACCAGCTCCAGGCGCAGCGTCCAGGAGGAGTTGAGGTAGCCGAAGGCGACGATCAGGTTCGGTACGCCGCTGTAGCCCACGCCCTTGTAGGTGAACGTGTCGGCGATGTCGATCGGGCGTCCGTCGCAGGACAGGGCGATCTTCCCGAGGTTGACGAGGTTCAGGCCGGTCGCGGTCACGATGACGTCGGCCTTGATCTCCTCACCGGACTCCATCCGGATCCCGGTCTCGGTGAACGTCTCGATCCGGCCGGTGACCACCTCGGCGTCGCCGGAGTTGATCGCGTGGAACAGATCGCCGTTCGGCACCAGGCACAACCGCTGGTCCCACGGCTGGTACGCCGGGGTGAAGTGCTTCTCACGCACCTCCGGACCGACGATCTCGTCGATCGCCTCGAACAGCACCGTCTTCACGCTGTCCGGATCGGCCCGGGCGATCTGGTAGCGCTCCTGCTGGTTGTTCAGGTTGCGGAGCCGGATCTGCTCGAACGCCGCGGAGTCCCCCACCTCGGCCCGGAGCCGGATCGCCTCCTCGTCGACGTCGGCGTCGATCGCGACGTACGTCGGCGAGCGCTGCACCATCGTCACGTGGGCGCCGGCCTCCGCGAGGGCAGGGACCAGCGTGATGGCGGTGGCCCCGGATCCGATCACGGCGACGTGCTTGCCGGCACACTCCAGATCCGCCGGCCACTCCTGCGGGTGGACCAACGTTCCGGTGAACCGCTCCGCTCCGGGGAATTCCGGTGCGTAGCCGCCGTCGTGGTCGTAGTAGCCGGCAGCGGAGTAGAGGAAGGAGCAGGTGGAGGTCTCGGGGCCGTCGGGGCCGTCGGCCTCCAACGTCCATCGGCGGGCCTCGCTGCTCCAGCTCGCGGAGCGGACCTTGCGCTGCAGGCGCAGGTACGGCGCCAGTCCGTACTCCTGCACCGCCTCGTCCAGGTAGTCCAGGATCGCATCCCCCGATGCGATGGACTTCTCGGCCACCCACGGCTTGAACGCGTAGCCGAGCGTGAACATGTCGCTGTCCGATCGGATGCCCGGATAGCGGAAGAGGTCCCACGTGCCACCGAGTCGCGCCCGCTGGTCCAGCACGACGAACGAGCGCTCGGGGTGGTTCGTCGTGAGCTCGACGGCTGCGGCGATTCCGGAGAGCCCGGCTCCGACGATGACGACGTCGGTGTGGCGGGGCTGGGATTCCATCGTCGATCTCCTCGTTCACGGGGGGGGATCAGGTCTCTTGCTCGGAGGACCGGAGTTCAACTACGGTCGAGCGACTTGATCATCTGATCGGCAATCCTATGACCCGGACCACACGGCCCACATCCCCCAACTGGAGGCGTTTTCCGATGTACAGCACCATGCAGGACGAGCCGCTCTCGCTGGCCCGGCTGCTTCTCCACGCCGCCGAGGCGCACGGCGACTCCACCGTCACGACGTGGACCGGGTCGACAGGGCGCAGCACGTCCTTCGCCACGCTCGTGGAGCGCTCGTGCCGGGTCGCGCACGCGCTGCGCGGCCTCGGCGTGGGCCCGTTCGACCGGGTCGCCACCTTCATGTGGAACAACAGCGAGCACATGGAGATCTACACCGCGGTCCCCGCCATGGGAGCGGTCCTCCACGCGCTGAACATCCGCCTCGCCGCCGACCAGCTGACCTTCATCGCCAACCACGCCGAGGATCGCGTCGTGTTCGTCGACGGATCCCTCATCATGTCGTTCGCACCGCTCCTCCCACAGCTCGCGACCGTGCGGCACGTCGTCGTGGTCAACGGCGACCCCGCGTCACTGGATGCACCGGCCGGAGTCACCGTGCACGCGTACGAGGAGCTGCTGAGCGGCGGGGGGACGACGTACGACTTCCCCCTGCTGGACGAGCGCTCGGCCGCGGCGATGTGCTACACCTCCGGCACCACCGGCAACCCGAAGGGTGTCGTCTACTCGCACCGCTCCCTGTACCTGCACGCGATGTACGCCACGACCCCGGCGGCCCTCGGACTCTCCTCGAGCGACACCTGCCTGGCGATCGTGCCGATGTTCCACGTCAACTCCTGGAGCCTGCCCAACGCCGCCCTGCTGTCCGGGGCGTCCCTGCTGCTGCCCGACCAGTACCTGCAGGCCGAGCCGCTCCTGGCGTTCATGGCGGAGGGCCGGCCCACCTGCGCGGCGGCCGTGCCGACCATCTGGACGGGCGTCCTGACCCGCCTCGAGCAGCACCCGCAGGACATCACCCACCTGCGCGACGTCGTGGTGGGCGGCGCGCCCGTCCCGCCCGCGATGATGAGGAGCTTCGAGGAGCAGCAGGGCGTCAAGATCCTGCACGCCTGGGGGATGACCGAGACCTCCTCCCTGGCCACGGTCGCGCACCCGCCAGCGCATGCGACCGGGGAGGAGGCGTGGCGGTACCGCATCACCCAGGGCCAGTTCCCGAGCCTGGTCCGCCACCGCCTGGTGGACGACGCGGGCAACGTCGTACCCCACGACGACCAGGCCCTGGGCGAGGTCCAGGTGCGTGGGCCCTGGATCACGGGCGCCTACTACTCGCCCGAGGGCCCCGTGGCGGACCCGGGCAGCTTCGACGACGGCTGGCTGCGCACCGGCGACGTCGGTCGGATCAGCCCGGACGGCTACCTCACCCTGGTCGACCGCGCCAAGGACGTCATCAAGTCCGGCGGGGAGTGGATCTCCTCGGTCGAGCTGGAGAACGACGTGATGGCGCACCCCGCCGTGGCCGAGGCCGCGGTCTTCGCGGTCCCCGACGAGAAGTGGGACGAGCGGCCCTGCGTCGCGGTGGTGCTCCGCGCGGGGGCGGAGGCGGACGCCACGGTCCTGCGGAGCCATCTCGCCCGTACCTGGGCCAAGTGGCAGCTCCCCGACCACTGGGCCTTCATCGCGGAGGTCCCTCGCACCAGCGTCGGCAAGTTCGACAAGCGGGCCCTGCGCCGTCAGTACGCCGCCGGAGAGCTCCACGTCGTAGCCGCCGACTGACCTCGTGCGCGCGCGACGACCCGTGGGTGGCCGACTCCCCCGATCAGCCGTATTCGCACGGCGGACGAGACCCGGCCGATCAGGCCTCGGCCACGCTGGCGGCGGAGCCCTGATGCGGTGTCGAGGAGGTCGGGTGAGCACGTACGCGGTGGTCGATCCCACGACGGGGAGGACCGTGAGGGAATACCCGCTCCTGACCGATGCGGCACTTGCGGCCAAGCTGGATCTGGCAGCAGCCACCCACCGCCGGTGGGGCACGGCCACGACACCCGCGGAGCGCGCGGAGCTCCTCCGGCGTGCCGCCGCCGCCCTGCGGGAGCGCCGCGAGGAGCTGGCCCTGATCATCAGCGTCGAGATGGGCAAGCCGGTGGCTCAGGGTGTCCGCGAGGTCGACCGGGCGGCCGCGGTCTTCGACCAATGCGCCGATGGCGCCGATTCGCTGCCGGCAGCCGACGGGCTCGCTCCGTGGACCGGCGAGAGCGTCACGATCGTGAGGCACGAGCCGGTCGGCGTGCTGCTCGGCGTGGTGCCGTGGCACTGCCCCTACTACGACGTCGCACGGATCGCGGCCCCCCACCTGGTGGCGGGCAACACGATCGTCCTCAAGCACGCGACGCAGTGCCCCGCGTCGGCCGCCGCGATCGAGTCCCTGCTGCTCGACTCCGGCTTCCCTCCTGGCGCCTACCAGAACCTGTACATCTCCTCGGTCCAGCTGGACGCGGTCATCGCCGATCACCGGGTCCGGGGCATCTGCGTCACCGGCACGGACGCGGCCGGTGTCCAGGCGGCCGAGACGGCGGGGCGTCACCTCAAGCGGGTCGTCCTCGACGTGGCGGGTCCTGATGTCCTCATCGTCCTCAGCACCGACGACCTCCCGGCGACCGTCGGGATCGCCGCGGCCCACCTGTACGTCGATCCCGAGCAACCGTTCGGGGCCCATCGATTCATCGTGGTCGATGAGCTCTACGACGAGTTCCTGGCGGGCCTGACCCGCGTGGCATCGCAGCTCCGGCCGGGCGATCCGTCGCGCGGGGAGACCCTCATCGGCCCGCTGCCCTCCTCTGCCCTCGCGGCCGGCATCGAGGACCACCTGCACCGCGCGGTCGAGCACGGCGCCCGCGTCGCCCACGGAGGCAGCCGCGACGGCTCCTTCTTCGAGCCGACCGTCGTCGTCGACATCACCGCCGACAACCCGGTCGCCCCGGAGGCCTTCGTCGGTCCCTTCGTCCTGCTCTTTCACGCGGCGGGCGAGGAGGACGCGATCCGCTTGGCCAACAACGGCCCGCACGCGCTCAGGCACTCCGTGTTCACCACGGACGCGGCGCAGGCGACCCGCGTCGCCGTACTTCTCGATGCCGGAACGGTGGACGTGAACCCGCGTCGCGCGGGCAGGCCGGAGCGCAGCCACCCGTGCGGCGAGGGGGGCGCGTTCCTCAACCACAAGCTGATCCGGATCGCGCCGTAGGTATCGATCGGTGACCTCGCGGGCGCGCTCGTCGACGGGACGCACCATCATCCGGTGCAGGGGTGAGGACGGCCACATCCTCGGTACAGTCGCCTTGCTGGCAATCAACAGGGCAGGCGACTAGGACTCCATGACCTCCTCATCCTCGAGCGCTCGTCTCCACCTGCCGGCCGAGCTGACGAGCTTCGTCGGGCGTCGCGGCGACGTCGCAGCGATCCGGCGCCTCGCCTCCACCTCCCGCATGGTCACCCTGACCGGCTTCGGAGGACTCGGGAAGACCCGGCTGGCGCTGCACGCCGCCCACGAGATGCGGCGAGCGTTCCGCGACGGCGTGTGCCTGGTCGAGCTGGCGCCGTTGAGCAGCCCGGACCTGCTGCCGCACACCGTCATCGACGCCCTGAGGATGCGCCGTCACAACCAGGACCCGCTCGACGAGCTGTGCGAGGAGCTGTCCCGTCGCAACATCCTCATCGTCCTGGACAACTGCGAGCACCTGATCGACGCCGCGGCGGACCTCGCGGCCGCCGTACTGGTCGCGGCACCCGAGGTCACGATCCTGGCCACCAGCCGGCAACCTCTCCGCATCCCCGGCGAGTACCTCTACCCGGTGGCGCCGCTCCCCCTCCCCGAGGACGACGCCGAGCTCGGACCCGGTACGGCCCTGCAGTACCCCTCGGTCGCACTCCTCGCCGAGCGCACCGCCGCGTCCGTGCCGGGCTTCACGGTGACTCGCGAGAACGAGGCTTCGCTGATCCGGTTGTGCCGTCAGCTCGACGGCATCCCGCTGGCCATCGAGCTGGCGGCGAGCCGCCTCCAGGTCCTCGACATCGACGAGCTCGTCGAGCGGCTCCGGGACCGGTCGGTCACCCTGCGCGAGCGCAACCGGAGCTTCCCCGAGCGACACCGCACGCTCGAGGCCCTCATCGACTGGAGCCACGACCTGTGCTCACCCGGCGAGCGGCTGCTCTGGGCGCGCGCGGCGACGTTCGCCGGCGACTTCAGCCTCCGCGCGCTCGAGGACATCTGCGCCGACGAGCAGCTTCCGGTCGCGGAGGTGGTGGACACCGTCGCGGGCCTGGTGGACCGCTCGATCTTCCTGCGCGAGGAGCAGGGCGGCCACGTGCGCTTCCGGATGCTCGACACCATCCGGGCCTACGGCAGGGACCGGCTGGATGAGGCGGGCGAGACCGAGGAGCTCGCACGACGGCACCGCGACTGGTACGCCCGGATGATCGAGCAGGCAGGTGCGGAGTGGGCCGGTCCGCGTCAGGGCGAATGGGCGCGCATCCTCCGGGTCGAGCACCCCAACGTCCGGGTCGCCCTGGCCTTCAGCATCTCTACCCCGGCCGACGCGGAGATCACGCTGCGCATGGTCGCGGTGACCTGGTTCTGGATGGCGATGGAGAACCACCACGAGGGGAGGCTCTGGCTGGGTCGCGCCCTCGCTGCGGCGCCCGTGCCGTCGCTCGCCCGCGCCTGGGCCCTGGGCACCGACGCCTACCTCGCGGCGTACCAGGGCGACGCGCAGGGCGCCGCGCTCCGCACCCTGGAGCTCGAGCGGGTCGCCGAGGCTCTCGACGACGACAGCGCGCGCGCCTTCGCGGCCCACATGCACGCGGTGCAGGCCAGCATCGGGCCCGAGCCCGCGCGATCCGTGCCGCTGTACCGCAAGGCGCGGGAGCTATACCCGCCCACTGTGGAGGTCCAGCACATCGACGGGCTGCTCGTCGAGATGGGCGCCGCCCTCGCCCTGATGGGCGCGACGGATGAGGCGCGCGGGATCTACGACGACCTCTACCTGCGCTGCTCGGACAACGGGGACCGCTGGCAGTTCAGCTACGCACTCTGGGGCCGCGCGCTGCTGCACCTGCTCGACGGGCGCGTCGCCGAGGCGGAGAGCGAGCTGCGGCAGTCCCTGCGGATCAAGCGCGACTTCCAGGAGACGTTCGGCTTCGCCCTCGTGTGCGAGCTGCTGTCCTGGGCAGCCGCTCTGGAGGGCGAGGACCCGCGCGCCGCTGAGCTCTTCGGCATCGCCAACACCTTCTGGGGCGCGGTGGGGTTCCGACAGCTGGCGGTCCAGCGGGAGCAGTACGAGTCGGCGGTTCGTGGGCGCCTGGGCACGGAGTCGTTCGCCAGGGCCGCAGCGCGCGGGGCCGCGCTGAGCCGGAGCGACGCCATCGGCTTCGCCCTGCGCGAGAAGGCGGAGCCGGCCCACGCCGACGAGGCGCCGACCAGCATCCTGACCAGGCGGCAGCGGGAGGTGGCCGAGCTGGTCGCCGAAGGCCTGCCGAACAAGGAGATCGCCACGAGGCTGGTGATCTCCCTCCGCACGGTCGAGGGACACGTCGAGTCGATCCTGACCAAGCTGGGCTTCAGCAGGCGTACGCAGATCGCGTCGTGGGTGCACCGGCAGTCCCAGGACCGCTGAGCCCCTGCTGCCGTACGGCGCCGCCGCCGATCAGGCCCAGCTCCTGCGCCCGGCTGGCGGCCTCGGCGCGGTTGCGCACCCCCAGCTTCCGGTAGACCGCGCTGGTGTGCTGCTTGACGGTGTGCCGGGAGAGGTTCAGGGTGCTGGCCGTCTCCGGGTTGCTCAGGCCGGCCGCCAGGTGCTGCAGGACGTCGAGCTCACGCCGGGACAGCTGCGTCTGCGGGGCGGGGGGACCCTTGGGGAAGACGCGCCCGCCCTCGGCGACCCGCTTCAGCGCCGCGAGCAGGGCACCGCGCGTCATGTTCTTCGACAGCGCACCCACCGCTCCGAGGGACGCGGCGACCGGTGCCGACAGCGGCCCCTCCCCCGACATCAGGACCACCCGGACGTACGGCATCGTGTCGCGCAGCACCCGGCACAGGTCCGGCCCGCTGCGTCCGGCGAGCGAGGTGCTCACCAGCACCACCTGCGGCCGGTAGCGACGGACGGCCTGCAGGGCGGCCTCCGCCGTACCGGCCACCAGGCACCCCTGCACCCAGGGCGCGGCGTTCAGGACCGACCGGAGGCCGGCCTGCATGAGCTCGAGCTCGTCGACGATCAGGACGCGTTGCGGCCGGCAGCCGTCCGCCCGCTCGTCTGCCGGCACAGCCTCGTGGGTCGCAGTCAGCGTCATGGTCCAGTCACCTCTTCAGCGCGATGTGCTCGAGTCCTTGCCGGACCAATGTCACTGAGAGGCGCACCACACCACACCCGTGGAACTACCCGTGTTCACCACCCGTGGCCGACACGGGTGGTGAGCACGTGGTCGACGGTGGGTCGGGCTACGGCTCCCGGCGCTCGCCGAGCCGGGCGGCGAGCCCGACGCCGATGATGAGCGCGCCACCGTTGACGAAGTTGGAGACGTAGGGCTGCACGCCGGCGAGGTTCAGGCCGCCGTTGAGGACCGCCAGGAAGTAGACGGCCACGAGGACGCCGCCGACGTTGTACCTGCCGGGCCGGATCGCCGCCGCGCTCAGGAAGGCGGCGGCCAGTGCGGGGAGCAGCAGCGGGTTCGCCAGGTTCGGGTTCGCGCCACCCGCCCGTGCCACCTGCAGGACCCCCGCCGCACCACAGAGCGCCCCGGCGAGGAGGAAGGTGCTGCCGATGACGAGCTTGACCCGGATCCCCGCGAGGCGCGCGGCGGAGCGGTTCGACCCGATCGCGTAGAGGTAGCGGCCGAAGGGCGTGTGGTCGACGACGTAGTACACGAGGAGCGCGACGGCGGCCAGGGCGTACACGCTGCGCGGGATCCCGAGCCAGTTGAGCGTCCCGAAGTCGGTCACGGACTGGGGGATGTTGCCGGCCAGCGTCACGCCGCCGGTCTTGAGGCTGATCAGCCCGGTGATGATGATCGAGGTGCCCAGCGTGGTGATGACGGCGTTGACCCCCATACGCGTGATCAGCACGGCGTTGACGATGCCGACGCAGAAGCCGATGGCGACGCCGGCCAGCAACGCGAGGAACGGGTTCATGCCGGCGGTCATGAATGAGGCGACGAACACCGAGCTCAGCGCCGCGGATCCGCCGATCGAGAGGTCCCACTCGTTGCAGATCAGCGGAACCAGCGAGGCCAGCGCGACGATCGCGATCACGGTGTTCGACCCGAACATGATCTGCAGGTTGGCGCTCGTGAGGAACGTCGCCGAGGTCTTGGACCACACGGCGAAGAAGACGAACGCCCCGACCAGGAGGATCAGGAACGCGTAGGCCTCCAGGAGCGAGCGCACGCTGCGTCGGGGACGACGCGGCGCTCGTTCGACGGCCACCCGGTCCTCGATCGTCGTCACACCGCCGGGGGCTGCGTTGTCGGAGAGGGAACTCATAGCGTCACTTCCTTCGATTGACCGTGAGCGAGGCGCTCGACACGACTGCTGGTGAGCTCGCTGCGCGGCACCTCGCCGACGATGCGTCCGTCCCTCAGGACGATGACGCGATCGCAGATCGCCGCCAGCTCTTCGCTGTCCGACGAGGCGACCAGGGCGACCGCGCCGGCCTCGACCGCAGTGCGGACGAGGACGTAGATCTCGTGGCGGGCGCCGACGTCCACGCCCTGCGTCGGCTCGTCGAGCAGCACGACCCGTGGGGAGCGACGGAGCCAGCGCGCCACGACCACCTTCTGCTGGTTGCCACCCGACAACGAGGCGAGCGGGTCCTCGACGGACTCCGCCTTGATGAGGAAGCGACCCAGCAGGCCGGTGGCATCGCGCCGTTGAAGACCGGACCGGACGCGTCCCAGCCTCCAGTAGTCCGGGATCACCGCCACCGAGAGGTTGTCGGTCACGCTCAGCTCGGGGAGTACGGCGTCCTCCGCACGGTTCTCCGGCACGTAGGCGATCCCGGCCCGCATCGCGGCGCGCGGGTTGGTCAGCGAGATCCGCTCCCCGTCGATGGACAGCGACCCCGACCGGAGCGGGAGGACCCCGAAGATCGACTTGAGCAGGCTCGATCGGCCGGATCCGACCAGGCCTGCGATGCCGACCACCTCGCCGGCACGGAGCCGGAGGTCGACCGGGCCCACCGGACCGGCGCAGAGCCCCTTGGCCTCGAGGATGACGTCGCCCGGGACGGCGGACTCGTTCGGGGCGATCTCCTCGATCGCCCGCCCGACGATGAGCTCCACGAGGTCCGACCGGGTGATCGACCCCGGCTCTACCTCAGCGACGAGCTCGCCGTTCCTGAGCAGGATGGCGTTGTCGGCGACGGCGAAGACCTCCTCCAGCCGGTGCGTCACCAGGATCACGGTCTGCCCGCGGTCCGCCTGCCGGCGTACGGCGTCGAGCAGGAGACGCACCTCGGTGTCGGGGAGCGACACGGTGGGCTCGTCCAGCACGAGGATCCCGTCACCCTCGCCGGACTCGAGGGCGCGAGCGATCGCGACCATCGCCTGACGGGCCGGGCCCAGCTCCCCGAGCAGCTGGTCGGGGTGCGCGTCGATCTCGTACTTGGCGAGCATCGTTGCGGCGGCCCGTCGCGCGGCCCGCCACCGCACCCGTCCGCCGGGCGCCACCGGGAAGCCCACGCCGCCGATCGCGAGGTTCTCGGCGACGGTCAGCTCGGGGAAGGTCGATCGCTGCTGGTGGACGAACCGGAACCCGGCCGCCGCGGAGCGCGTCGGCGTCATGTCGGTGAGGTCGATGGTCTGGCCACCGATCTCCACCGATCCGCCGTCGGCCTGCTCGACGCCGGCGAGCAGCTTGATCAGGGTGGACTTCCCCGATCCGTTGCCACCGAGCAGCGCATGGACCTTCCCGGCCGCCAGGGAGAAGCTCACGTCGGCGACGGCCCGGTTGGCGCCGAAGGCCTTGGTGGCATTCGTCAGCGACAGGGCGATGGTGCCCGGTTCAACGCTCACGGCGGTCCTCTCAGACGGTGCTGATCACGGTCAGGACGAGGATCACCGGGAACGCCCCCGGCGACGGGCCGTGAGGCCAACCAACACCCGACTGGGTGATCCGCGACACCGCCGTACCTGGCCCCGGACGTGACAGACGGCCCGCACGGGTGCGGGCCGTCTGTCACGTCACGGTGTCGGATCCGACCGGATCAGCTCAGGCCCCAGAGCTTGAGGTAGGCGGAGCGGAAGTCGATCGGAGGGTTGAACGGCTGACCCTCCGGCGGGAGGTTGTGGTCCTTGTCGCAGACCTGGATCCCGTTGCCCGTGTCGACCGCGTTCGGGTCCTGCTTCAGCAGGATGCGGGCGACCGCGTCGAGGGCGCTGTACGCCTCCCACTCCGCGGCCTGACCCGCACACGCCTGCTCACCGGTCCCCTTGCGGATCTGGTCGATGGCGGCTGCCCCGCCCTCGCCACCGCCGATGGTCAGATTGTGACTCCGGCCTGCGGCCTGGATCGCCTGGGCGCCGCCGCTCTGCGTCATCACCACGTCGTAGGCGGGGATGTACGCGTTCGCCTCGGGGTGCTGCACCAGTGCCTGCTGGATCTTCTGCTGCAGCGCCGGGCCGAGGTCGGTGGCGACGAACGGGGTGTCGACCGCGACGGAGCACTGCGGGCACTTGCTGATCTGGTCCTTGATGCCGACGCTGGCCCGCAGGATCGCCCACGAGTCGGTCTCGGTGTCCATGACGACGTCGGCCTGACCACCGGTCTTCGCGATCACCCAGTCGGCCTGGGCTCGACCCCAGTCCGTGACGTAGTCGGTGAAGGACTCGTGGTGGGCGTAGGTCACCATGTGCGTGAACAGCCCCGGGTCGCACTCCTTGTCCTCGATCCCGACGACAGGGATCCCCGCAGCCTTCGCCTGCTCCAGGCCGTTCTTGATGACCGGGCAGTCGATGGTCACCACCACGATCGCGTCGGGCTTGGCGACGACGGCCTGCTCGATCCCGGTGAGCATCTGGGTCGGGTCGAACTTGGCATCGAAGACGTGGACCGTCCAGCCGAGCTTGGCCGCAGCCTCCTGCGCCGCCGTCTCGGTCCGGGTCGCGTAGTCGCTTCCCAGTCCCGCCTCGACGAGCCAGATCGACGTACCGGACGGCGGCTGGATGGCCGGCCCCTGGGGCTCGGTGTAGGTGCCCTTGTACCAAGCATCGAGCGTCGCCTGGTACTTCGCCGCCTGGGCGGCGCTGACCGTGCCCTTCGCGGCTGATCCACCCTTCGACCCGCAAGCCGCCAGCGTCAGGGCGAGTGTCGTCGCGGCCAGGGCCGCAACGGCCCGTGACCATCGGTTTCGAGATTTCACGTTCTTCTCCTCGTCGGCCTCGTCGCGAGGTCCACACCCGGTGAGCGACCGCTGATCGATCGCGCTGATGTAGGGATCCCATGGATGCGGCCCGCCGCACGCGGACCGCCCGTGGGTTACGCCCGACTGGGGGAACACCGCGCGAGCGAGCCCTCCCCCGGCCGGGGAGGGATCACGCTGAGCGTGGCGGCTCGGCGAGGACGCGGTCGAGCGCCTCGGCCGTCGCGTCGACGTCGGACGCGGTGTGGGCGGTGGAGAGGAAGACCTTGCCCGAGGGCATGAACAGGAAGCCCTCGCGCAGCATGCCGGCGAGGATTTGGTCCCAGAGGCCGCCGGTCCCGTGCAGGCCCGTGCTCCCACCGGCGGGCACGTACTGGAGGAGCGAGCCCACCCGATGGAGCCCACCCCGCTCCTCACCCGCGGCGAGGACGGCGCCGACGCGCTGCTCGAACCGGGCCGAGACCTCGTCGAGCGACGCGTAGACCGACGGGTCGGCGAGTGCCGCCATCGTGGCCTCGACCGCTGCCAGGGCGACCGGGTTGGCGTTGAACGTCCCGGCGTGGACCACGCCGTCGGTGACCTGGTCGATCAGGTCGCTGCGGCCCACCACCGCGCTCTGGGTGAACCCGCCGGCCATCGCCTTGCCGAAGACCGACAGGTCGGGTCGTACGCCGTACTTCTCGGCCGCGCCGCCGCGCGCGATCCGGAAGCCCGCGATGACCTCGTCGAAGATGAGCACCACGCCGTGCCGATCGCACAGCGCGCGCAGGGTCGGCAGGAAGTCCGGCGACGGGGCCTCGACGCCGCCGTTGCTCAGGATCGGGTCCACCAGCACCGCGGCGATGTCACGCTCCACCGCCTCGCCGACCAGGCGCTCGGCCATCGCGGCGTCGTTGAACCGGGAGACCACGAGGTCGTCGAGGGCGGTCGACGACTGGCCCCTGGTGGCGGGGGCGGCCGGCCGGTCGCTGTCGGACTCGTCGAGGCCGGCGTACACGGAGTCGTGCCAGCCGTGGTAGCTCCTCGCGAACTTCAGCACCCGCCGACGCCCCGTCGCCGCCCGCGCCAGGCGCAGCGCGACCTGCACGGCCTCGGTGCCGGTGTTGCTCCACAGCAGCCGCTCACCGTGCGGTACGGCGTCCAGCACCGCCTCGGCGGCCAGGTACTCGAGCTCGTGGCCGGTGCCCACGACCTGCATCCGGGCGATCGCGGCCTGGACGGCCTCGACGATGCGGGGATCGCCGTGCCCGAGGACCATCGGTCCCCACGCCATCACGTAGTCGACGTACCGGTCGCCGTCGAGGTCCCAGAGGTAGGCACCTCGCGCCTCCCGGACGAAGAGGGGGTGCGGCCGCATGGAGGCACGCAGGCCGGAGCCGACGCCGCCGCCCACGCTGCGGCGCGTGCGCTCGAAGGCGTGACGGGATGACGCGAGGGACATGGAGCTCTCTTCCTGGATCTGGTCGGGGTGCCGCTGACGCCCGGATCAGCGGTCGTCGACGGCTCGCCTGAGGTTGCGCAGGCGGTACTGCGTGAGGAGCGCGTAGGACAGGGCGATGAAGCAGACCAGCCCGCCCGCGAGGATGAGCAGGTTGGTGCTGACGAAGACCCCTGAGCGGGTCAAGGCGGCCGAGGAGAGCTGACCCTGGGGCGACATCGCCGTCGCGACGCCGGGCTGGCCGCCGGTGAGCACGGCGGCGTCCGGCGCGGGTTGCGCAGCGCCGCCCGCCGACCCGGCCGGTGGCGCGCCGCCGGCCGAGCCGAGGCCCGCACCGGAGCCCGCACCGGAGCCCGCACCGGAGCCCAGGCTCGTCGTCCCCGCCGCGCTCGCGGTCGGAAGGCTGCTTCCATCCGTGCCCCGCTGGGTCGTGGTCGGCGTCGTCGACGCGCCTGACCCGCCGGTGCCGCCGGTGCCGGCGGCCGGGGCGGTCGAGGTGATCGGGATGCTGGCGATCGCGCTCGGCGCCGAGCCCTGGAGGTAGCAGCTCAGGTCCTCGGCGATGTTGCCGAGCGCCGTCTTGTTGTCCGCGACGCCGTTGAACGCGACGGTCGCCGGGCTCGAGGAGGCCGTGTTCGGTGCCCGTCGCTCGTTCCGCGGCAACGTGAGGGTCAGCGCACCCGAGGCGTTCGCGGGCACGGTGAACGACTGGAGCGTGATCGGAGCACTGATGACGACGGGATCGGTCCACGGGAACGGCGACGTCTGCCAGCGGTTCGCCGCGACGTCCGTGGTCCGGCCGTTGGCCGTGGTGGCCACGGACAGGGTGTTCGAGTAGCCGTCGGCCTCGGTCTCACCGACCTGCTTGCCCTCCTGGTACGCCTTCTCCGGGAACTGGAGGGTGGCCGTCCCCGACAGGGAGATCGTCTGCCCCGGCGCGACCGAGACCGGCGCGGTGAGGGAGATGCGCAGCGTGACGTCGTACGTCTCCGAGGGCAGGCCCTTCGGTTTCGACTGGCAGACGTAGGCGCCCTGACCGACGACTGTGCGGGTCGCCGTCGCATGGGTCGGCACGCTCCAACCGGCTGTGCTGACCGTGATGAGTGCCGCTGACGCAGTGACGACGGCGCCGTTCCTGATCGATGCCTTCATGGTGAACTCCGATGTGGGTGGGCTGGGCTACGGGGCCGGCGGGCTGGTGATCGCCTTCAGCCGACGGCGCTGTACGACGGCGTACGCGACCGCCGCGGCGGGGAAGACGGCGATGAAGAGGGCCAGGATCCAGCCCGGGACGAACGTCTGGTGGGACACCGTCGGGCTGGGGATCGGTGCGCTCGCCAGCTCGGAGGTCTGAGTGATGTCGCCCGGCGAGCTGACAGGGGATGGGGCGTCGCCCGGTGCAGCGGACGCGATGTCCGGGGCCGGCGACGGATCGAGGGGCGCGGACCCGGCGACGTCGGGTTGCGACGTCCCTGCCGGCTGGGCAGCGGGTGCCGGCATACCGCCGGACGCCGGCGGGTCGGTGTCGGACACCGGCCCGGACGACGCGCTCGTCCCCGAGCCGGAGGACGTGGTGAGCGGGACCCGGGCGATCGTCGCGTGACTCCCGAGGTCGTCGGTCCAGCACGCGTAGTCGCGGGTGGGCATCAGCGGGCTGTCCTGCTTCACCTGGGAGGTGAAGGTGACCTTCGCCGGCGCCCCGACGAGCGTCGCGGCCGCGTCCTCGGCCGACGGCATGGTCACGGTCACCGCACCGGTGGCCGAGGCCGGGATGTCCAGGTCCGGGTAGGACACATCGGCGGTCAGCGTGAAGGGCGAGGTGATCCTGGCGGGCGTGCTGATCACCGACGTGGGCTTGAGATCGACCGTCCGGCCCGCGAACGTGACGACGAGGTCGAAGTCGGTCGCGGCGATGCTCGCGTTGTTGGCGAGCAGCAGCTGGGACTCCTGGCGGTCGGTCTCGGCAAGGGTGATGCCGAGGTTCCCACTCAGGGCGAGGGTGTCGCCCGGTCGCACGGACGCCGGCGGGCTGATGAGCGAGAACGTCACCGGCGTCGGTGCGGCCTGGGTGTCGTTGCGGTCCTTGCACTGGTACGACGCCGAGCCGCCCGCCGCGGGAGTGGGAGTCCCGGTCGCGTGCGCCGAGCCGGCCACCACGCCGGAGACCGCGACGGCGAGCGAGCACGTGCCCAGCAGCAGCGCGACTCGTGAGCAGATCCGCAGGTGGTCCTTCACAGCTTCCTCCTTCATGCCTGGGACAGCGCCCGGGACGGCGGGATGTACGACGCGCGCTCGACGGGCACGAGGGCCGCGATCCGCACGGCGACGACCGTCAGCACCACGACGATCGCGATCGGGAGCACCGGGACGACCACGTGCGGCGAGAGCCCGATGGTGTGGGCGACCACGCTGCCGGCGACGACACCGATCAACCCTCCGACCAGGACGCCGAAGCAGGCCGCGACGGTCGCCACCACGGTGAGGCGGATCGCCAGCATCCGCGTGAGGCTGGTGCGCTCCAGGCCGATCGCCCGCAGCATCGCGTGCGTCCGGGCGCGCTCGTTGACCGACAGTGCCGCGGTCGCGGCGGCGCCGATCACGGCGACCAGCACCGCGATCGCCAGGATCGCGATGGCGGCGGCGCGCGCCGTCGCGAAGGCGCTCTCCACCCGAAGGTCCAGGATGGTCGCGCCGCTCACCTGCAGCTGACCGCCCAGGATCGCGATGCCGGTGACCTGGTCGAGCACCCGGGCGCGGTCCGCGCCGGCCGCGAGCTTGAGCCACACCTCGTTGACCGAGGTCGGCCCGGAGACCTTCGCCAGGGTCGCGCGGCTCACCAGGGTCGGCACCGGCAGGTCGTCGACGTACCGGACATGCAGGCCCGCGACGCGACCGTGCGGGCCCACCAGCGCGACGGTCTGCCGGGCGTAGAAGGGCGGGAACCCGCTGGAGAGGATGTAGATCGTGTCGTTGCGCACCGCCGGCACCGGCGAGCCGAAGGGCAGCCCGGCAGCCATCTCCGCGGCGCTGCCGCCGGCGGTTCCGGTCGTCAGCACCACGTGGCCGTCGCTTCCGCGACCCCGCACCGAGATGCCGCTGCCGAAGGTGACGGGGACCGCCGCCGCCACTCCCGGCACCGCGGCGAGCGTCGTGACGGTCTGCTGCGCGATCGGCGCCCCCGTGACGAGACCGACCATGAGGTCCGGCGAGGTCGACCTGTCGAGGCGCGCGGACGTGGCCGCCTGGACCGAGGCCAGGCACACCATGGACATGGCGATCATCCCCACGGCCAGCGTCACGGCGACGGCCTCGATGGTCGCTGCGCGGGGACGTCGTACGACGTCGAGGAGGCCCAGCCGCCGATCCGCTCCGGACACCGCGGTCACCGCGAGCCGCGCGACCCCCATGAGGACGACGGCCAACAGCAGGAGGAAGCCGACGAGCATCGCGACCACACCGAGAGCGGTCGCCGGCCCGGAGCGGGAGTGGGCGCCGACCAGGGCGGCCACCGCTCCCCCGACGGCCACGAGCAGCGCCACCACGATGCGGAGCCTCGAGGGCGGGGCCGCGCGAGGGGCGGTCGCCTGCAGCGCGGCCGAGGGCGGGATGCGCGCCGCGAGCCAGGCCGGCACCACGGCACCGGCCGCTGCCAGCGCGAGGGCGACGCAGAGGGGAACCCAGACCGCGTATCCCGGCACGGTGAACGACGCCGAGCGCAGCGCCGGCAGACCCGGAACGAGCCCGACCAGCGGCGCCGCCGCGCGGGCCAGGCCGACGCCGCCCGCGACCCCGATGACGCCTCCCAGCAGGCCGACGAGCACCGCCTCACCACTGACCATGCCGGCGACATAGCGACGGTCCGCACCGACGCAACGGAGCAGGGCCCAGCTGCGTCGCCGGGCCGCGAGGCTGGCGCCGGCGGTGGTCATCGCGGTGACCGCCGCCACCAGGGAGGCGACACCGGCGAGCCCCGCCACCACGGCGTTCATGGCGTTGATCTGGGTCAGGGCGAGGCTCTTGTCCGCGTTGAGGATGTCGGAGGTCGTCTGCGGAAGGCCGCGCGGTGCGACCGCGTTGATCCGGTTGACCAGCTCCGACATGTCGGTTCCGGGGCGACCCTTGACCAGCAGCAGATTGGGCGCGGAGAGCCCGGACAGGTGCCGGACGGCGCCCGCCGGGGCGACGCCGTACATCGTGCGCTGGTACTGCAGCGCACCCCTGGTGTCGACGACGCCGACGACCCGGAAGATGAACCGTCCGATGCCGGGCTGGCTGATCGCCACCTGGTCGCCGAGCCGGATGCCCAGCTGGCCCAGGGTGTAGGAGGTCAGCCCGATCTCGTCGGAGCTCTGCGGTGGCCGGCCCGATGACCACCCCTGCCACCGGAAGGCGGGGTAGGTGCTCGGCGAGTCGAGGGTGAGGCCGCGGGTCACGTCACCGACCTGGGCGACGGCCACCGAGGTGTACGACGTGCCGTACGCCGCGACCTGGGGCAGCCGACCGATCTTGTGCTGGTCGGTCGCCGAGAACCCCTCGGCGCCCGCGCCGCCCGTGCTGACCGCGTCCTGCCCCGTGGCGACACCCGCCTTGTCGACCACGTCCACGCCGGCGTACTCGACCGTGAGGCCGGTGTTGATCGCGGTCCGCATGCTCGCGCCGAGCACGAAGGCGGTCGCGAGTGCTGCCGCGCCCAGGGCGATCGTGCTCACGGCCACCACGGCGCGGGCGGGCCTTCGACGTACGTCGGCGAGCGCCACGTGCCCGAGCACGCGCAGGATCACGTCCCGGCGCGACGGCGCGGACCGCCCCGGGCTCATCGCGTTCCGTCCAGCGGTCCCATCGCGTGCGCCGGCGCCGTGCGTGCGCGCACCAGCGACAGCCGGCCGGCCGCCATGCGGTAGACCTTGTCGCCCGCCTGCTCCACCTTGGGGTCGTGGCTGATCGCGACGACGGCGTGCCCGTGCTCGTGGGCCACCTCCAGCATCGTCGCGATCATCTGGTCGCCCGACCGCGGATCGAGTGACGCCGTCGGCTCGTCGGCGAAGACGACCTCGGGATCCGACATCAGCGCCCGAACGACGGCGATGCGCTGCTGCTGTCCTCCCGAGAGCTGGGTCGGGTAGTGGTCCAGACGGTCCACCAGCCCGAGCGATGCGGCCAGGTGCTCCATCCGCGCCTGGTCGACCTTCCTCCCGTCGAGCTGCAGGGGCAGGCCGATGTTCTCCCGCGCGGTGAGCGAGTCGATGAGGTTGAAGGACTGGAACACGAAGCCCAGTCGGCGCCGGCGCATCCGGGAGAGCGTCCGGTCACCACCCTTGGTGATGTCCTGATCGCCGATGAAGACCACGCCGCTGTCGGGCCGGTCGAGTCCCGCGAGGACCTGCAGCAGGGTCGACTTGCCCGAGCCGGAGGGACCGGCGATGACGGTGAGCTCACCGCGGTGGACGTCGAGGTCGACGTCGTCGAGCGCATTGAACCGCGAGCCGTCGGGTGCGGTGTAGGTGCGGATCAGGCCGCGCGCCACGACGATGGCGTCGCCCGCCGCCTGGTCCGCATGCTCCGGGACGAGTGGCAGGATCGCGGTCCGGTCCCTGTCGTGCCTGTCGGCGTTCGCCACCGAGGACCGGTTGTCCGATCGGATCATCTGGTGAGGTCTCCTGTTCCAGCGGTGGGGGTTCTGAGCGCCCAGGGAGCGGGCCGGTCCGGTGTCGTCGTCGAGACGGGTCGGGTCAGTACTTGATGACCGAGCGGATGCCGATGCCGCGCTTCATCTCGTCGTAGCCGTCATTGATCTCCTCGAGACCGATCACCCGCGTGACCAGGCCATCGAGGTCGATGCGCTGGTGCATGTAGTGGTCGACGAGCTGCGGGAAGTCGATGGAAGGACGGCTCGATCCGTAGTTCGAGCCGATCAGCTTGAGCTCGGAGTCCGACATCACGAACGGGTCGATGGTGATCGTGAGGCCGTCCGGCACCTGGCCGGCCACGATGGCCCGCCCGCCCCGCGCGAGGGAGGAGTACGCCGCCTCGATCGTCCTGGGCAGGCCGATCGCCTCGATGGCGACCTCGACACCACGCCCGCCGGTGAGTGCCGCGACCCGCGTGGCGAGGTCCTCGGTCGCGGAGTTGATGACCTCGGTGGCACCGAAGTGGCGGGCCTGCTCGAGGCGCTCGTCGGACAGGTCGACGGCGATGATCGTGCGGGCGCCGACCAGACGTGCGCCCTGGATCGCGTTGAGGCCCACGCCGCCACAGCCGAGGACCAGCACGGTCTCGTCGGGTCGGACGTTGGCGGTGTTGATCGCGGCGCCGACCCCGGTGGTGACGGCGCAGCCGACCAGCGAGGCCTGCTCGAAGGGGGCGTCCCGACGTACCGGGATGGCGCCCGACTCGGGCACCATCGCGTACTCGCCGAAGGTGCCCGTGCCCGCGAAGCTGTGGATCTCCTCGCCGTCCAGGGTGGTGATGCGCGTCCGGCCGTCGAAGGACAGGTGGTTGGCGGAGTGCTCGGCGACCTTGTCGCACAGGACCGGCCGGCCGCTCACGCAGTAGCGGCAGCGGCGGCAGGGCGGCGTCCAGGTGAGGATGACGTGGTCACCGACGGCCACGTCGGTCACGCCCTCGCCGATCGCCTCGACGATGCCGGCGCCCTCGTGACCGAGGATCATCGGCGTCGGGACCTCCCACTCCCCGACCACGACGTGCAGGTCGCTGTGGCACAGCCCGCTGGCCTTCATCCGGACGAGCACGTCGCCGGGCGGAGGGGTCGAGGGGATGCGGACCGTCTCGATGCTCATCGGCTCGTGGGGACTGCGGAAGACGGCGGCCTTGAATTCGATCGTCATGATGCTGCCTTTCAGTGGGCGACGCGGATGAGCTTCTTGTTGGCGAACTCCTCGATCCCGAACCGACCGAGCTCGCGGCCCGAACCGGACCGCTTGATGCCACCGAAGGGCAGCTCGACGCCGTCGAGACCGACGCCGTTCACGAAGACCATGCCGGCCTCGATCCGGTTCGCGACCCGGATCGCCTGGTCGGCGTCGGTGGTGAAGACGTAGGAGCCGAGGCCGAAGGCGGTGTCGTTCGCCAGCGCGATCGCCTCGTCCTCGGACGAGGCGCGGTAGACCGTGGCCACCGGGCCGAAGAGCTCCTCCCGGGCCGAGGGCGAGGACGGCGACAGGTCGGAGAGGACGGCGGGCGGGAAGTGGGCGCCCTCGCGCTGGCCCGCGGTCACCAGCTTGGCCCCGTCGGCGACGGCTCGCTGGACCTGCTGCTCCAGACGCTCCGCGGCAGCTGCCGACGACAGCGGGGCCAGCCCGTCCGCGCGCTCCAGGACACCTCGGGTGAAGGCGTCCAGGAAGGCGTCATAGAGGTCGTCGGCGACGATGAACCGCTTGCCGGCGTTGCACGCCTGACCGGCGTTCTCCAGCCGCGCGTCGAGAGCGGCCTGGACGGTGGCATCGAGGTCGTCGGTGGAGAGGAGCACGAACGGGTCCGACCCGCCGAGCTCGAGCACCACCTTCTTCAGGTTGCGGCCCGCGGTCTCCGCGATCGCCGCACCGGCGCGCTCGGAGCCGGTGAAGGAGACGCCCTGGATCCGCGGGTCCGCGATCATGTCGGCGACCTGCCCGTTGGTGGCATAGACGTTGACGTAGGCACCCTCCGGGAAGCCGGCGTCGGCGAAGAGCTGCTCCAGGGCAGCGGCGGACTGAGGGCACTGCGGGGCGTGCTTGAGGACGATGGTGTTGCCGAGTGCGAGGTTGGGGGCGGCGAACCGCGCCACCTGGTAGTAGGGGTAGTTCCAGGGCATGACGCCGAGAAGCGGGCCGATGGCCTGGCGGCGGATGAGCGCGTGGCCCTCGCCGTCCAACAGTTCGATCGGCTCGTCGGCGAGGAACCTCTCGGCGTTGTCGGCGTAGTAGCTGTAGATCGCGGCGCTGAACTCGACCTCGCCGACCGCCTGGTCCAGCGGCTTCCCCATCTCGCGGGCGATGATCCGCGCCAGCTCGTGGCTGCGGGCCTCGTGCAGGGCGGCGACCTGGCGCAGAAGCGAGCTCCGCTGCTCGATCGTGGAGCCGGCCGACCAGCCCCGGAAGGCCTCGGTGGCCGCGGCGAGGGCGGCGTCCACGACCTCATCGGTCGCCCTCGGGTACTCCCGCACGACGACGCCGGTCGCGGGATCGGTGACGGCGTACCTCTCGCTGCTCATGGGCTTCCTCTCGTGATGCTGCCGGGTCCGCGGGGGCGGGCTCGTGTGGCGAACGAATGTTCGTTAGTATGTGAGAGGGAGCGCAGGCCGTCAAGAGGCAGATCGCCCCGACCATCCGACGGTCCGCTCCCGGCGGGCCGTAGCCTGTGCTCGATCGAGGGCCACCTGGAGGACAAGATGACGAGCACGCAGCGCCGACCGCCCGCCTCCGAGCGCCGGGAGAAGGCGGACGCGAGCCTCGACCGCGTCTTCGATCTCGACAACCCCCGCGAGCGGATCCTCGCGGCAGCGATCACGACCGTGGCGGAGCGCGGATTCGGCGGGCTCACCGTCAAGGAGGTCGCCCACGCCGCGGGCATCAAGGCGCCCGGCCTCTACAGCCACTTCCCCTCGCGGGACGCGATCCTCACCGAGGCCGTGTCCCGCGTGCTCACCGACTTCATGGACGCCATCTCCGCAGTGGCGGAGGACGACGCCGAGGCGGCCCTGCGGGAGACCATCCGACGCCACGTGCTCTACCAGATCGAGAACATGCAGATCGCGCGCGTGGCCGACCTCGTCCTGAACACCGCGACCGCCGGCCACTTCCTCTCCTCCGAGGAGTACGACTCACTGCTCGCCGTGCAGCGCTCCCACATCGCGCTGCTCTCCGCCCGGGCGGCCGCCTTCGCGCCCCACCTGCCCTCGAGCGAGGTCGACGTCGCCTCGCTCGCCATCGTCGCCATGTGCGATCGGGTCGCGAACTGGTTCAGCGCCGACGGGACGTACGACGCCGAGGAGCTCGCCGACCTGCACTGGCGGATGGCGCGCTCGATGCTCGCCGGCTGATCCTCTCCACCGCCGGTGTCACGGAGATCCGTTGACACCGTCCGGACGCGCGACTAGCGTCCAACGAACAAACATTCGTTCGCTGTCACGAAGAGGTCCGCCCATGAGCACCGATGAAGACCTGAACCTGCAGCGGCTCGGCTACACCCAGAAGCTCGACCGGGCCGTGACCCCCTTCGCCTCCTTCTGCGTCGGATTCGCGGTGATCAGCGCGACGACCGCCGTGTACGCCGGCTTCGGCTTCGGTCTCAGCAAGGCCGGGCCGGCGTTCGTCTGGACCGTGCCGGTCGTCTTCGCCGTCTTCGCGCTCTGGGCGGTGATCGCGGCGGACCTCGCCGTCAAGCTCCCCCTGGCCGGCTACGCCTACCAGTGGACCAGTCGACTCGTGTCGCCCGGCCTCGGCTGGTTCACCGGCTACCTGGGACTGATCGGGTTCATCTCCGGGTTCACCGGTGTCGCGTACACCTTCTCGCTGTACTTCGCGGGGCTCATCGGATGGGACGCGAGCACTCCCCAGCTGGTCGGCACCACCGCCGCGGTGCTGCTGGTCTGCGTCCTGATCAACGTGTACGGCATCCGTCTCGCGACCGCGATCAACAACCTCGGCGTACTCCTCGAGATCGTGCTGACCGTCGGGATCACCGCGTTCGTGCTCGTCTACGTGGTGCTCGTCAAGCACCACGGCCAGGCGGTCCACTACCTGACCACCCACGAAGGAGTCAGCTCACCCTTCGTCTGGGCATGGCTGGTCTCGAGCCTCGGCACGATCTTCGGTCTGCTCGGCGTCGAGGCCGGGGCGGACATCGCGGAGGAGACCAAGCAGGCGCGCCGCGTCATCCCGCGGACCATGTTCATGGCACTGGGGACGGCCGCCGTGATCGAGTTCTTCATGTACCTGACGTTCCTGCTCGCGACCGGGAACCCGAGCGACGTGAACAGCAGCGCGACGCCGATCCAGGAGATCATCGCCACCCAGATCTCACCGCGCTTCGCGGACCTCGTTGTCGCGATCGCGCTGACCAACATCCTGGTCTGCGTGCTGGCGAACATGCTGGTCGCCACGCGTCTGCTGTACGCCATGTCGCGGGACAACATGACTCCCCTCGCCCGGGTCTTCGGCACCGTGTCCGCCCGGCACAAGGTCCCGATCGCGGCGGTCTGGGGCGTCGGTGCCATCGCCGGCTTCTTCCTGATCACGGCGCTCTTCAGCGAGACCGCGTTCGCCTACATCCTCGGCATGGCCTCGATCGGCTACTTCGGGGTCTACATACTCACCACGATCGGGATGCTGGTGGCCGACGCTCGCGGCACGTTCCCACCGTCCGAGGCCGGCTTCTTCGACCTCGGTCGCCTCCGTCGACCCATCCACATCGTCGGCCTGGTGGCGTTCACGGCGGTGATGGCCGCGCTGGTACTGCTTCCGGACTTCCGGCCGAACGTCAAGCCGCTGCTGCTGTTGCTCGCCCTCGGATTCGCCTGGTGGCTGCTGGTGCTGCGCAAGCGGATCGCCGTCGGCGATGCGGGGCCGCGCGCCCGTGCCGATGCCGTCGCCTCCGAGCCGGCGACGCTGCCCTGATCGGAGTCGCCCCGGCGAGATCCGGGCCTCAACACCGCTGACCGCGGTTGTCGAGGATCACGACGCGTCCCTCCGCCCGGGCCAGCTGCAACCCCGCAGCGGCCTGGGCGGCCAGGTCGCAGACCATGTCGTGCGGGACGTAGATGGCCGCGCCGACGCTCGCCGTCACGAAGCAGGTCTCGGGATAGCCGCGTCCGGAGCCCAGGACGATCGGCGGGGACAGCTCGAACAGCAGCCGGCCGATCAGTGCGCGGAGCGTCGCCGCGTCGAGGTCGCCCGACGCGATGATGCCGAACAGCGACGGGCCCAGCCGCGCGACGCTGTCGTGGGCACGGACGGTCGCGGTCAGCCGCCGCGCGATCTCGACGTCGACGACCTCGGGCGAGACCGGGAGGCGGCCGCCCCGTTCGGGTTCGATGGTGTCGATACCGACGTGCATGAGGGCGACCGGTTCGTGGGTCCGTTGCGCGTGCTTCACCGCCACGTCGAGCCGGTCGCGGAACAGGTCGGGCCCTGGCAGACCGGTGGCGGCGTCGCGCATCTCGATCGCCTCCATCACACGAGCTCCGGGTCGAGGGAGTCCGGGCCCGCGGCGGTCCCCCGGGCGACCTGTCGCTCCTCGAGCACCTGGACCGGGCAGCCCGCGGTGCGGATCACCGCACGGCCGGTGCTGCCCAGGTGTCCCGAGGGGATCCCGTGGTGGCGCCGCACCAGGACGAGCAGGTCGACCTGCCGCGAGACGTCCTCGAGGACGCGTGCCGGTCGGCCGCGGATGAGCCGGATCGCCACGCCGGCGGAAGAACGGTCGACCCCCGCTCTCTCGAGCAGTCGCTCGAAGCGGGCACGCGAGCCGGCGTGCCCGGATCCGGCGCCGGGCCGGGTGGCGACGACGTCGGCGTAGGTCATCGGCAGCTCCCAGGCATGGACGACGTCCAGCGCCGCGTCGCGGTCAGCCGCGATCCGGAACGCCTGCCGTACCGCGTCCTCGGCTCCCTCCGGGTCCCGGACGGCGATCGCCACGCGGCCGTGGCGCACGCCGGCACGCCACGTATCCGGCACCACCACGAGGGGCACCGGTGCGATCCCGGCGAGAGCGGCGACCACTGAGCCGGTGAGCGCCCGCTCGGCCACGGTGCGCCGATGGTGACCGACGACGACGGCCGAGGCGCCGGAGCTGGCGTCGGCGAGTGCCCCCGCGGCGGGGCCGTCCAGGACCCGCGTCCGCACGTCCCAGCCGTCGCCGGCGACCTCGCGCGCCACGGTGCGCGCGTGGTTGAGCATCCGGGTGCTGATGACGCGGTGGTCCGGCGTGCTCACGCGGTACGCCGCCGCCAGCCCGAGCCCGAGCGGACCGAGCTGGGGGGCGGCGTGCACGAGCTCCAGCGCGACGCCGGTCCGCCGGGCCTCCGCCGCGGCGTACCGGACGGCGACGAGCGCGGCGTCGCTGCCGTCGACCCCCACCACGATCCGTGACCCACTCCTCACGGCGCACCCGGCCCGGGCTGGTGAGCGGGCACGCGGCACACCGAGCCGACGGCCTCGGGGCGCGCGAGCAGTGACATGGGGGCTCCTGGGGGGGCGTGGCGGGACTTCACCACTCCACCTCCAGCGGCGCCGCACCGCGAGGGCCCCGAGACCGTCGAGGAGCGGGACCTTCGCCTCTGCTTCACCGCGGCCGCACACGGTGGGCTGGGACCGAGATCCCGATCAAGGAGGAACCGCCATGAAGGCCGCTGTCGTCACCGGGTTCGACGCCCCGCTCACCATCGAGGAGCGCCCGATCCCCCAGCCCGGTCCGGGCCAGGTCCTCGTGCGGATGGAGACGTGCGGGCTGTGCCACACCGACATCCACGCCGCCCACGGGGACTGGCCGGTCAAGCCGGTCACCCCGTTCGTGCCCGGTCACGAGGGTGTCGGCATCGTCACCGCCCTCGGCGCGGGCGTCACCCACCGCCACCTCGGCGACCGGGTCGCCATCGCCTGGTTGGGGCACGCGTGCGGGCATTGCGACCACTGCATCAGCGGCTGGGAGACCCTCTGCGAGTGCCAGCGCAACAGCGGCTACTCGGTGGACGGTGCTTTCGCCGAGTACGCCGTCGCCGACGCCGACTACGTCGTCCCGGTGCCCGCCGGCGTCTCGTCGTTCGACGCCGCCCCCCTGACCTGCGCCGGCGTCACGACGTACAAGGCCGTCAAGGTGGCCCGGATCGTCCCGGGCGAGCGAGTGGCGGTGTTCGGCATCGGAGGACTCGGCCACCTCGCCGTCCAGTACGCCCGCCTCGTGGGCGCCGAGGTCATCGCGGTCGACGTCACCTCCGAGAAGCTCGCGATGGCACGCGAGCTCGGCGCGGACCACGTGGTCAACGCCAGGACCGAGGACCCGGTCGCGGCCATCGCCGAGCTCGGTGGTGCCGACGTCGCCGTCGCGCTGGCGGTGGACCCGCACTCGTTCGAGCAGGCCTTCTCCTCGCTGCGCCGCGGAGGCCGCCTGGTCTGCGTCGCGCTTCCCCCGGAGGCCGCCGGCCCCCTGCACCTGCCGATCTTCGAGCTCGTGCTCAAGGGGATCTCGGTGATCGGCTCGATCGTGGGCACGCGCGAGGACCTGGCCGAGGTGTTCCGCCTGCACGCGCTGGGCCGGACGACCGTCATCGCCGAGCCCCGCAGGCTCGACGACGCCAACGAGGCCATCGACGAGGTGCTGCACGGGAGCACGACCGCACGCCTGGTGTTCGAGTTCTGAGGCTGGAGGCGGTCACGATGATGTACGGCTACTACGGCCCGCACGCAGGGACCGGGGCATGGCTGGCGATGGCGGTGGTCGACCTCGGGTTCTGGGTGCTGCTCGTCGCCGTCATCGTCGGAGTGGTCCGGTCCGTGACGGCCAGGGGTCTCCACCACCCGGGCCGGGTGACGCCGAGCGAGGTGCTGGCCGAGCGCTTCGCCCGCGGCGAGATCGATGCCGAGGAGTACGTCGCCCGGCTGCGCGTCCTCGAGGGCCGGGAGCCCTGACATGGGCCTCGCCGCCCTGGTCGCTGTCGAGCGACATGCAGTGATCGTCGCGGGCGTGATCGCAGCCGGCCTCGAGCACGGAGGCGTCGCCACCCGGGTGCGCTGCCTGGACGGCCCGGCGTCGACGGCCCCGCAGGGCGCCGACCTGGTCGTGCTCGGTGCTCGGATCGGCGCGTACCGCTCGCGCGACGGCGGCGCTGTCCGTTCGTGGCTGACCGGCCGGCGTCCGGAGTCCGCGGCCCAGCTGGCCGCCCTGTTCGACGTACGGATCGGTGCCGTGGAGGAGGCCGGGAGCGACCGCGCAGCGCGCGACCTCCTGGTGGCGCACGGCTTCCGTCTGGCCCTCCCCCACGCCGGGTTCTCGGTGGCGGACCTGGCCGGGCGCCCCGGGCAGGACGAGGCCCTGAGGGCGCTGCGCTGGGGTACGGCGCTGGCGGCGATGGCCTACGAGTGCCACGCTGCCCAGGCATCTCGGGACCTTCGACCCTCCACGCGCGTCCGCGCAGCGGCGATGCTCGTCACGAGCCAAGGAGGATCAGGATGCCGGACCCCACCGACCACCGCCGCACCCGACAGGATCTCGCTGACCGGCTGATCCTGGAGTACGCCGGAGCCGTTCCCGCCGGCCAGGTCCTCGCGATCGTCGTGCGGACCGACCGCCTGCTGCGGACCTGCCACCCCGAGGCCTCCCGCGGTGCCGCGCTGTGCGAGGAGCTGGTGCGTCACCAGCTCGCCGAACACATCGCCGGGCGGCGAGGAGCAGCGCTGGCGCTCTCCTCTTGAGGCGTCGCCACGTCCCGGCGGCCACGGCGCCGTCCGGCACCCTTCCGGCCCACGACCGCTCAGGTCCGGCGCTCCGCGGCCGATGGACACCACAGGCAACGACGGACGGCAGACCCATGGCATCGCTGGAACGCACCCGCTCGGCGCCCACCGGCGCGCGCGAGCTCGAGCGCGCGGACCAGCAGGCCATCTTGGACAACCTGCCCGCGATGATCGCCTACTGGGACCAGGACCTGCGCAACCGGCTGGCCAACAAGGTCTACGTGGAGTACTTCGGCATGACCCCGGAGGAGATCTTCGGGCGCCACATCAGCGAGCTGCTCGGACCGGAGCTCTACCGGCAGAACCTGCCGTACCTGCAGCGGGCACTCGCCGGTCAACGGCAGGAGTTCGACCGCGAGATCCCCACGCCGAACGGCCCGCGGTACACCCAGGCGCTGTACCTGCCGGACATCCATGAGGGCGAGGTGCGCGGCATCTTCGTGCTCGTCACCGACATCAGCGCCCGGCGGCGTGCCGAGGTCGCCCTGACCAACGCGGAGGCGCGCTTCCGCACGTTGTTCGAGGCCGCTCCGTCCGCGACCCTGATGACCGACCTGGCGGGCACGGTCGTCGCCGCCAACCGGGCCGCCGGCCGGCTCTTCGGGTACGACGTCGCCACGCTCGAGGGCATGAAGGCGGCCGATCTGATCCATCCCGAGGACGTCGACTCCTCGGTCGCGATTCGCCAGCAGCTCTTCGACGGCGAGCTGACGCACTTCTCCGAGGAGCGCCACTACCGGCATGCGCTCGGGCACGACATCTGGGCGCAGGCCGATGTCACCCTGGTGCACGGCATCGCCGCCGACGACGACGCGCCGTACCTCCTCGCTCAGCTGCAGGACACCAGTGTGCGCAAGACCTACGAGCGCGAGCTCGAGCTGATGGCCCACCACGACCACCTCACCGGCGTACTGAACCGACGCGGGCTGACCCACGAGCTGGCGCGGTACGCCGAGCTCCCCACCCGGCGCGGGAAGCCGGGCGCCGTCCTGATCTGCGACCTCGACAGGTTCAAGGAGGTCAACGACGAGCTCGGCCACGCCGCAGGCGACGAGCTGCTGGTCCACGTGGCCCGGGTCCTGGAGCACTGCGTCCGCTCCGGCGACGTCGTCGGCCGCCTGGGCGGTGACGAGTTCGCCGTGCTCCTCCCCGGCATCGACCTGGCCGGCGCGCACGCCGCGGCCCGCAAGATCGAGCGCCGCCTGGCGAGCAGCGCTTCCGGTCAGCCCTGGTCGCACCTGGGGGTGTCGGTGTCCATCGGCGCCGCCGAGTTCCGGGCGGACCGGACCGTCGACCAGGTGCTCGGCGACGCGGACCGGGCCATGTACGCGCGCAAGGCGCAGCTCGGCTCCGGGCCGCGCACCCCGACCGACCCGACCCTCACCCGGCGGCGCAACCGCAGCTCGTAGCCGGAACACCCGTCACAGGAGGGACGTTCGATGACCTGGAACCCTTCAACCACGCCCGCCGTGCCGGCCGCGAAGCAGACCGCTCGGCGCGAGCGCCCGCGCTTCACGTTCGCCGGTGCGCTCGACGAGGTGCCGCCCGACATAGCCTCGACCCTCGCCGAGCTGACCAGCATGCTGCTTCGCCATGGCGATCGGCACGGTGGCCGGGGCGAGACCGTCCGGCTGACCCGCGAGTCCGACGAGGTCAACCTCTGGGTCGACGACCCGGAGTGCTCCATCGCGTGTCTGGAGCTGACCGGGCAGCTGCCCGCCATCACGGCCGCAACTGGTGCACCACCGGCCGCCGCACAGCTCGAGATGCGCGACGGGGACGGACTCAGCCTGCACTGGCGACTGGCCCTGCCGGACGCCGTCGCCGCCTACCGCGCCACCGGGTGACATCGCGGCCGGCGGCGCCGCAGGGACCGGCGGCCCCCCGCACGGCCCACCCGCCTCTCCCTCGCGAGCGCGCACCCGCCTGATGCGCCGGAGTACCGTGCGCGCGTGGGTGCGGCGAGATGCAGGGCACTGGTGCGGCATGACGCTCGACGATGAGTTCCGCGCCCGCCTCGAGGCCGCGCGCGAGCAGACGGAGCGGCGGCTCGCCGTCCTGACCGGGGAGTTCGATGCCGTGGTCGCCGCCTCCCTCGACACCAATGCCGACGACGAGCACGACCCGGAGGGGGCCACGATCGCGTTCGAACGGTCGCAGGTCGGCGCCCTGATCCGGCAGGCGCGCGCGAGTCTGGAGGAGGTGGACCTCGCCGTACGCCGTCTCGACGGCGGCACGTACGGACGCTGCGAGCGGTGCGGAGCCACCATCGACACCGAGCGGCTCCGCGCCCGGCCGGTGGCACGGCACTGCATGCTCTGTGCGACCGCCGCCGCTCACGACCGCCCCTGACCGCAACCGTGAGCCGCAAATGGCGACAGGGCCCCTTCCCCTCGGGTGAGGTTCCAGGACCCTGCTGCTCGGGTGGAGGTGAGGGGACTCGAACCCCTGGCCTTCTCGATGCGAACGAGACGCGCTACCAGCTGCGCCACACCCCCAAGCAGTGGGAAACGCTAGCACCCGCTGCGGGAGGTCCGAAATCCGGATCCCCTCAGTGGCCGGCGATCGCGGCGGCCACCGCGGTGTGGACCTCGGGGTGGAAGACGGTCGGGATGATGAAGCTCGGATTGAGCTCCTCGTCGGTCACGACGCCGGCGATCGCGGCGGCGGCGCGGAGCATCATGTCGGTGGTGACCTCCTGCGCGCGGGCGTCGAGAAGACCCCGGAAGACACCAGGGAACGCCAGCACGTTGTTGATCTGGTTGGGGAAGTCCGAGCGGCCCGAGGCCACGACCGCGGCGTACTTCGCCGCCTGGACCGGGTCGACCTCGGGGTCCGGGTTCGCCATCGCGAACACGATGGGATCGGCCGCCATCTCGGCGATCCACTCCGCGTCCAGGATGCCCGGGGCGGAGACGCCGATGAACACGTCGGCGCCCTGCAGCGCGTCACGGAGCGTGCCGGCGACCCGGCGGGGATTGGTGCGGGCAGCCAGGTCGACGTGCGCCGGAGACAGTCCCTCGGCGTCGGCCACCAGGCAGCCGGCGCGGTCGTAGACCACGATGTCGGTGACGCCGGCGGCGAGCAGCAGCCCCACGATCGCCGTACCGGCGGCGCCTCCGCCGGAGACCACCATCCGGGCGTCCGCGAGCTTCTTGCCCACCACCCGCAGCGCGTTGGTGAGGCCGGCGAGCGCGACGATCGCGGTGCCGTGCTGGTCGTCGTGGAAGACGGGGATGTCGAGCCGCTCGCGCAGCCGCGCCTCGATCTCGAAGCAGCGCGGAGCGGCGATGTCCTCGAGGTTGATGCCGCCGAAGCCGGGAGCGATGAGCTCGACGGCGCGCACGATCTCGTCGGTGTCCTGGGTGTCGAGGCAGATCGGCCAGGCGTTGATGTTGCCGAACTTCTTGAACAGCGCCGCCTTGCCCTCCATCACCGGGAGGGCCGCGCCGGGCCCGATGTTGCCCAGGCCCAGTACGGCGGAGCCATCGGTCACCACCGCGACGGCATTGCCCTTGATGGTCAGCCGCGACACGTCCTCGGGGCGCTCGAACAGCGCCTGCGAGACCCGGCCGACGCCGGGCGTGTAGGCCAGCGACAGGTCGTCACGCGTCTTGAGCGGCACCTTCGAGGCGACCTCGATGATGCCGCCGAGGTGGGTCAGGAACGTCCGGTCCGACACCTTGTGCACGGTCACGCCCGGGACGGCCTCGACCGCGGCCTGCAGCTCGAGCGCGTGGTCGGCGTCCGCGGACGAGCAGGTCACGTCGACCACGAGCCGGTCGTGGCGCGAGTCCGCGACGTCGATCGCGGTCACGACTCCCCCGGCCTCGGAGATCGCCGTCGCGACGGCTCCCACGACCTTGAAGTCGGGCTCGGTGTGGAGCCGCATGGTGACGGAGTTGGACGACGCGGTCACGGATCTGCTGGACACCCCCCGAGTGTCCCGCCGAGGGCCGGTTACTTGGAAGTATGCGCTGCAGTCCGGCCCCGACAGCGCGCCTGAGCGACCTCACGGCCTCCGCTGTGCAATAGCGTCATGGGGCATGAGCCGAGTCGATCGCTGGGAGCGGAAGTCCGACATTCCCCTCCTGTTCCTCGCAGCCGCCTTCCTCGTCGCCTATGCATGGCCGATCCTCGAACCGGGGGTGGATCGCGACATCCGCACCGACCTGTCCGCCGTCTCGTGGACGGTGTGGGCAGCCTTCGGGATCGACTTCACCATCCGCATCGTGCTCGCGGAGGAACGGTGGCGGTACGCGCGGCAGCACTGGTACGACGTCGCCCTCATCGCTCTGCCGATGCTCCGCCCGCTGCGCCTGCTCCGGCTCCTGGCGCTCGCCCGCATCCTCAACCGCGCGGCGGCACGCAACCTCGCCGAGCGCGTGACGGTCTACGTCGTCGGAACCGCCATCGCAGCGATCGGCCTGGGTGCGCTGGCGGTGCTGGACGCCGAGCAGACCGCACCCAACAGCAACATCCGAAGCATCGGTGACGCGCTGTGGTGGGCGACGACGACGGTCACCACCGTCGGCTACGGCGACCGCTATCCGGTCACGACCACCGGCCGACTCGTCGCGGTCGCGCTGATGTTCGTCGGGATCGCTCTCGTCGGGTCGGTCACGGCCGCCACCGCTACCTGGTTCGTGTCGAACCTCGACCGCGAACGATCCGGGTCCGGGAACGACCCGGCCTGAGAAGACGAAGCGGCCGGGGCATCAGCCCCGGCCGCCCCTGTGTGCGAGACCGATCAGAAGGAGCTGGTCTGCTCCTCGGACTCGGACGACTCGCTGGACTCGCCGTAGGACTCCTCGCCGGAGGACTTGTCGGAGGAGCCGTAGGACTCGCTCGACTCACCCGACTCCTCGGAGGAGCCGTAGGACGAATCGCCGGACTCACCCGACTCCTCGGAGGAGCCGTACGACGACTCGCCGGACTCGCTGCTCTCGCCGTACGACGACTCGCTCGACTCGCTCGACTCGCTCGACTCACCCGAGTCGTACGACGACCCGCTCGACTCGGCGGAGTCGCCGAAGGACTCCTCGCTGGAGCTGGACTCGCCGTAGGACTCCTGGCCCTGCTCGTCGCTCGAGCCGAACTGCTCCTCGCTGCTGCCCTGGTCGGAACCGTAGCTCTCCTGGGTCATGCTGGATCAACTCCCGAGAAATGCCTGGCCGGGACGGTCCCGGCCTCCACCCCGAGGTGGCACAGGTCCAACGCAAGGACCCGGGACGGGTTAGGCCACCCGGGATTCCCGGGCGTGTCGCGAGCTCGGTCGCGGGACGCTCGTCAGGAGGAGCGGCGCTTCTCGGCGGCGGCCTCGGCCGCCTGCTTCTCGCTACGACGCGACGCCTCGGCCTCACGGGCCAGGTCGGAGTCGCCGGCGTTGCGGCCCGAGCTCCACACACCGGTGGAGTCGAGGTCGATGGTGCGCACGGTGCGGGCGGCGGCGGCCTTGTCGACGTACGTCGGAAGCGTCACCGGGACCGGCTCCCAGGTGGCGGCCGAGGCGGGGCCGACGGCCGGGATCTCCTCGGTGTTGTCGGCGACCGGGGCGACGATCTCGTCCTCGACGACGATCTCCTCGGCGAGGGCCTCGTCGGCCAGGGTGGTACGCCGCTTCTTGACCATCCGGGTGCGGCTGGCGGTCTCCTTCTTGACCATCAGCCGGCAGGTGACGAGCCAGGCGGCGATGAGGACCACCGGAGCGGCGATCCAGATCTTCGCGATGCTGCCGGCGATCGCGGCGACCACGACGGCGGCCAGGACGAGCACCAGGGTGCCGAGCACGCGGCGGCGGCGCTCGGCCGCGCGGCGGGCGGCGGCCCGGCGCAGCCGGAGCTGGACCTTGGTGAGGCGGACCGGCTCGAGGACGTACTCGTCCTCCTCCACGTCCACCACATCGGGGGTCGCGACCTCCTCGACCACCGGCGGCGCGGGCGCCTTGCGCGGGTCGAGGACCCGCAGCCGGTCGGAGAAGCTCTCGACGGAGCGGACCGCGTCGGCGTCCTCCTGCTGCTTGAGCGCCTTCGGGACCAGGTAGACGGCCCAAGCCCCCGCCAGGGCGACGAAGATCAGTGCGCTCATGTCCACCCCTGCAGGTTAGGAGCGTTGGGGCGTGACGGGACGAATGTCAATCGGTGTGTCACGGATTGGTTCGTGTGACTCGTGTGATTTGCCGGAAGTTCACGGCTTGGCGAGGCGGGCGAGGACCCCGAGAGGTGCTTCCTCCTTGGTGATCGCGAAGATCCGGTGGTCGCGCCACTCCCCGTCGATGTGCAGGAACCGCGGCGCGTAGCCGACCTCGCCGATGCCCAGCTTCTCCACCACCCGCAGCGAGTTGGTGTTCTCGGGACGGATGCAGATCTCGAGCCGGTGCAGCCCGCCGCTCACGAAGGCGTGGTCGATGACCATCGCGACCGCGCGCGGGATGACGCCGCGGCCGGCGTACCTCTGGTCGATCCAGTAGCCGATCGAGGCGAACTGCGCGGAGCCCCGCACGATGTTGTTGATGCTCACCTGACCGGCGAACGCACCGTCGACCTCCACCACGAAGGGGTACGACGATCCCTGCCGCGCCGCCTTCCGCAGCCGGCGCACCAGGGCCCGGAACGTCGTGGGCCGCGCGTCACCGCCCGGCGGGACCGTCGCGTCCCACGGCGTCAGCCAGATGCGGTTGCGGCTGCGGACCTCGCGCCACGCCGACGCGTCGGAGACCCGGATGGGCCGCAGCGTCACGGTGGGGTCGGTGCCGGACATCAGCGTGTTCGGCCAGGCGCGGCCGGGGATCGACACCACCATCCGGTCGGCAGCCGGTCGGTTCAATGGTCGCTCCCGACGACCTGCTCGACCGCGTGCACCAGCACCGGCCGCAGCACCTCCAGCGCGTCCTTCACCCCGCCCCGCGAGCCGGGGAGGTTGACCACCAGGCAGTCGCCGCTGACGCCGGCGAGCCCGCGCGACAGCATCGCGGTCGGCACGCCCTTGGCCAGGCCGGCGGCGCGGATCGCCTCCGCGATGCCGGGGACCTCGCGGTCCAGCAGCGGGCGGGTGACCTCGGGCGTGCGGTCGGTCGGCGTGAGCCCGGTGCCTCCGGTGGTCAGCACCACCCGCGCGCCGTCCGCCACGGCCGCGGCGATCGCGGCACCCACGGGCTCGCCGTCGGGCGCGACCACGGGGTCGCCCACCACGAAGCCGAGCTCGGCGAGGGCGGCGACGATGAGCGGGCCGGTCGTGTCGGCGTACACCCCGGCCGCGGCGCGGTTGGACGCGACGACCACGGCCGCGGGCAGCCCGGCGCTCACCGCGCCCAGTCCCCCGACTTGCCGCCGGTCTTGGTCTCGACCCGGACGTCGCTGATGACGGCCGCCTTGTCGACGGCCTTGATCATGTCGACCACGGTCAGCGCGGCCACGGACACGGCCGTGAGCGCCTCCATCTCGACGCCCGTGCGGTCGGTGGTCCGCACGGTCGCGGAGATCTCGACGGCGTCGTCGGCGACGACCAGGTCGACCACCACCCCGGAGATCGCGAGCGGGTGGCACAGCGGGATCAGCGCGGGCGTCTGCTTGGCGCCCATGATCCCGGCGATCCGGGCGACGGCGAGCGCGTCGCCCTTCGGCACGCCCTCACCGCGCAGCAGGCCGATCACCGCCGGCGTGGTCAGGACGCGGCCGGTGGCGGTCGCCGTACGCGCAGTGACGTCCTTGGCCGACACGTCGACCATCCGCGCGGCGCCGGCGGCGTCGACGTGGGTCAGGCGCTGCTGCCCCTCAGGCATCGGGACCGGACAGGACCTGGCCGGACGGCACCCGCTGGGCCCCCTCGTCGCCGAGCTCGACCGCGCCCACGACCTGGACCCCGTTGCCGAAGGTCCAGTCGCCGTCGACGCGCAGCGAGGTCGCCTTCTGCAGGGAAGGTACGCCGTCGGGGAACCGCTGGTCGAAGTCGCGCACCAGCTTGTAGTGATCGGCGTCGAGGTCGACGTACGGGACCTCGGAGGCGACCTGCGAGAGCGTGAAGTCGGGGCGGATCTCGTAGACGTCGGAGCGCAGCACCAGCAGGTCGTTGGTGGTCTTGACCGGGATGAACCGGTCGCGGCCGACCTCGATCAGCCGCGCGCCGTCGAAGACCTCGATCGCGGAGCCCATCGCGGTCTCGATCTGCACCACCTTCGGGGTGGACGGGTCGGCCGGGTCGAGGGTCTTGACGTTGCGGATCATCGGCAGGCCGAGGATGCCGTCGCGCTCGTCGAGGGCGGCCTTCATGGCGTGCAGGTCGAACCACAGGTTGTTGGTCGAGCAGTACCGGTGCCGCTCGAGGTCGGCCAGCGCGGCCTTGTCCTCGTCGGCGGTCTGGGCGGTCTCGCGCAGCACGATGCGACCGTCGGCCTTGCGACGCGCGAAGTGGCCGCCCTTCTTGTCCGAGGCCGTACGCCGCACCGCCTCGATCGCGAACGGTGCGCCGCTCGTCGCGAACCAGCCCGCCACCCGCGGGTCGGGCACCGCGCCGAGGTTGTCGGAGTTCGACACGAAGGCGTAGCGGAAGCCCGCCTCGATCAGCTTGTCCAGGGTCCCGGAGCCGCGCAGCGCGGTGTAGATGTCGCCGTGCCCGGGCGGACACCACTCCAGGTCGGGGTCCTTCGGGAAGCTCGCCGGCACCAGCCCGTCGACCAGCAGCTTGGGCTCCTTGTTCTGCAGGAACTCCAGCGGCAGGCCGTCGATCGCGAGGTCCTCGTAGCGGCCCACGGCGTCCAGGGTGTCGGCCGAGGTGCGGAAGGAGTTCATGAACAGCAGGGGCAGCGGCGCGTCGTACTGCTGGCGCAGGTGGAGGATCTGGCGGGCCATGACGTCGAGGAAGGACAGCCCGCGGCCCACGCAGAGCAGCGACTTGGCGCGGTCCATGCCCATCGAGGTGCCGAGGCCGCCGTTGAGCTTGATGACGACGGTGTGCGCGATCGCGTCGGTCGCGTCGACGTCGGCGACCTCGACGTCGGCGAGGCGCTCCATGTCGATCGGCTCGATGGTGTCCTCGGGGATCAGTCCGGTCTCACCGCGCTCGAGCAGGTCGTAGTAATGGGCGAAGGTGGCGATCGCCACCTGGTCGACTCCGGCGGCACTCATCTTGGCGCGAGCCAGCGCCAGGCCGTCTTGACTGCTCAGCATGCGCTCGATCGTAGGCTGATCCGGTGCCCGAGGGACAACCGATGCCGTCTGCCGGTCCGGCCAAGGTCGCCGCGCGCGACCAGCTGCTGACCGCGCGCCGCCGCCGTCCGCTGCTCGAGGTGGGCGAGGACGCCCGCGCGATCGCCCGGGTCGTGCTCGCCGCTCCGGAGGTACGCCGGGCCGCGACCGTCGCCTGCTACGTCTCGCTCGGCACCGAGCCGGGCACCACCGCGCTGCTCGACGACCTGGTCGCCGCGGGCAAGCGCGTCATCGTGCCGATGCTGCTGCCCGACAACGACCTGGACTGGGCCGTCTACCGCGGCGCGGACTCGCTCGCCCCCGCCCGCCGTGGCCTCCTCGAGCCGGCCGGGCCGCCGCTCGGGGTCGACGCGATCGCCACCGCCGACGCCGTGCTGGTGCCCGGCCTGGCGGTCTCCCCGACCGGCCTGCGGCTGGGCCGGGGCGGCGGCTCGTATGACCGCGCGCTCGGCCGGGTGCCGGTCGGCACCTTCACCTGCGTGCTCCTGTACGCCGCGGAGGTCGGCGCCGACGTACCCTCCGAGCCGCACGACCGGCCGGTCACCGCGGCCGCATCCCCGGCGGGCCTGGTGCGGTTCCAGGGTTAGAGGGAACATCGGCTCGTCGAGTATTGTTGGCAGTCGCGAAACGAGAGTGCTAACGCTCGCAGGAGAGACCGATGCCCACCTATCAGTACCGCTGTGCCGACTGTGGCCACTTCTTCGAGATCGTGCAGTCCTTCTCCGAGGACTCGCTGACCGAGTGCCCCGAGTGCACCGGCACGCTCCGCAAGGTGTTCAACGCCGTGGGCGTGGTCTTCAAGGGCTCGGGCTTCTACAAGAACGACTCGCGCGGCAAGTCCTCCAGCTCGGAGACCGCGGCCTCCACCACGTCGGACAGCACCCCGAAGACCGAGAAGAAGGCCGAGTCCAAGCCGGCCGCCACCGCCGCGAAGGCCGACTGACCCCTCCCTCGCCGGCGGGCTGTGGACAACCCGCGACGCCCCTGGAAGCGGTACGCCGGGCGGCCTAGCGTGCCGCGCATGGACCCTCGGACCCCTCCCTCCCGCCAGCCCTTCGGTCAGTCCTCGCCGGGTCGCCGGCTCGGCTCCGCCGTCACGCGGGTACGCCGCCTGGTGCTGCGCCGGCGCCGTGTCCTGGCCGCCGGGCTGACGGCCGTGGCCGTCGGCGGCGCGCTGCACACCCTCGCTCCCCCGGCGCCCGCCAGCACCGCCGTCACGGTCGCCGTCCGCGACCTCCCGGCCGGCGCGACGCTGACCGCCGCGGACGTGGCGACCGCCCACCTCCCGCCGGACGCGGTGCCCGACGGCCTCGCCGTCACGACGACCGGCCGCACCCTCGCGGCGCCGCTCACCCGTGGCGAGCCGATCACCGAGCCGCGACTGGTGGGCGCCGGGCTGGTCGGCGCGGACCCCGGCACCACTGCGGTCGCGGTGCGGATCTCGGACCCCGGCCAGGTCGCGCTGCTCACCGTCGGCGATCGCATCGACCTGCTGGCCACCGATCCCCAGCACGCCACGACGAGCACCCTGGCGAGCGACGTCACCGTGCTCGCCGTACCTCCCGAAAGCCCGGACACGGCCGGCGGCGCCCTCACCGGGCGGCTCGTGGTGCTCGCGATCCCCGCATCCGAAGTGGAGGATGTCACGGCCGCGTCGGTGGCCGCGTTCGTGACGTATGCGTGGCACAACCAGTAGATTCAGGAGACGAAAGCCCCCATAAACCTCGGTAAATAGGAGCGGTACGTGACCGGATTCAAGAACTTCCTGCTGCGCGGCAATCTCGTCGAGATCGCCGTCGGCCTGATCATGGCGACCTCGTTCGCCACTGTGGTCTCGACCTTCACTGCGACCCTGATGGGCTTCGTCGGCAAGATCGGCGGCAAGCCGGACTTCGCCAGTGCAGAGATCGCGGGCGTCAACGTCGGCCTGTTCATCAACGCCGTCATCGCGTTCATCATCCTCGCCGCGGTCGTCTACTTCCTGGTGGTGACGCCGTACACCCGTGCCAAGGACAAGTACTTCCCCGACGAGGCCGGCGGCCCGTCGGAGGTCGAGCTCCTGGCCCAGATCCGCGACCAGCTGGCCGCTCGCCCCTGAGTCCGGCAACACCTGACAGGTGCCGTCTCACCCTCCGTGGTGGGGCGGCACCTGTGATTTGAGCCAGCGGTCGGACGCGCTCTCGCGGTCGGCGGACGTGCCCTCGTCGCGGTCGTCCCGCGTGGACGAGGGCAGTACGTCGCCGAACACCTCGGCCAGCCGGCGCTTGCGCTGCCAGTCGGTCTCGGGCTGGTCGTCCTGGCTCACGTGCACAGCCCTGCGTTCTCCCGCGCGCTCTGCGAGAGACCGCCGGAGGACGATCCGCCCGAGGAGCCGGTGGTCGGCGTGGAGCTCGAGCCGGCCGACGGCGACTTGGTCCCGCCGGTGGAGGTGGGCGGCGTGACGCTGCCGTTGGGGTTCTCGTCGGCGCTGATCGACTCGCTCAGGAACTGCTTGGTCAGCGGCTTGTCGTGAGCGGCGAGGCTGAACAGGGTCTGCGCCGACGGCAGCCACTGCACGCGGTTGGGGTCGCTGGGAGCCAGCTCCCAGGGGGTCGTGACGAACTTGATGTCGTTGAGCCCGACGCCCTTGGCGGCCTCGGCGACCGACGCCATCTGGGCGATGTTCTTGAAGTCGGTCTGCAGCGAGCTGGTCAGCGCGTTGAGGAACTTCACGACCCGGTCGGGGCGGGCGAGGGTGCCGGCGGAGACGACCTTCTTGATCATCGAGGCCATGAAGGCCTGCTGCCGCTTGATCCGGCTGGTGTCCATGCCGTCGGCGATCCGGTAGCGCAGGCGCACGTAGCTGAGCGCCTCCTGGCCCTTGATCTCCCGGGTGCCGGGCATCAGCTTGATGTTGTGCTGGGTGTCGTCGATCTCCTCGGGGATGCAGACCTCGACGCCGTCCAGGGCGTTGACCATGTTCTTGAAGCCGTTGAAGTCGACCACGACGTAGTTGTCGATGCGGATGCCGGTCAGCTGCTCGAACTGCTGGACGGTGCACGCCGCGCCGCCCACGGAGAACGCGTCGTTCCACATGACGTTCTTCTCGGCCGGGATCGCGGCGCCGTCGGCCTTGTAGCAGGTCGGCCGATCGACGAGGGTGTCGCGCGGCACGGAGATGCCGTAGGCGAACTTCCGGTCGGCGGAGAGGTGGAACATGATCGTGGTGTCGGACCGCTCACCGATGTTCTTCATGCCGTCGATGTTGTCGCCCTTGCCGGCGCGGCTGTCCGAGCCCATCACCAGGATGTTCAGGGCACCGGGACGCAGCTCCGCGGGGCGGTTCTTCAGCTGCGCGGAGATGTCGGTGTGGGTGAGGTTGCCGTTCCAGTGGTCGTAGGCGAGCACGACGCCCGCACCGGTCACCAGGCCGAGCACCAGCAGCGCCGCCACGATCACCTTCGCCACCACACGGCCGGGCCGCACCGCCTTGCGCCGGCCCCCACTCGGGGGCGGCGTCTCGGACCCGGCCGCGATCGACGTACCGACCCGGCGGGCACGGCGGCCTGCTGCGGGTTCGGGAGCTTCGTTGGTCATCGATCACCTGGTGGTCGCCCGCTGTGCGCGGGATCGGTCCGAGAACGGTCGAAGAAACGGTACGGGAACCAGCCAACCCTCGCACCATCCCCGTGCGCCCGACCTGCGACAATGGGCGACGGCCTGCTCGTCGAGCGGCCCACCCGCCTCTGTAGCTCAGTGGATAGAGCGTCGGTTTCCTAAACCGTGCGTCGCAGGTTCGATCCCTGCCAGGGGCACCCACGATTCGCATGGAAATGCCCGAAGGACCGTGGGCCCGAGCCCACGGTCCTCCGTGCTGCGGTGGTGTCAGCCGATCAGCGGTTGATCCGGATCGTCAGCGTGGCCGCGTTGGTGTCGTCCGTGGCCGGCATCGAGAACACCAGGGTGTTCGCGGCCTTGGGCAGCTTCAGGCCCGACCAGACGGCCTTGCCGGTGCTGCTCAGGGTCTTGGTGGCGATGGTCTTGCCGTCGAGGACGGCGTGGACCTTGCCGACCGCGTAGTAGCCGGCGCCGAGGGTGGCGGTGACGGTGACCGTCGTCTTCCCGCCGACGACCTTGGTGTGGGTCGCCTTCAGGGTGATCGAGGCCTTGGTGGCGCCCTTGATGGTGCCGTCGGCGCGCAGCAGCGTGGTGCCGTAGCGCGGGTGGGCGAAGTCGAACATGTCGTTCAGCGAGCCCGCCGACGCGTCGAAGCTGCTGTCACCGACCTGTGCGAGGGAGAAGTTGTCCTCGACGAACTTCAGGATCGAGGACTGCGTGGTGGGCGTGTTGCTCACGTAGTTGCGCTTCGCGAACGGCGAGATCACGACGAGCGGCAGCCGCTGCGACGGGCCGCACCGGTCCTGGTAGCCGCCCAGCGGGGCCGCGGCGTTCGTGGCGCTCGTGCAGACCGCCTGGTTGTCGACGTTGGCGCCGGTGAAGCTGGAGCCGTTGATGATCGTCGGGGCCTGGTGGTCGTACCAGCCGTCGGAGTCGTCGTAGGCGATGATGATCGCCGTCGTCGACCACTCCGGGGACTGCATGACCGCGTTGACCGTGCGGGTCAGGAAGCGCTGCTCGTCGAGCGGGTCGGAGTTGGCCGGGTGGCCGTCCTCGGCGTAGATCGCCTTAACGTAGGACACCGACGGGAGCTGGTTGTTCTCCAGCGCGTCGTAGAAGACGCCCAGGTCGTACTGGTGGTTGGCGCCGGTCTTCGTGGTGTCGTTCGTCGGGTCCGTCGTACCGATCGCGACGCCGGGGGTGCCCGGGTAGTGGTGCGGGTTCGAGGTCGACTTGTAGTAGGCGAACGGGTTGTGGTGCGGGTTGTAGTCGAAGCCCAGCGTGTGGGTCAGGTTCGAGCTGAGCGCGTCGCACTTGGCGTAGGTGCCGGCCGTGCCGTTCCACGGCGTGGTCGGGTTGAACCCGCCCGCGAAGTAGCCCCAGCTGACGCCCTTGTCGTTGAGCAGGTCACCGACGTTCTTGTTGGTGTCGGCCATGCCCGCCAGGTTGCTGGTGGAGGTGTGGTCGAGGTCCGCGCAGTCGTCGTACACCGGGTCCGGGTCGCCGATGACGGTGCCGACGCCGTTCGCGTCGTTGGCCGAGATGGCGCTGTTGTCGGCGGGCGTGGCGACCGGCGTCGGGTTCTCCACGTCGGCGGTGCTGGCGTAGGTCTTCGCACCGTGGGTCTGGCCGGAGACCAGGTTGAGCGCGCCGACCGTGGACGGGCCGAAGGTGTCGGCCCAGTTGTTCTCGCTCATCGCGTAGCGCTGGGCGTAGTTCCACAGGCCCGTGACGGTGTTGCCGTCGTAGTAGCCCATCGTCTCGCCGGCGGTGTTGAGCGGGCCCGCGCCGCTGCCGGTGCAGGTGTCGCGGCTGACGCTCTCGGGGAACTTGTCCATGGCCCCGCCGTCGACGGCCTTCTGCTCCGCGGCGTAGCTGTGGTTCTGCGAGCAGGTCCACGCCTGCTCGTGGGTGAGCCGGAACGGAGCGACGCTGTTCGGGTTGTTGGTCAGCAGGTCCGGGTGGCCCACGTAGTTGTTGAGCGCCTGGCCGTCGCTGGTCCGCGGGGCGGTGGCCGACTTGGTGAACGCCGAGCCGTCGCCACCCGCCTGGGCCGCGCCCATCGGGTACTTCACGTTCGGGTAGGTGCCGAAGTAGTGGTCGAAGGTCTCGTTCTCGTCGAACAGCACGACGACGTGCTTGATCGGCGTCGTCGTCGAGACCGCGGCGGCCGACGTCGCGGCGTCGCCGTCTGCGGCGTGGGTGAGGCCGGCGGTGACCAGACCCGCGCACGCCAGGGCGATCCCGGCGCCCTTCCATGCCCGCGGGATGCGGGCGCTGATGTTGCTCACGTGGTTCCCCTTGTTCGGTGCTGATGGATTGCTGATGGATGCGATGAGGCTCAGGCGAGGAGGTCTCGTCCGAGCCAGTCGTCCTGCCCCTGAACTCCGGGCAGGGCGAAGAAGTAGCCGCCGCCGAACGGCGAGATGTAGTCCTCGAGCGGCTCCCCGGTGAGCCGCTTCTGGACCGCGACGAACTGCCGGTCGAGATCGGCGTTGAACGTCGTGAAGATCAGCCCCTGGTCGAGCTGGCCGTTGGCGTCGACGCCGGCGTCGTAGTTGTAGCCGCGGCGCAGCATCCGCGACCGGTCCGCCGACCCGTCGCGCGGGTTGGCCAGCCGGATGTGGGCGTCGAACGGGATCACGTCACCGGTCGAGTCGCGCTCGTAGGAGACCGGGTCGGTCTCGTGGGTCATCGTCAGCGGCGCGCCGGTCACCCGGTCGCGGCCGATCATCCGCTGCTGCTCGCGGATCGAGACCCGGTCCCAGAACTCCACGAACATCCGGATCAGCCGGACCACGTGGTAGCTGCCGCCGACCGCCCACGCCGGCTCCCCCGCGTCCGCGCCCACCCACACCAGCCCGTCGGTGAGCTCGGGGTCGTCGAGGATCTCCGCGTTCGCCGTACCGTCCTTGAAGCCGAGCAGGTTGCGCGGAGCGCCGTCGGGGCGCGACGGCGAGACGAAGCCGTCCTGGCGCCAGCGGACCGCGAGCGAGCCGCGGGTGTGCCGCAGGACCTGGCGCAGAGCGTGCAGCACCGTGTCCTGGTTGTCCGCGCAGATCTGCAGCAGCAGGTCGCCACCGGTGCGCGCCGGGTCCGGGCGGTCGTTGTCGAAGACGTCCATCGCGCGCAGCTGCTTCGGTTCGCGTCCGGCCAGGCCGAAGCGGTGGTCGAACAGGCTGGCACCCACGCTCACCGTGACGGTCAGGCCGTCGGCGGGCAGCTGCGGGCCCAGGACCCCGTTGTCGTCGCTGGTCGCGACGAGCCCGTCGTCGGGCGGGGTGCCACCGGCGGTGAGCAGCCGGAGGTCGGCGGTCAGGGTGCGCAGGGCCTGGGCGAGCTGGGGTCGCGTGGCGGCGGTGACGTCGAGGGCGACGTACGCCGCCGAACGCTGGGCGGGGGTGAGGATGCCGGCCTGGTGCGGGCCCTCGAAGGAGTACGCCGCCGGCGTGCTCGTCTCGTCGGCGCGGGCCGCGTCGAGGCCGAGCATCCCGGCCCCGGCGAACGCTGCGGCTCCGCCGAACAGGCCGCGCCTCGACACTCCCGTCATCGGACAGGTGCTCATGCGGACTTCCTCGGATCGGTGATCACGGCCACCCGGGACAGCAGCTCGACGGCCTGCTCCACGCGCGCGTCGAGGGTCTCCCGCCGGCGGCGGTCGAGCCGCTGGAGCGGCACCCAGCCGGCGTCGCGCCGGTAGCCGCGGACCAGTGCCTGGGTCCCGTGCAGCCAGCGCAGCGTCGCCCTCAACTGCGGGTCGCGGGAGCGGAGCAGCGGCCGGAGGCCGTCGAGCGCGGCCCAGGTGCCGTCGATGTCGGCGTCGAGGGTGGCGAGCGAGGTGTGGCTGCCGGCGTCGTCCGCGCCGGTGAGCACCTGCTGCACGGCGTCCTCGAGGATCTCGTGGGAGCGCAGGCCGACGTCGATGGGCTGGATCGCGTCCTGGCTCGCGAGGTCGCTGCGGAGGTTCCCCTCCGCGCGCACCAGGCGCTCCGTCTCCCCCACCAGGCCGGCGGCGTGCCCGCCCCACAGGAGGGCCTCGATCTTGTGGAAGCCGTGCAGGTGCGGGTCGCGGGCAGGAGCCGCGGTCGTCGAGGGCAGGCCGTCGATGGCCGTGTCGTCGTCGCCGAACGCCCCGTACGCCGCCCCCAGCCGCTGGTAGGCGAGGTGGGCCGTGAGCCAGTCGCGCTTGGCGGCGCTCAGGTCACCGGCGCGTACGTCGGCGGCGAGCCGCCGGGTCTGCGCGATCAGACCGGGCAGCCGGCGGCGTACCCATGCCTTGTAGTGGCGGACCACCGGGGCGAGGTCGTTCTCGGTGATCGGCACGACACCGGCCGTGAGGTGGGCCGGCGCGGTGCCGGTCACCTGCTGCACCGGGCCGGTCACGGGCGACCCCTCGGCCGGCAGGCAGACGAAGGCGTAGCGGCCGGGGCCGAGGGTCACCTGGGCCGAGCGGGTCGCGCCGGTGCCGAGGTTCTCGACGTCGAGGTAGACCTTCTGCGTGCGGACGTCGCGCAGGTAGACCTCGACCGGGTTGTTGGAGGAGTTCCAGACCGCGAAGGTCAGCGCGCCCGCCGCGCCACCGCTCCAGCCCTCGCCGCAGCCGGTGTCACCGGCGGAGACGGGCGTGCCGGCCACCGCGGCGTCGCCGTGCGGGGCCGGCGCGTTGGTGCTGGAGGCGCGGTCACGGCCGGCGTTCCAGGCGAGCAGCGCCCCGAGCAGCAGGATGCAGGTGATCGCGACGAAGCCGCTCGAGCGCGCCGTCAGGCGCACCGTCCTCATCGCCACGTCTCCCCCGCCTCACCCGGACCAACCAGCGGGCCGAGTTTGGTTGCGGCATGCAACGAGCGGAGGTGCGCGAGGTGGACGGACGGCGAACAGCGCGTGAGCCTCCGTCGCGCTCACGCGGCGGGCTCAGGAGAGGGCGAGCGCCACCGCGCCGGCGTACCCCTCGGGGACGGTGACGTCCCTGACCTCCCACCCGTCGATCACCCGCGTGGGCACCTCACCCGAGCCGAGGTAGTCGATCTGCGGGTCGCGGCCCAGGCCCACCCCGAGCCCCTTGAGGTAGGCCTCGGTCCGCGTCCATGCGCGGGTGAAGCGCTGTGCGGCCTCCTCGGGGGTCTCCGCGGCGGCGACCTCGGCCGCCTCGTCGGGATGCAGTACGCCGACCAGGCCGGTCAGGCCCTCGGGCTCCGGGCACCGCTCGGCGTCGATGCCGACCGGCGCGTCGGCGAGGGCCACCAGCACCAGCCCGGGCGTGTGGCTCAGCGAGAACTCCAGGTCCGCCCCCTCGACCCGCGGCCGGCCGTGCGGCTCGCCGCAGCGCGGGCAGGCGTGCCGTCCCCAGCGCACCGACTCCGGTGCGACACCCAGGGCGGCACCCACGATCCGCCGCGCCGCCGCGTGCGCGATCTCGTAGGGGCGGCGCAGCTCGGCGCGGACGTAGGAGGCCGCCTGGGTCAGCTCGTCGGTGTCCAGCCACTTCCGGGCCTCGACGAGCTCGGGCTCGGGGATCGACGCGGTCGTCAGGGACCAGACCGTGGCGCTGCCCGGGATCCCCGCCACGTCGTACGGCGGGAGGTCGAACAGGCTCTCCATGACCAACGGCTCGAGCGGCGTACTCACACGCATGGCGACGACTCCACGCCCCCACCTTGCCTCATCGGCCTAGGAATCGCTCCCCGCGGCCTCCTTCGCAGCCTTCCGCGCGGCCTTCGCGATGGTGTCCTCGACCAGCGAGTTGAGGCGCGCGCCGTGCGGCCAGCCCGCGTAGTGGCAGACCAGGATGACCAGCTCGCGCAGCGCGTCGTCGTCGAGCTCTCCGGCCGTGTGCGCGGCGGGGACCTGGATGCCGAGGACGTCGTGCTGATTGCCGCCGACGAGCATGCCGATCAGCAGGAGCCGGCGGTCGCGGTCGGACAGTCCGGGGCGCTGCCAGATGTCGCCGAAGAGGTGCTCGACGGTGTAGCGGAGGAAGTCGCCCTCACCATCGGTCATCTCGAAGCCGTAGACCTGCTCCATCTTCTCCAGGCCCTTGCGGCGGATCTCCGGAAGATCGTCGAACTTGCTCATGAGAGGCCCAGCCCCCTTCCCATTCGTGGCAGCGCCTCGCGCGCCAGCGGTACGTCGACGCCGAGCTCGTCCGCGAGCGCGATCGCGTAGGTGAGGTCCTTCTCCCCCAGCGCGCGCACGTGGTCGAAGACACCGTGCCAGAAGTCGTCCTCGGGGATCGGGGCCGTGGTGGCGCGGTACATGATCGCGCCGGGGCCACCGGTGATGGCGTCGGTGTGCCGGACGACCTCGCCGAGCTGCTGGAGGTCGAGGCCGGAGGCCTCGGCCAGCCGCTGGGCCTCGGTGACGGCCGTGAACGCAACGAAGTGGATCAGGTTGCGGGCCAGCTTCATCCGGGTGCCGGCGCCGAGCGGGCCGGCGTGGACGACCTTGCTGCCCATCTGCTCGAGTGCGGGCCGGGCCGCGTCGAACGCCTCCGCGCCGCCCCCGACCATGATCGCCAGGCTGCCGTCGGCCGCACCCATCGGGCCGCCGCTGACCGGGGCGTCGAGGACCGTGTGACCCATCGCGGCGAGCTCCTGCGGCGTCGTCGGCGCGACCGTCGAGTGGATCACCAGGACGGTGCCCGGCTTGGCGTCGGCCGCCACCGCGCGGACCTGGTCGTCGTCGCGGACCATCACGCAGAGGACGTCGACGTCCATCTCCGCGACGGAGACCGCGGCGCTCGCCCCGGCGGCGACGAGCTCGGCGACCGGGCCGGGTGCGACGTCGTACACCTGCAGGTCGAGGGCCTCGGCCCGGGCGAGGCGGAGCGCCATCGGCCGGCCGATGTTGCCCAGGCCCACGAACCCGACCCTCATAGCCGGAACGTCTGTCCGCCGTCGACCGCCAGGATCTGGCCGGTCACCCAGGACGCGTCGTCGGAGAGCAGGAACAGCAGCGCGCCGACCATGTCGTCGACGCTGCCCATCCGCTTGATGGCCAGGCTGTTGCGGACGATGTCCTTCGCCGCGTCGCCGGCCTGGGTGCGGGTGGCCTCGGTGTCGGTCGGGCCCGGCGCGATCGCGTTGACCCGGATCCGCTGGCCGCCGAGCTCGTGCGCGAGCTGCTGGGTGAGGCTGTTGATGCCGGCCTTGGCGAGCCCGTAGAAGCCCGAGTAGAGGTACGCCGCCGTGCTCGACTGGTTGACGATCGCGCCCCCGCCGCGCTTGGCGATCTCGGGGTAGACGGCGCGGGTCATCACCAGCGCGCCGTTGAGGTTCACGTCCATGAACCTCTTGTAGTAGTCCCAGTCGACCGAGATGAGGAGGTTGAACTCCATCGCCCCGTAGATGGCGGCGTTGTTGACCAGGTGGTCGATGCCGCCGTACTCCTCGACCGTCCGCTGCACGAGCGCCTCCGCCGACTCCGCACTCGAGACGTCGCACGCCACGAAGATCGCCCGGCCTCCTGACTCGTTGATGCCGGCCGCGACCTTCTCCCCCGCCTCGGGGTTGAGGTCGGCGACCACTACGGCCGCTCCCTCGCGCGCCAGCGCCTCGGCGTACGCCTGACCGATGCCCTGGGCCGCGCCGGTCACGACGACGACCTTGTCCTTGAACCTCATATCCATCCCTTTCGCGAAACGTCACTTCTGCATCTGCGAGGCGTCACATCTGCACCCTCGAAGCGTCACTTCTGCACGGCAGACCGAGTCAGATCTGACCTCTCGCAGGTGCAGATGTGACGCCTCGGCATCTCAGGCGGGCTCCGCGATCGTCTTCATCTCCAGGTACTCCTCGAACCCGGCGACACCCATCTCCCGGCCGATGCCGGACTGCTTGTAGCCCCCGAACGGCGCATCCGGGCTGAACCAGACCCCGCCGTTGACGGCCAGGGTGCCGGTGCGGATCCGTGCCGCGACGGCCCTCGCGCGCTCCAGCGAGGCCGAGTCGACCGACCCCGAGAGCCCGTACGCCGAGTCGTTGGCGATCCGGACCGCGTCGTCGTCGCCGTCGTGCGGGATGACCACCAGCACCGGGCCGAAGATCTCCTCCTGCGCGAGCCGCGAGGAATTGTCCAGCCCGGCGACGACGGTGGGCTGCACCCAGCTGCCCGGCCGGTCGATGATCGCGCCGCCGGTGGCGAAGGTGCCGCCCTCGGCCTCGGCGATCGAGAAGTACGCCGCCACCCGGTCCCGCTGCGCCGCCGAGATGACCGGGCCGCAGATCGCGCCCGGGTCGGCCGGGTCCTTGGCGCCGATCGACTCCATCGTCTGCGCGGCGACGGCCACCGCCTCGTCGTACCGGTCGCGCGGGACGATCAGCCGGGTCGTGATCGCGCAGCCCTGGCCGGCGTGGATGCAGGCGGCGAACGCCGTACCTGCGGCGACGGCGGCCACGTCGGCGTCGTCCAGCGCGATCGCGGCCGACTTGCCGCCGAGCTCGAGGAAGACCTTCTTCAACGTCGGCGCTGCCGCCGCCATGATCGCCCGGCCGACCGCCGTGGAGCCGGTGAAGGACACCATGTCGACGCGCGGGTCGGTGGAGAGCACGGAGGCGACCTCGTTCGACCGGGGCGTCACCACGTTGAACACCCCGGGCGGGATGTCGGTGTGCTCGGCGACCAGCCGGCCGAGCTCGGCCGCCACCCACGGGGTGTCCGGCGCGGGCTTGAGCACGACGGTGCAGCCGGAGGCCAGGGCCGGGCCGACCTTCGCGAGGTTGATCTGGGTGGGCACGTTCCACGGGGTGATCGCCGCGACCACACCGACCGGCTCGCGGCGGACGGTCCGCCGCGAGGGGATACCCATCGGCGCCGCCACCCCGAGGTCGGTCTCGAAGGCGTAGGTCTCGGCCAGGTCGGTGACCCACCGCAACCCCTCGACCGGTACGTCGAACCCCGCCGCGCCCATCATGAAGTCCGGCATCCCGACCTCGGCGCGGGTCAGCGCGCGGAAGTCGTCGGCGCTCTCCAGCAGCGCGGCGTGCAGCTGGCGCAGGCAGCGCACCCGCAGCTCGCGGTCCGTCGACCAGGACGACTCGTCGAAGGCGCGGCGGGCGGCGGCGATCGCCGCGTCGACGTCGGCGGCCGTGCCGTCCGGCGCCACCCCGATCTCCGATCCGTCGGCGGGGTTGAGGATCGGGTACGTCGTACCGTCCGAGGCCGGGACCAGCTTGCCGTCGATCAGCTGCTGCGCGGGGACCCAGGTCATCGCGGAGCCGCCTGGGTCACGAAGTCGCCGCGCTCCACCGGCGGCGGCCACACGGTGCTCGGCAGGTCCTTGAGCCGGTAGTGCCCGGGCACCCCGTGGCCGGTCACCGACATCCGCTTCAGCAGCGTGTCCGGCGCCTTGCCGGCCTCGATGATCTGCAGGAAGGTGTGCGCCGTCGAGGGCATGTCGAACCAGTCGCGCTGCCAGTCGATCTTGACGCCCTCATCGGTCCGCTTCAGGCCGAACCACGAGCCGCCCAGCCCGAGGATCTCGTACTCCTTGCCGGTGTCGTCGAGGATGCCGGAGCGCTGCTTCCAGAAGCCGACGACCATCGCCTTCTGCTCGTCGATGACGGTGCACACGTAGTCGTAGTGCCAGCCGTCGAGGCCGTCCATCTCGATGCCGATCGCCCAGTCGCGGATCTGCTCGCGACCGACCGCCATGAAGTGCTCGTCGGGCGAGTACATCCAGCCGTAGGTGGCGTCCTCGGCGTACCACTCGGCCATGGGGCGCCAGTCGCCGGACGCCTCGACCTTGCGGTTGATGTCGAGCCAGGAGTCCCAGAACTCCTCGATCTCGGCGCGGGTCAGCTCGGTCATTCTTCCTCCAGGGAGAGTGCGAATGCGGGGCAGTACCGCACCGCTGTCTGTACGTCGCTGCGCAGCGACTCGTCCGGACGCTCGTCCAGCACGACCACCACGTCGGCGTCCTCGTCGAACCCGAAGACCGTGGGCGCCTCGCCCTGGCAGAGCTGGTGGCCCTGGCACACGCCGGTGTCGGCGCGGACGACGTAGCCGCTCATCGGACCCGCCTCCGGTAGCGGACGCGGGCGGGCTGGGCGAGCTGGATGACCATCTTGGAGACGTCGTCCCGGTAGTCGTCCAGGGGTTGTGCGGCCTCGAAGGCGAAGTCGCGCAGGATCACGGAGAAGATCGCCTTCATCTGCATCATGGCGAAGGCGTTGCCGACGCAGCGGTGCTTGCCGGCCCCGAACGGGATCCAGGTCCAGCGGTTCTGCAGGTCCTCCTGGCGCGGGTCCAGGTAGCGCGCGGGGTCGAACCCGTCGGCGTGGGGGAAGTCGTCCTCGATCCGGTTGGAGACGCGGGGCGACGCGGCGACCAGGGTGCCGGCGGGGATGGTGTGCCCGAGCAGCTCGAAGTCCTCCTGCACCAGCCGCATCAGGATGACGAGTGGCGGATGCAGCCGCAGCGTCTCCTTGAGCGCCGACTCCAGCACCGGGATGGAGCGCAGCGCCTGGAAGGAGACCTCGCTGCCATCGGCGTACAGGCTGTCAAGCTCCGCGACGACACTTGACATGACGTCGGGGTGCCGCAGTAGCTCGATCATCGCCCAGGACGCCGTGCCCGAGGAGGTGTGGTGGCCGGCGAACATCATCGAGATGAAGATGCCGGTGACCATCTCGGCGTCGTACCCGACCGCGATGAGGACGTCGAGCAGATCCCTGTCCTCGCGCGGGATCTCGCCCATCGCCACCCGCGCGGAGATGATCGCCTGCACCTTCGCGACGAGCTCCTCGCGCGCCCGGTCGCGCACCCGGAAGGACTCGATGTCGGCGTACGGATCGACGTACGCGATCGCGTCGGTGCCGTGCTCGAGCCGGTGGTAGATCTCGGCGAACGAGCCGTCCAGCTGCTCGCGGAACGGTCGTCCGATCAGGCACGAGGAGGTCGTGTAGATGGTCAGCTCGGCGAAGAAGTCGAGCAGGTCGATCTCGCCCTCGTCGCCCCACGACGCGACCATCCGCCGGATCTCGGCCTCGATCGTCTGCGCGTGCCCGCGCATCATCTCGCCGCGCAGCGCCTGGTTCTTCAGCATCTGCTGCCGCTCCTCGGGCGAGGCGTCGAAGACCACGCCCTTGCCGAAGATCGGCGTCATGAAGGGGTACGCCGCCGCCTGGTCCAGCACGTCCTCGGGCGCCCGGAAGAAGGCCTCGTTGGCCTCCGCGCCGGTCACCATCACCACGTCGCGCTCGGCCAGCCGGAAGCGGCCGATGTCGCCGCACTCCTCGCGCACCCGGTGGAACAGCCCGATCGGGTCGACGCGCATCTCGGGCAGGTGCCCGGTGCCCTTGATGATCGCGGGCACGCTCGGGTCCTGGTCGTCGAGGACCGTGGAGACCTCGGGGATCTGGTCGAGACTCACAGCGCCTCCTTCTCGGGCGGGGTCGTCAGGCTGACACCGGCCTCTGGGCCGGTGTCAGCCTGACGACCCGCGATGGGTGCTTCGGGGTTCACGTCGACGGGGCTGAGGTGCACGCCCCGCGGCGCGGAGACGACGGTGGCGATGGCGTCGGCGACGGCGCGCGCCTTGAGGAAGTGCGAGTGGCGGGCATGGCCCCACTTGACCCACTCGGTGAGGACCTTGGCGCCGGCCTCGGCGTCCCAGTCCGAGCCCATCTCGGACCACGTCGGCCCGGGGCGTACGACGGACGCCCGCACGCCCGAGCCCTCCAGCTCCATCTGCAGCGCCTCCACCAGCCCCTCGAGCCCGGACTTGGTGGCGCTGTAGCCGCGCATGAACGGGCGCGCCCGCAGCGCGGTGTCGGAGGAGACGAAGACCAGGTCGCCGCGCTGTCGCGCCACCATCCCCGGCCCGAAGGCCCGGATCAGCCGGTGCGCGCCGAGCACGTTGACGTCGAACTCGGCGGCGAGCTGCTCGGTCGTGGCGTCGACGATCGCGCCGGGGGCGAGCAGGCCGGCGTTGCTGACCACGACCTCCACCTCGCCCAGCTCGGCGGTGACGGCAGCCGCGAACTCCTCCACCGACGCGGTCGAGGCGACATCCAACCGGCAGGCGAAGGCCTCGCCCCCAGCGGCCCGGATCTCCGCCGCCAGCTCCTCGACCCGCTCCCCGCGGCGCGCCCCCAGCGCGACCGGGAAGCCCGCCTCGGCCAGGGCGCGGGCGGTCTCGGCGCCGATCCCGGACGAGGCGCCGGCCACGACCGCGGGGCGCCGCTCGGGATGCATCGGCCGGCCCATCACGACCTCCAGTCGAACGTCACGGGCAGCTGCGCGAACCCGCGCACGCTGGTCGAGTGGACCCGCACGGCGCGGTCGGCGTGCACGGTGAAGCCGCTGACCCGGCGTACCAGCTCGGTGAGCACGACGCGTGCCTCCAGCCGCGCGAGGTTGGCGCCGAGGCAGAAGTGCCGCCCGGTGCCGAAGCTCAGGCTCTGCGCGAGCTCGTCGCGATCGCGGCGGATGTCGAACACGGTCGGCGAGGAGAAGACCCGCTCGTCGCGGTTGGCCGAGCCGAGCAGCACCAGCAGCTTGGACCCCTCGGGCACCGTCACGCCGGCGATCTCCACGTCACGGGTGACCAGCCGCGCGAGCATCTGGCTGGAGGTGTCGAAGCGCAGCGTCTCCTCGACCCACACCGGCACCAGGTCGGGGTCGGCGAGCACCGCCGCCTGCTGCGACGGATGGGCGGAGAGGTGCAGCAGCGCGTTGCCGAGCAGCTTGGTCGTCGTCTCGTTGCCGGCCACGATCATCAGGAGCAGGAACGCGATCACCTCGTGGTCCTCGAGCCGGTCGCCGTCCAGCTCGGCCTGCAGCAGCGCCGAGGTCAGGTCGTCAGCGGGGTTCGTACGCCGCTCCGCGACCAGGTCCCCGAGGTAGCCGAAGATCGCGATCGCGGCCTCCATGCCCGCAGGCGGCACGTCCCGTACGCCGGCCTCCCGGTGCACCAGCAGGTCGGCGAGGCGTCGTACCTCGTCGCGGTCGGACGCGGGGACGCCCATCATCTCGGAGATCACGTCCATGGGGAGCCGGCCGGCGAGCTCGGCGATCCAGTCCGACTCCTCCGGGCTCGCGGCCATCCGGTCCAGGTAGTGCTCGGCCATCGCCTGGATCCGCGGTGTCAGCTCGCCGACCCGGCGCGGCGTGAAGGCCTTGGAGACCAGCCGGCGGATGCGGCTCTGCTCGGCGCCGTCGAGGGCGAGGAAGCTCATCACCCGGTGCGCGTCGGGGCTCCAGGCGCTGGCGTCGAGCGAGACACCCATCCGGTTGGAGAACGCGGCGTCGTCGCGCAGCACCGCGAAGACGTCCTCGTGCCGCGAGACCACCCACAGGTCGTCGACGGAGCGATGGATCGGAGCCTCGTCGCGCAGGCGGGCGTAGAGCGGGTAGGGGTCCTCGTGGAAGTCGTAGTCGTAGGGGTCGAAGACGAGCGCGCTCATGCGTTCCCTCGCAGGATCGTGGCGACGACGGCGTCCATCCGTTCGCGCATCGCCGGGTAGGTCAGCAGGTCCATGCCCACCTGCAGCAGGGCTCCGGTGAACGCCAGCACGAGCGCCTCGACGACGGTGGGGTCCGTCCCCGGGCCGAGGGCGGTGCTGAAGCGGCGCAGGATCTCGGCGCCGATCTCGAGCCGCAGCTCGGCCACGCCGTCGTCGCTGCCGAGTAGCGCGCTGGTCGCGCCCGCCGAGAGCCGCGGCTCGGTGGCGAGCGAGTCGACGAGCTGGCGGGTCACGGCCTGCACGCGGGCGACCGGATCGGCGCCGGACACGTCCGCATCGGGCTGCTCCACGAGGTGGGCCAGGAAGAGCTGGGCGATCAGGTGCTGCTTGGAGGCGATGTAGGTGTACGCCGTCGCCGGCGACACCCCCGCGCGCTCGGCGACCTGCCGCACGGTGAGCGCCTCGTGGCCGACCTCGGCGAGCTGGGCGCCGCCGGCCTCGAGCAGCCTGCGGACGGTGCCGGCCTGGCGCGGGCCGAGGTCGAGGCCCCGCATGCGGACAACTGAACTGGACACCTGTCCAACTTAGAACCTGTTCTAGTAGTCTGGCAAGCGTGTCCGCCGAGGTTCTCCGTCACATCCCCAGCAGCTTCACCCGGCTCAGCCGCGCGCAGCTGGCCGTCGTCGTACCGGAGCTGCTGCTGATCGGGCAACTCATCGACCGCTCCGGGATGGCGTGGTGCATCGCTGCCTTCGGGCGCGAGGAGATGGCCCAGATCGCGATCGAGGAGTGGGCGTCGTCCTCGCCGATCTACACCCGCCGGATGCAGGCCGCCCTGGGCTACGCGCCGGAGGAGCCCGGCCGGGGCGACGTGGTCACGATCTTCAAGGGACTTCAGCTCGACATCGGCGCGCCGCCGCAGTTCATGGACTTCCGGTACGTCGTCCACGACCGCTGGCACGGGGAGTTCCGGCTGGACCACTGCGGCGCACTGATGGACGTCGAGCCGATGGGCGACGACTACGTGCGCTCGATGTGCCATGACATCGAGGACCCGACCTTCGACGCCACCGCCGTCGCGACCAACCCACGGGCCCAGGTGCGGCCGATCCACCGGCCGCCCCGCGTGCCGGGGGCAAGCGGCGCGCACTGCGCGTGGACCGTCGTCATCGACGAGTCGCACCCGCCGGTCGCAGGCATCCCGGCGCTGGCGGTCAACGAGCGGTCGGCCGCCGCCACGCTGGAGCTGGCGCCCATCGACCCCACCGACGAGGGCGCCTCGGACTACGCCGGACCGCTGCTGTCCGACGTCGACTTCGCCGCCTTCTCGCACTCCGCGCTGGTGCGGATCGCCGACGAGGTCTGCCTGCAGATGCACCTGCTCGACCGCGGCTTCGCGATGGCCGTCGCCGCCCGCGCCTCCTCCCCCGAGCAGGCCCTCGAGATCCGGCGGAACCAGCTGACCGGGATCGCCGGCATCGCCGCCGAGCGGCTGGCGCGGGCCCTCGCGATCAGCCCCGACGAGGTCGGAGCCCGCCGGCTGCTCACCCTCCACCCCCTGCTCAACCCCGTCGCGTACGTCGAGCCGCGTGAGCTGACGTCCGCCATCGCCCTGCCGGGACGCTCCCCCGCAGAGGACGACGAGGCCTGGATCTCGCTGTGCGGGCCGTCGTACCCCGACGCCCTGCGGGCCATCACCCGAGCCCTCGACCCGCACCTCGACGTCGAGGTCACCGGGGTCGCCGACGCGCTGGGCGGGGGCTGGTTCGTCGACGTCGTACGTCGTGAGGAGCCGCTCGACGAGGACCCGGCCGTTGCCGTGGTGCGGTTCAGCACCGGGGCGGGCTTCGCGTTCCAGCCCCGCCGCTCGCTCCCCATCACCCCGGTCTGACCCGACACAAGGGAGTCCTCCCGGCGCCACGCGCCGGGAGGACTCCGCGTTGATGCTGCTCAGACGGCCGGAGGAGCAGGCGGCACCTCGGCCGCGTGGTTGCCCTTGGTGTCGGCCGCCAGCTGGTCGAGCCAGGTCTCCCAGCGGCTGCGCATCGGGACGATCAGGCCGCCGCCGACCCCGACCACGAGGATGCCGCCGATGGTGCCGAGGACCGCGATCAGCACGGGCAGGGTGACCGAGAGGCCGATCCCCACCTGGTTGAGCGCCGCGATCACGCCGAGGGCGATGATGAAGATCGCGGCGATCCTGGCGAGCAGGCCGCCGTACGAGACGCCGCCGAGACTGGCGCTCAACAGGTCGCGGACGGCGTTGGCCACCGCCCCGGCGATCACCACGATGACGATCGCGACCAGTGCCTTCGGCAGCCAGTTGACGATGTCGTTGACGATGGCGCTGACCGGGTTGGTCGGCCCGAACGCGCTCAGCGCCAGCTGCAGCGCGATGAGCAGCACGAAGTAGTAGACCAGCTTCGTGATCAGGTCGATCGGCTTGATCTGCGCCGAGGCGAGCGCCTGGTCGGCACCCGCCTTCGCGAGCAGCCTGGTGAAGCCGACCCGCTGCAGCAGCAGGCCGAGCCCCTTGGCGACGGCCTTGGCGATCAGCCAGCCGATGAAGAGGACGACCAGGAAGACGATCAGCTTCGGAACGAAGTTGATGACGTTCTTCAGGTTGTCGCTGAAGATCCCGCTCCAGTCGATGGAGAGGGGCGCGAGAGATGGAGTTGTCATGAGGTTCTGCCTTCCCGAGATGGAGACGATCCTTACCGGGTCAACGGCCGAACCTCGTCCAGGTCATGCCTGGCCCCGATCAGCGCCTCTCGAAGGAGATCCCCGCGGCGACCAGCCGGGCGAGCAGCGCATCGCCCATCGCGGTCGCCGTCGTCACCTGCCCGGCGGACTCCGGGAGGTCGTCGAGCGCCAGGCAGAGCGCCGACTCGGCGATCATCTTGGCCGTCTCGGTGTAGCCCGGGTCGCCGCCGGACACGCGGGTCCGCACGGTCACCGGCTCCCCCGCCGACGGCACCGTCGAGGCGACGAAGTCGACGGTGAACCAGGACTTCTCGCGCTGCTCCTCGCTCGGTCCGCTGCCCTGCGGCACGCGGCGCTTGAGGAACTCCCGCACCGGCGGCACCTGCGCGGCGAGGGCCAGCGCGCTCACGCCGGCGGCACCGCCCGCGGCGAAGTGCAGCGTCTTGGTGCCGGCGAAGTGGGAGTACCCGAAGTCCGGTCCGTACGCCGACAGCGCGGCCCCGCTGCGCGCGACCATGAACGGGTCGATGGTCGGCATCGGCAGCAGCCAGTAGCCCAGCTCGCGGTCGCGACCGGGCTTCCCCGCGATCGTCCGCGACCGCCGGCCCTCCGGCCGGGGCTCGATCCGGCGCCGCGCCTGCATCGCGTCGCGCATCTGCTTGGCGCGCGAGAACGCCGTCATCGCGGAGTGGAAGGTGCCGCCGGAGAAGCCCGCCCCGGCACGTACGACGCCGCGCATCCGGACCGGGTCGGTGACCTCCCCGCCGAGCTCGTCGGCGAGCGCCTTGATCGTGTAGTAGGCGCCGAGGTCGTGCGGGATGGAGTCGAAGCCGCAGGCGTGCACGATGCGGGCGCCGCTCTTCTCGGCGGTCGCGTTGTGGGCGACGTACATCTTGTCGACGAACTCGGGCTCGCCGGTGAGGTCGACGTAGTCGGTGCCCGCCGCGGCGCACGCCGCGACCAGCGGGCCGCCGTGCTGGAGGTACGGGCCGACGGTCGTCGCGACGACCTTCGTCTGCGCGGCCACCTCGGCCAGGCGCGACTCGTCGGAGGCGTCCACGACGAGCAGCGGCAGGTCGGCGAGGGACGGGTCGATCCCGGTCAGGCGGTCCCGCACGGCCTCCAGCTTGGCCTGCGACCGGCCCGCCAGCGCCCAGCGCAGCCCGGCGGGGGCGTGCGCGGCGAGATAGTCGGCGGTGAGTCCTCCGGTGAAGCCGGTGGCACCGAACAGGACGACGTCGTAGGACCGGGATGCACGGTCGGCGGCAGCAGCCATGGGAAGAATCGTGGCACTTCCCCGGTGAGGACGGAACCAGGGTCCAGGGTCGCCGCGTCGTAGGGGTGGAAGCACGCAGAGCAGGGGGACCGGTGGACCAACAGGACGAGGCGCTCTTCACGGCGTACGCCGAGAAGGCGTGGCCGACGCTCGTGCGCGCCGCCGTCTTCCTCGGCGCCGGTCCGCACGAGGCCGAGGAGCTCGCCCAGCAGACGCTGGTGCGCTGCTACGGCGCGTGGGCGCGGGTGAGCGCCGCCGACAACCGGGACGCCTACGTCTACCGGATGCTGCTCAACTGCCTGCGCGACCAGCGCCGCAGCCGATGGTGGAAGGACCGGCGCGACGCGACCGACGAGCGGCTCGACCGGCCGACCCCGGACCGCACCGACGCGGTCGCCACCGCCGACGCCATCCACCGGGCGCTCGCAGGCCTGACCAAGCAGGCGCGCGACGTGGTGGTGCTGCGCTACTTCGTCGAGCTCTCCGAGGCCCAGACCGCCGAGGCCCTGGGCATCCCCGCCGGCACCGTCAAGAGCCGGCTCTCGCGCGCGCTGACCCAGCTCGCCGCCGACGACCATCTCCTCGACGTCCGGAGCATGTGATGACCGATCTCGAACGACTCTGGGACGACATGCCCATCGGGCCGGCCCCCACCGACGCGATCCTCCGCGAGGCTCGCCGTGCCGAGCTCCGGCAGGAGGCGGCCCGGGACGCCACCGCCGCCGACGTACGCCGAGCGCGCCGGCGCCGCCTCGCCGGCCGGCCGCTGGTCGTGGCGGGCGCCCTCACCGGCCTCGCCGCGGCGTTCGTCGTGGGGGCCGACCTCGGCGGCGGGGGCGCGGGCAGCGGTTCCGGCGGGTCCCCGGTGGCGCAGCCGGCCGCGTTCCGGGCCGACCTCAGGCCGGCGGCGTCCTGCGACGAGCTGCTGGCCAGCTATGTCCGGCGGGGGTTGAAGCTGGTCGGGGCGTACGGGTGGCAGTCGCCGTACCCCTACTACGGCAGCTACCGCGAGGCCTCCCTCGGCGATCTCGGCGGCATGGTGCGCGACCTCCACGCGGCCGCCCCCTACACCGACGCCGTGCGCGCCCAGAACGGCACCTACGACACCGCCGCGAAGACCGTCCGCCAGAACAGCAGCGCCACCGGCACCAACGTCCAGGAGGACGGCGTCGACGAGCCCGACACCGTCAAGACCGACGGGAAGGTCCTGGCCCAGGTCCACGACGACGAGCTGTGGCTCTACGACGTGGCCGGGAAGGACGTCACCCGGCTGTCCTCGCTGCCGGTCGACGAGGTCGCGAACGCCGAGCTGCTGCTCTCCGGCGACACCCTGGTCGTCCTCGGCGGCGACGCCGACGCGCAGCGCCCGGAGGCCACGACCCGCGTCCTCACCATCGACATCTCCGACCCGCGCAACCCGAAGCAGACCGGCGACGTGGCCTATTCAGCGGCCCTCGACTCGGCCCGCCAGCACGGCGCCTCCATCCGGCTGGTGCTCGACAACGGCCTGCCGCAGCTCGGCTTCGTCCAGCCCCACAAGGGCCTGGGCTACCGCGAGGCGGTGGCGAGGAATCGCGCGATCGTGCGGAAGTCCACCATCGACGACTGGATCCCCACCATCGCCAGCGACGGCGCCGCGCCCAGCCAGCTGATCGACTGCACCGCCATCGCGATCCCCAACAGCCACGTCGGCCTCGACACCGTCGGGATCGTCGGCTTCGACGCGAGCACCCCGACCGACGTGAACGCGATCGGCCTCGCCGGCGCCACGGACGTCGCCTACGAGTCGACCGACAACCTCTACCTGGTGGCCAGCCCGGCGTCGTACGGCTGCCGGTTCTGCCTCGATGACCGCGTCATCGACTACAAGAGCCCCGACGGCGGCCTGCGCGGCCCGACCACGGGCGGCACCAGCTACCTCTTCGACTTCGCGCTCAACGGCGACCGCGCCGCCCACGTGGCGTCCGGTGAGGTCGAGGGGCGCATCGACGACCGCTGGGCGATGGACGAGGTCCGCGGCGTCCTCCGCGTCGCCGTCTCCCCGACCTCGGAGACCGGGACCTTCAACTCGATCGTGACCCTGCACAAGCTCGGGCAGAGCCTCGTCCCGCTGGGCCGGATCGACCACCTCGGCCGCAACGAGGACATCGAGTCGATGCGCTGGTTCGACGACCTGGCGATCCTCGTCACCTATCGCCAGGTCGACCCGATGTACGCCGTCGACCTCTCCCACCCCGCCCACCCGGCGCTGCTCGGGAAGCTGCGGCTCCCCGGCTACTCCAGCTACCTGCATCCGCTCGGCGCGCGGCGCATGCTCGGCGTCGGCACCGGCCCCGCCGGCAACACCCAGATCGGGCTGTTCGACACCGAGCACCTGCGCCACCTGAAGCGGATCGACGACATCCGGTTCCGCGGCACCGACCCGCTCGCCGCCCAGGACCCGCGCGCGTTCACGTGGGTGCAGCAGTCCCGCACCGCACTCACCGTCCTCGAGCGGTGGGCCGGCACCCGGGTCGGCTACCTGGCGAGCGTCGCGGTCCGCGACGGGCACCTGATCAAGCACCGCACCCAGGTGGAGTACGGCGCCGACGTGAGCCAGGTGCGCGCCGTACCCCTCGGCGACGGTCGGGTCGTGCTCGTCACCGGCGACGCCGCCCGGTTCCTGCACCTGCTTCCCAACGACTGAGCGCGACCGAGCACGTACGCTCGGAGCATGTGCCGCAACATCAGGCCGCTGAACAACTTCGAGCCCCCGGCGACCTCCGACGAGGTCACGGCCGCTGCCCTGCAGTTCGTCCGCAAGGTCAGCGGCACGACCAGGCCGAGCGCCGCCAACCAGGCGGTGTTCGACCGCGCGGTCGCCGAGATCGCGCACATCACCGAGCACCTGCTCGCGGACCTGGTCACCGCCGCCCCGCCGAAGAACCGCGAGATCGAGGCGGAGAAGGCACGACAGCGCGCCCGGCTGCGCTACGGCGCCTAGTGGACGCGCTCGCGCTCCTCGCCGAGCGCCGCCTCGTGGTGCTCACCGGCGCCGGCCCGAGCACCGACTCCGGCATCCCCGACTACCGCGGCCCGGGCGCGCCGGTGCGGATGCCGATGACCTTCCAGGAGTTCGTGTCCGGGCCGCAGGCGCAGCAGCGCTACTGGGCGCGCAGCCACCTCGGCTGGTCGCGGATGCGCCATGCCGAGCCGAATGCGGGGCACCTCGCGGTCGCTCGGCTCGGCGCCGACCTGGTCATCACCCAGAACGTCGACGGCCTGCACGAGCAGGCCGGCACCCCGCACCTGGTCGCCCTGCACGGCCGGATCGCCGACGTGATCTGTCTCGGGTGCGGTCGCGTCACCGCGCGCGCCGATCTGCAGCAGCGGCTCACCGAGGGGAACCCGGGCTGGGCCGAGCAGCACGCCGACGTCGCCGTGCGCCCCGACGGCGACGTCGCGCTCGAGGAGACCGACGGGTTCGTCGTACCGGCCTGCGAGGTGTGCGGCGGCGCCCTCAAGCCCGACGTGGTCTTCTTCGGCGAGAACGTCCCGAAGCCGCGCGTCGCGCGGTGCTACGCGGCCCTCGACGCCCTCGGCGACGACGGCGCGCTGCTCGTCGCCGGGTCCAGCCTGACCGTGATGAGCGGCCTGCGGTTCGTACGCCGGGCCGCGCGACTCGGGGTTCCCGTCGTGATCGTCAACCGCGGAGCCACCCGCGGCGACGACCTCGCCACCGTGCGGGTCGACGCGGGCACGAGCGACTGGCTGCCGCTGCTGGCCGGGCTGCGCAGCGAGGACCAGGACCTTCTGCCCGCCTGAGTCCGGTGGTTTCCGGCATACGCTGAGGCATGGTCCTCCGCCCCCTCGGAAACGCCCTGATCGCCACGACGCTCGCGTTCGCCGCCTGTGCCGGCACGACCTCGGCCGGCCCGTCCGGCACGCTCACCACCGCGGCCGAGACCACGGCACCGCGAACGACCTACCCCGGCTGGTGGGGCTATCACGGCGGCGGCAAGCACCGCGGCGTCTCGACCTCGATGCCGCCGGCCGGCGCGTTGACCGTCGTCGCGCGACGCCAGCTCGACGGTGCCGTCTACGGCTCGCCGATCGTCGCCGAGGGGGTCGTGGTCGCCGCGACCGAGAACGACTCGGTCTACGGCTTGGGCACGGGCGGCCGGATCCTCTGGCGCCAGCACCTCGGTACGCCGGTCCGGCTCTCCCAGCTGCCCTGCGGCAACATCGACCCACTCGGCATCACCGGGTCACCGGTCTACAGCCCGACCACGGGAGCGGCGTACGTCGTCACCGAGACCCCCACCAGCACCGGCGGCGTGCGGCACACCCTGGTCTCGCTCGACGTCGGCTCCGGGCACGTCAACTGGCGGCGCTCGGTCGACTTCCCCGGCGTCGAGACCCGCGCCATGCAGCAGCGCGGCGCTCTGGCCGTCGCCGGCGGCCGCGTCTGGGTGCCGTTCGGCGGGCTCGCGGGCGACTGCGCCGGCTATCGGGGCCGCCTCGTCGGCGTACCTCTCGGCGGGCAGGGGACGGCGGTCCGCTACACCGTGCCGACGACCCGCGAGGCCGGGATGTGGCAGACCTCCGGGCCGGCCGTCGACTCGCGCGGCCACCTCCTGGCCGCCGTCGGCAACGGAGCGGCGGGGCCGGGCGACCGCTACGACCACAGCGACTCGGTCCTCAAGCTCGACACCCACGCCCGGCTGCTCGGCTTCTTCGCCCCCAGCAGCTGGGCGCAGGACAACGCCGGCGACGTCGACCTCGGCTCGATCGGACCGGCCCTGGTCGGCACCCGCTGGCTGGTGCAGGCAGGCAAGTCGGACCGCGTCTTCGTGCTGCGCCAGGACCGCCTCGGCGGGATCGGCGGACAGGTGTCGGTGCTGCGCGTCGGCGCCCCGTCCTTCGGAGGTACGGCGGTCAGCGGCTCCACGGTCTACCTGCCGGCCACCGACGGCCTGCGCGCGCTGCGCGTCGACAGCACCGGCCACCTGCACGTGCGGTGGCGGGCGGCCTCCTCGATCATCGGCTCGCCGGTCGTCGGCGGCGGCCGGGTCTGGTCGCTCGACCCGTACGCCGGCGTACTGCAGTCCCTCGACCCGGCGACCGGCCACTCCCTCGGCCATGTGGCGGTCGGCGTGACCAGCCGCTTCGCGAGCCCGGCCCTCTACCGCGACCGGGTCATCGTGCCCACGATGACGGGCATCACCATCGTCCGCGAGTGAAGTGAGCGACGAGCAGACGTCCCTACGTAAGGCTTGCCGCCAGGCGAAGGCAGGACCTACGGCAGCCAACTGCGCGAAGGTGCGTGCGCGGCAGCGCGGCGCCGCAGGCGCCGGTTGCGAGGCGCGCGGCACGAGGCGACGCAGGGAGCGCCAGCGACCGGAGGAGCCGAGGGTCGCAAGCCGAGCAAGGCGCCGACCGCGGCGACGCGCTCGCGCTAGAGCACCTTCACGAAGATGTGGTCCGCGGCCTCGGGGAAGATCTCCGCGGTCTCCCCGCCCGACCCCACCAGCACGCCGTCCTGGGTGGCCTGGATCGTGATCGTCTTGTCGGGCAGGGCGCCGACCCGGCGCATGGCGCTCATCAGCGACTCGTCCTTCTGCATCTCCTCGGAGATCCGGCGGACCAGCGCGCGGGCGACCTCGGGGCCGGCGGCCTTGGAGAGCGGGACGACGTCGGCCATGAAGCTCTCCGCGACCCGCTCCTGGCCGAGCTCGGCCAGGCCCGGGATGGGGTTGCCGTACGGCGACTCCACGGGGTTGCCGAGCAGCTCCAGGAGCCGGCGCTCGACGTTCTCCGACATGACGTGCTCCCAGCGGCACGCCTCCTCGTGGACCAGCTCCCAGTCCAGGCCGATGACATCGGTCAGCAGACGCTCCGCGAGCCGGTGCTTGCGCATGACCCGGACGGCGAGGTGACGGCCCTCGTCGGTGAGCTCCAGGTGGCGGTCGCCCTCGACGGTGAGCAGGCCGTCGCGCTCCATCCGGGCGACCGTCTGCGACACCGTGGGCCCGCTCTGGTGCAGCCGTTCGGCGATCCGGGCGCGCAGCGGGACGATGCCCTCCTCGATGAGCTCGTAGACGGTGCGGAGGTACATCTCGGTGGTGTCGATCAGGTCGCTCACCCCGACATTCTCCCTGTCCCCCGCTCCGGCTGCGAGTCCGGTCCGCGGCGCGGAGTGGGACCACGGGACCGTGGACATTCCGACCCGGTGGTATGTAAGGTGACCGAGATCACTTTCCTATGCCCGACAGAAAGGGCACGCCCGTGACCTCGACCAGCACGACGAGCGACTCCCCCCGCTACCGCGCGCCCCGGCGCGCGCTGTTGTGGACCGAGCAGCTCCGCGCCTCCGCGGAGGCCACGGCCTTCTGCGCCGCGCTCCCCCAGCTCCTGACCGGCCCGCACGGCGACGGTCACCGCGTGCTCGTCCTGCCCGGCTTCCTGGCCGACGACGCCAGCACCCTGGTGCTGCGCCGGGTGCTGCGCGCGCGGGGCTATCGCGTCTACGGCTGGGGCCTGGGCCGCAACATCGGGCCGAGCGAGCGGATCGTGACCGGCATGGTCGAGCGCCTCGCCGACCTGCACGGGCGCGACGGCCGGCCGGTCAGCCTGATCGGCTGGAGCCTGGGCGGCATCCTCGCCCGCGAGCTCGCCCGCCTCTCCCCGGAGCAGGTGCGTTGCGTGATCACCCTGGGCAGCCCGTTCCGGCTGACCTCCGAGGACGACCCGAGCACGACCCACCCCGGCCGGCTCTTCGAGGCACTGCGCCCCTGGCACTCCGACCTGCTGGCCGACCGGCCGGCCGAGGAGGATCGCCCGGCGCTCCGGGTGCCCGCGACCGCGATCTACTCCAAGCTCGACGGCATCGTGCCGTGGCAGACCTGCATGGACCTGCCCGGCGAGCAGCGCGAGAGCGTCGAGGTCACCGCGAGCCACCTCGGCATGGGCGTCCACCCGCACGTGCAGGCGATCGTTCTGGACCGCCTCCAGCAGCCCGTCGGCGGCTGGCAGCCCTACCAGCGCCACTCCGTCGCCGCCTGAGCGATCCGCCGGCCCGTCACCTCACCAGCCATCACAGCCAAGGAGCACAACCCGATGGTCGATCAGCTCAGCAGCATTGACGCTTCCTTCCTGCACCTGGAGACGGCGGAGACGCCGATGCACACCGGCGGCCTGATGCTGGTCGACCTCCCCGAGGGGTACGACGGCGACTACTACGAGGACGTCAAGAGCCTCTTCGCCGAGCGCCTGCACATGTCGCCCGTCCTGCACCGCAAGCTCGCGACCATGCCCTTCGAGCTCGCCGAGCCGGTGTGGATCGAGGACGACGACGTCGAGCTGGACTACCACGTGCGGCATGCGACGCTGCGGACCGGCAGGTTCGAGGAGCTCGAGCTGCTCGTCGCCCGCCTGCACGCCTCGCTGATGGACCGCAGCCGGCCGCTGTGGGAGATCTACGTGATCGACGGCCTCGAGAGCGGCCAGATCGGCATCTACCAGAAGACGCACCACGCGGGCGTCGACGGCAAGGGCAGCGTCGAGCTCGCCAAGGTCCTGTACGACGACGAGCCCACCGGCCGGAAGATCCCCGCGCCGCGGCGCCGGCGCGGCAAGGAGAGCTACCAGCTCGGGGTGACCGAGATGCTCGAGGCATCCGCGACGAACGCGCTCTCGCAGTACCGCAAGATCGCCGAGCTGATCCCGACCGCGGGCAAGGCGATGCTCGCGGCCGCGAAGGTCACCAGCAGCCAGCGCACCCCGCGCGGCGAGCGGAACCTGGTGCTCGGGCTCGCCCCGAACACGATCTTCAACGACACGATCACGAACCAGCGCTCGTACACGACGATGTCGACCGACCTCAACGACATCAAGGCGCTGGGCAGGCGCGTCGGCGGCACGGTCAACACCATCGTGATGGCCACCTGCTCGATCGCCCTCGAGCGCTTCCTCGACGAGCGCAACCTGCTGCCCGACAAGCCGCTCATCGCGATGGTCCCGGTCAGCCTGCGCACCGAGGGCGACAACTCGGCGAACAACCAGGTGTCCTCGGTGCGGGTCGATCTCGCCACCGACATCAAGGACCTGCCCGAGCGGTTCAAGGCGATCCACAACTCCTCCGAGGCCGCCAAGGCCGTCGTACGCGAGCTCCGGCCGGTGCTGGGCGTCGAGGTGCCGATGACCGGGACGCCGTGGTTCATGACCGGCATGGCCCAGCTGATCGGCCGGTCGAACATGATCAAGCGGATGCCCGCCGCGGGCAACGTGCTGATCTCCAACGTGCCGGGCATGCCCACGCAGATGTACTTCGCCGGCGCGACGATCCTGCACACGTTCCCGGTGTCGATCCCGTACCACGCGAACGCCCTCAACATCACCGTGGTCAGCTACAACGGCAAGCTCGAGTGGGGCATCACGGCCGACCGCCGGATCCTGTCCCAGGACGAGTCGCACGAGATCATCGCGCTGATGAAGGACGCGCTGCACGACATCGGCGAGCTCCCCTCGGTAGCGAGCTGAGGCGGCGCCGTCAGACGTCGGAGAGCGCGGTGTTGTAGCGCGCGAGTGCCGCGACGAAGTCGTTGAGCTCGCGGGCCGACCAGTCCGACATCTTGGCCTGCAGCAGGTCGCGTCGTACGGCGGCGATCCGGTCGAGCTGGGCGCAGCCGTGCTCGGTCGCGGTCAGCAGGAACGCCCTGCCGTCCTGCGGGTCCGGCTGCCGCTCGACCAGGTCGAGGTCGATGAGCTGCTGCACGTGCCGGCTGATCGAGCCCTTGTCGATCGCGAAGACCTCACCGATGTCGGTGGCACGCACGGGCCCGTTGTTGCGGACGTAGCCGAGGATCAGGTAGGAGCCCGCCTGCAGCTCCGGGTGCAGCATGCGCGCGCGCTCCGCAACGACCCGGCGTGCCCTGCCGAGCAGAGCCCCGATCTCACTCTCGAGCGCCCCCAGCGCCTCGTCGCGGTTGTTCATCCCTCGAACCGTATCGCTTCCGGGACGCGGACGACCCGCAGGCGTGGTCGGTGAGACCTGGCCGGAGGACGATCCGGGGCGCCTGCGGGTCGGGTGACTGCGGTGGATTCGCCAGCAGCCGAACTGCTGGGCCGCTCAGCGAGCAGCCACCTCACGCGTCCGATGGGAACTCATTCTTCGGACCACCTCCTTTCCCGTGTGCGTCAACGGTAGGTCGTGTCCGGCGCGCTCACAACGGCTTTTCACTCAGGCGTCGGCGAGGGCGCGGTTGTAGCCGGCGAGCCGGGTCGCGAGGTCGTCGAGGTCGTCGGCGGTCCACCCCGCCAGGCGCGTGCCCAGCTCGCGCGTGGCGCTGGTGTCGACGTCGGCCAGCCGGACCCGGGCTCCCGCGGTGACGCTGACCAGGGTCGCGCGCCGGTCGCAGGGATCCGGCGTGCGCTCGACCAGGCCGAGGTCCTCCAGGTGCTGCAGCTGCCGGCTCAGTGCGCCCTTGTCGCAGCCCAGCGCCTCCACGATCCCCGAGGCGCGCAGCGGCGCGCGCCCGGCGAGCCACTCCAGCAGCAGGTACGACGCCCCCTGCAGCCCCGGGTCGACCGCGTGCGCCCGGTCGCCGACGGACCGCTTGGCGCGCTGGAGGACCGCGCGCAGCTCCTGCTGCACCCGGTCCAGCGCGACCTCGCGGGCCCGCTCGCTCATCGCCGGGTCAGCTCCCCGATCTCGAGCTCGGCGGCGAGGTCGAGCGCCACCTCCGGCTCCTCGATCGTGTCGAGGGTGGTCCGCAGGCTCTTCTCCTTGATGAAGAGGACCGCCACCAGGGCCAGGACCGCGCACGGCACGGTGAACAGGAAGATGTGGCCGGTGGCGTCGCCGAAGGCGGACTCGAAGAGCGCGCGCAGCGGCGCCGGCAGAGCGCTGATCTGCGGTACGTCGCCGCCCGCCAGCGCCTGGGCCTGGCCCGGGGTGACCTGTCCGCCGGCGACCAGCTGGGCGACACCGGTCTGGACGTGGTCCCCGACGCGGTGCGACAGGACCGCACCGAAGGCGCTCACGCCGACCGCGCCGCCGAGGGTCCGGAAGAAGGTGACCACCGAGGAGCCCGCACCGATGTTGGCCTGGTCGACGTTGTTCTGCACCGCGAGGATCAGGTTCTGCTGGGTCGCGCCGAGGCCCGAGCCGAAGACGAACATGAACACGCCGATCAGCCAGATCGGGGTCGTGTGGTCGATCGTGGCCAACAGCGCCGCCCCGATGACGACGGCGACCATCCCGCCCACCAGCCACGCCTTCCAGCGTCCGGTGGCGCTGATGACCCGGCCGGAGACGATGCTGACGATCATCAGGCCTAGCACCATGGACAGCGACATCAGGCCGGCCACGGTGGGCGACATGCCGCGCGAGTTCTGGAAGTACTCCGAGAGGTACGTCGTACCGGTCAGCATCGCCACGCCGACGAGCACCGCTGCGACCACGGCGAGGGTGATCGTGCGGTCGCGGAACAGCTGCATCGGGATGATCGGCTCGGCCGCGACGCGGGCCTCGACGTACAGCGCCGCACCGAGGAGCACCGCGGCGCCACCCAGCATCAGGGCAGTGGTCGTGGACCACCAGCCGAAGTAGCCCGCCGTACCGGCGAGGGAGACCCAGATCAGGATCAGGCTGACGCCGCTCATGAGCAGCACCGAGCCGGCGTAGTCGACCTTGACCGGCCGCTTCACGGTGGGCAGGTGCAGCTTGAGCTGCAGCACGACGAAGGCGAGCAGGGCGAACGGCAGGCTGACGTAGAAGCAGCCCCGCCAGCCGAGCGGGCTGTCGACGATCACGCCGCCCACGAGCGGGCCGACCAGGGTCGCCAGGCCGAAGGACGCGCCGATGTAGCCGGAGTAGCGACCGCGCTCACGCGGGGAGACCAGCGAGGCGATGATGATCTGGATCAGCGCCATCACGCCGCCGACGCCGAGGCCGGTGATCACCCGCGCGCCGATCAGCCAGCCCATCGAGGGCGCGAGGCCGGCGAGGGCGGAGCCGCTGAGGTAGACGACGAGGGCCAGCTGCATGAGCAGCTTCTTGGGGAAGAGGTCGGCGAGCTTGCCCCAGATCGGCGTGGTGGCCGTCATCGCGAGCATGGTCGCGACCAGCACCCACGTGTAGCCGGTCTGGGTGCCGTGCAGGTCGTTGACGATCCGCGGCAGCGCGTTGGTGACGACGGTGCTGGACAGGATGGCGACGAACATCGCGATCAGCAGGCCGCTCATCGCCTCGAGCACCTCGCGGTGCGTCATCTGCCCGCTGCTCTCGACCGCCGCGGATTCGGGTTGGGACATGTGCGCTCGCCTCGTCTGGAGTGACTGGTTTTGGTTGATAGAGGCAACTTTATCGTTCTTTGTTGACTCCTGCAACTAATGTGGGCGGAGACACATCGGGGATCGGCTGCAACCGGACCCGGTCGGGCCGCGTCGACCGAGGCATGAGCACGACCCCCACCAGGTCCGCCGCGGCGACCCTGCTCGCCCTCGGCGCCCTCAGCCTCCTGTCCGCCTGCGGCAACACCGGGAGCGGCGCAACCGCGGCGGAGGACCCGGCCACGCCCGCCACCAGCAAGCCCACGAGCAGGATCTCCCAGGACCCGGATCTGGTCATCGCTCCCGGCCGTCTCGGCCCGGTACGGGCCGGGATGACGAAGGCCGAGTGGACCCCCACCGGCATGATCGCGAAGGGCGGCATCGTGTGCCCGGGCGAGGTGGTCCACTGGAGATCCGACCCGGCCGGCGACCGCGTCTTCGTGTACACCCGCGGCACCACCATCACCCAGCTCTCCGTCATGGCACCCGGCCCGCACACCGCGAAGGGCATCCAGGTCGGATCGACGTACGCCGATCTCGAGCGGGTCTACGGCAGCGAGCTGTCGGCGCCCGCCCACGACGGCTGGCCCGGCAGGACCCAGGTGTACGTCGAGGCCGACGGCGACCCCAGCCACACCTTCCTGGCCTTCCAGCTGAAGGGCGGGCGACTCACCGACCGGTCCGTGGTCAACGAGATCGCGGTGACCGACGGCGAGCGCGCCGGCTTCCGGTACGACTGCTGAGCCGCCGCCGGCCTCAGCCGACCGCCGCCGCGGCGAACTGGGCCGCGTGCAGCCGCGCGAACGCGCCGTCGGCCGCCAGCAGGTCGGCGTGCGAGCCCTGCTCCACGATCCGTCCGCCCTCCATCACCAGGATCAGGTCGGCGTCGCGGATCGTGGACAGGCGGTGCGCGATGACGAACGAGGTCCGGTCGGTGCGCAGGGCCGCCATCGCGTGCTGCAGCAGCAGCTCGGTGCGGGTGTCCACCGACGAGGTCGCCTCGTCCAGGATCAGCAGCGCCGGCCGCGCGAGGAACGCCCGCGCGATGGTGATCAGCTGCCGCTCGCCGGCCGAGAGGTTCGCGCCGTCGTCCTCCAGGACGGTGTCGTACCCGTCGGGCAGGGAGTGGACGAAGCGGTCGACGTACGTCGCCCTCGCGGCCTCGAGGATCTCCTCCTCCGTCGCACCGGGCCGGCCGTAGCGGATGTTGTCGCGGATGGTGCCCTCGAACAGCCAGGTGTCCTGCAGGACCATCCCGACCCGGCTGCGCAGGTCGGCGCGGCTCATCGCGGTGATGTCGACGCCGTCCATGGTGATCCGGCCGCCGTCGAGCTCGTAGAACCGCATGATCAGGTTCACCAGCGTGGTCTTGCCGGCGCCCGTCGGGCCCACGATCGCGACCATCTGCCCCGGCTCGGCCACCAGCGAGAGGTGCTCGATCAGGGGGTTGGCGGGGTCGTAGGAGAAGGACACGTCCTCGAACGCGACGCGGCCCTTCACCTCGCCGGGCGAGACCGGACGGGAGCCGCCGGCGTCCGGGATCTGCTCCTCGGCGTCCAGCAGCTCGTAGACCCGCTCCGCGGAGGCGACCCCGGACTGCAGCAGGTTCGCCATCGAGGCGATCTGGGTCAGCGGCTGGGTGAACTGGCGGGAGTACTGGATGAACGCCTGCACGTCACCCAGCGACAGCGACCCGTGGGCGACCCGGAGCCCGCCCACGACCGCGATCACGACGTAGTTCAGGTTCCCGACCAGCATCATCACCGGCATGATCAGGCCGCTGACGAACTGCGCCCGCCACGCCGAGTCGTAGAGCGACTCGTTGTGCTCGGCGAAGGTCGTCTCGACCTCGGCCCGGCGGCCGAAGACCGACACCAGCGCGTGGCCGGAGATGGCCTCCTCGATCTGCGCGTTCAGCTTGCCGGTCTGCCGCCACTGGTTGATGAACTGCGACTGCGACCGCTTCATGATCCGCGCCGTCACGATCATCGAGATCGGCACCGACACCAGCGCGATCAGCGCCAGCACCCAGCTGATCCAGAACATCATCGACAGCACCGCGACCACCGACAGCAGCGAGGTCAGCAGCTGGCTCATGGTCTGCTGCATGCTCTGGGCGAGGTTGTCGATGTCGTTGGTGATCCGGCTGAGCAGCTCGCCGCGCGGCTGGCGGTCGAAGTAGGCCAGCGGCAGCTGGTTGACCTTGTCCTCGACGTCGGAGCGCATCCGGCGGATCGAGCGCTGGACGACCCGGTTGACCAGGAAGCCCTGGCCCCAGGCGAGCAGCGAGCCGACGACGTACACCGCCAGCACCAGCAGCAGGATGTGGCCGACGGCGGTGAAGTCGATGCCGACCCCCGGGATGACGTCCAGCCGGCGCAGCATGTCGGCGCGGGCGTGGTCGCCCTGCGCGTCGGCCTGCGCCGCCAGCTGCTCCTTGGTGAAGCCCGCGGGCAGCTTCTGGCCGAGGAAGCCGTTGAACACCTTGTCCGTCGCATGACCGAGCAGTCGCGGGCCCAGCGCCATGAGGACCGCGGACCCGATCGCCAGGACGAGTACGCCGTACAGCATCCCGCGCTCCGGCGAGAGGTCGCGCAGCAGCCGCTTGGCCGAGCCCTTGAAGTTGTCGGCCTTCTGGCCGACCATCGCGCCGCCGCCCATCGGGCCGCGACCCGGGCCGGGTGCCGCGTTGACGACCCGCTCGGTGGTCTTGAGCGTGCCACCGGTGGCCGAGGTCGTGGTGCTCATGCCGCCACCCCCTCGTCCTGGCCGATGCCCTGCGAGGCCGCGATCTCCTGGTAGGTCTCGTTGGAGGCCATCAGCTCGTCGTGCGTGCCGCGGCCGACCACGGCCCCGTCGTCGAGCACCAGGATCAGGTCGGCGTCGCGGATCGTGGCGATCCGCTGGGCCACGATCACCACCGTCGAGTCACGGGTCTGCGGCTTGAGCGCCGCACGCAGCCGCGCGTCGGTGGCGAGGTCGAGCGCCGAGAACGCGTCGTCGAACAGATAGATCTCGGGGCGGCGTACCAACGCCCGGGCGATGGCGAGGCGCTGCCGCTGGCCGCCGGACACGTTGGTGCCGCCCTGGGCGATGGGCGCGTCGAGCTGCTCGGGCATGGCGCGGACGAAGTCGGCGCCCTGGGCGATCTCGAGGGCGGCCCACAGCTCCTCGTCGGTGGCGTCCGGCTTGCCGTGCAGCAGGTTGGACCGGACGGTGCCGGAGAAGAGGAAGGCCCGCTGCGGGATCAGTCCCAGCCGCGACCAGAGCAGCTCCTCGTCGAGGTCGCGGACGTCGACGCCGTCGACCAGCACCCGCCCCTCGGTCGCGTCGAGCAGCCGCGGCACGAGGTTGACCAGCGTGGTCTTGCCCGCGCCGGTCGACCCGATGACCGCGACCGTCTGGCCCGGCCGGGCGCTGAAGCTCACCTGCCGCAGCACCGGCTGCTCGGCACCCGGGTAGGTCAGGGAGACACCTTCGAGGTCGAGGTGCCCGGCCACGTCCACGGAGGTCACCGGGTCGGCCGGGGGCGTCACCGAGGAGTCGGTGCCGAGCACGCCGCCGATCCGGTCCGCGCACACCGCGGAGCGCGGCACCATCATCAGCATGAAGGTGCTCATCATGACCGACATGACGATCTGCATCAGGTAGGAGAGGTACGCCGTGAGCGCGCCCGGGAGCATGGTCCCGTCGGCGACCCGGTGGCCGCCGAACCAGATCAGCGCGACGCTGCCGCCGTTCGCCACGACCATGACGATCGGGAACATCGCGGCCATCCAGCTGCCGGCCTTGAGCGAGACGTCGGTGAGGGCGTCGTTGGCCACCGCGAACCGCTCGGTCTCCAGCGGCTCGCGGACGAACGCCCGCACCACCCGGATGCCGGTGATCTGCTCGCGCAGCACCTTGTTGACGCCGTCGAGGCGCTCCTGGACCTTGCGGAAGTAGGGCACCATCCGGCTGACGACGAAGCCCACGAGCACCGCCAGGGTGGGGACGACGGCGGCGACCAGCCACGACATCCCGAAGTCGACGCGCATCGCCATGATGATGGCGCCGACCATCATGATCGGGATCTGCACCGCCATGGTGCAGGTCATCATCGTGAGCATCTGGACCTGCTGGACGTCGTTGGTGGCGCGGGTGATCAGCGAGGGCGCCCCGAAGGCGGCCACCTCACGGGCCGAGAAGCGGCCCACCCGGCCGAAGACCTTCGCGCGCACGTCGCGCCCGAACGCCATCGCGATGTGCGAGCCGAACCAGGCGGCGCTCACCGAGCACACCGCCTGGGCGAGCGAGATGGCGAGCATGAGCGCGCCGGAGCGGACGACGTACCCGGTGTCACCGAGCACCACGCCCTTGTCGATGATGTCGGCGTTCAGCTTCGGCAGGTACAGCATCGCCACGGTCGAGGCGAGCTGCAGCAGCACGACCGCGGTCAACCAGCCCCGGTAGGGGCGCAGGTGCTCGCGCATGAGTCGCAGGAGCATCAGGGTTCCTCCCTCTTCACGGCGCCGTAGAGCACCGTCTCGACGATCTGCTCCGGCGTGAGGATCTCCCCGCCGGACAACTTGGGGTGGCTGCCGGAGAACGCCAGCATCCGCAGCAGGTGGACCAGCCGCATCGGCTCCATGGTCAGCGCGGCGGCGTCCTGCTCGATCACATCGAGCATCGCGCTCTGGTTCGCCTGGACGCGCCGCTCGTGCGCGACCGGGTCGCCGAGGTCGGGAGGCCCGACCATGCCGATGGCGTGCATGAGCGTGAACAGCTCGACGAACCTGTCCTGGAGGACGGTGACCATGCGGACCGCCCGCTCGTAGAGCGGCAGGTCGCGCGGGATCGCGTCGAGCCGCGCGATGACGTCGCCGGACTCGAAGGCCCGCCCGATCGCCGCGTCGACCAGCTCCTCCTTGGACCCGAAGACCCGGAAGATCGTGCCCTCCGCCACGCCCGCCGCCTCGGCGATCTGCTTGGTGGTGACCGACCGTCCGTGGTCGCTGAGCAGCGGGACCGTGGCCTCGATCAGCGCGGCCCGACGTTCCTCGGGCGACATCGGAGCAGCACGGACCATGTCGAGCATGGTAAATGAGTGAGTACTCACTCACAAGTGAATTTCCGGGGTCCCCGGACGGGGCGACGGCGCCGTGACACGATTGGGTGGAAGGCGACTCGGCGCCGGAATCTCGAAGGTCGGCTCACCTGAGGAGACGTGGTCTGGTGCTGGGTTCGTTGCGCGCTCTGCTCGATGCGGAGGAGCCGCGCCTGCTGCCCCCGGAGCGGGCGCTGGCGATCCTGGGCGCCCTGTCCGACACGCTCTTCCCGGTGCACGCGGCCGGCCGGGCGCACGGCGCGTTCAGCCCGGAGACCCTCCGGATCGACAGCGGGGTCGACGGCGACACGGTCACGATGACCGACGAGGCCCCCGATGCGGCGTACCTCGCCCCCGAGGTCCGCGACGGAGGCGAGCCCACGCCCGCCGTCGACGCCTACGCCTTCGCGGCCCTGGCCCACCTGCTGCTCGCCGGGGACGCGCCCGCGTTCGAGGGTGACGGGACGCCGCTGCCCGTGGCCGCCCGGCACCCCGGCTTCCCGGCCTTCGCCGGTGAGGCGATCGCCCGCGGACTGCAGAAGGACCCCGCCTCCCGCCCGCTGCCCAAGGTGCTGTTCACGCTGCTGCGGGTGGTCCCTGTCGACCGCTGGCCCGCCTCCTCCCAGCCCGAGCCGGTCGTCGAGGAGCCCCTCGTCGAGCAGCCGGTCGTCGAGGAGCCCGTGGCCGCGGAGCAGGTCGTCGAGGAGCACCACGTCGGGGAGCCCGTGGCCGCGGAGGCGGCGGCCGAGGAGATCGCCCCGCAGCCCTCCCCCGACCCCCTCGAGCACCACGAGTGGCACGCGGCCTTCGCGCCGGTGCAGGACGTGCCGTCCATCGACTGGCGGGCCGACGAGGACCCCACACGTCCCAGCCACGAGGTGCCCGCCATCGACTGGGCGCACACCGACGAGGCCGCCGAGGAGGCCCCTGAGGTCGAGTCCGCCACCGACACCCGGGAGCAGCCGGCGATCCGGGTCGACGACGCCACCTTCCTGCATGACTTCATGGACGCGCTGCGGGCACCCGCCGACGTACCCTCCATCGAGCCGCTCGACCACGCCATCCCCGAGGAGCAGCTCGAGCACCGCCCCGGCCGGCGCGTCCGCCGCAAGCACCACGAGCGCTCACCCGAGCGCACCCAGAAGGTCGTGCTCGTGCTGATCCTGCTGGTCCTGATCGCCGTGGGCGCGGCGTGGGCGCTGACCCACAAGGACGGGCCGCGGTACGACCCGAAGCTTCAGGGCGCGAGCCTGGTCCTGTCCCACCCGGCGCCGGCGCGCACGTAGCGCAGCCGGTCGTGCAGCCGGCCCTGTCGGCCCTGCCAGAACTCGAAGACCTCGGGCCGCACGCGGTAGCCGCCCCAGCCCTGCGGCACCGGCACCTCGCCGTCGCCGAAGCGCGCCTCGGCCTCGGCGTAGCGCCGCTCGAGCTCCTCGCGGCCCGCCACCACCTCCGACTGCGGTGAGGCCCACGCCCCCAGCTGGGCTCCGCGCGGCCGGGTCGAGAAGTACGCCGCGACCTCCGCATCGCTCAGCGGTACGGCGCGCCCCTCGACCCGGATCTGCCGCTCCAGCGGGTGCCACGGGAACAGCAGCGCGCACCGGTCGTCGCCCGCCAGCGCGCGGCCCTTGCGCGAGGCGGTGTTGGTGAACAGCGTGAAGCCGTCGTCGGGCGGCTCCGGGGCGATCCCCTTGAGCAGCACCAGGCGCGCGGACGGCCAGCCGTCGGGGTCGACGGTCGCGAGGACCATCGCGTTGGGCTCATGGATCCCGCCCACCGCGGCCTCGCCGTACCAGCGCTGCCACAGGGCCCACGGATCGTCGCCGGCGTCCTTCTCGGACAGCCCGCGCTCGCCGTACTCGGTGCGGAGCGCCGCCAGGTGCTGGGCGGCGGAGGATGCGTCCATCCCCCCAACATAGATGCGCTCTACTGCCGAGTAGGTCGGTGCGGCAGAATGCCGGAGGTTGCGGGGGCGGCCTGACCTCGCCCGCGCGGACCGCACGAGTCCACCGACGAAGGAGTCCCGATGACCGAGGTTCACCACGGACTGGAAGGCGTCATCGCCTTCGAGACGCAGATCGCGGAGCCCGACAAGGAAGGCTCGGCGCTGCGCTACCGCGGTGTCGACATCGAGGACCTGGTCGGCCGGGTGCCCTTCGAGAACGTCTGGGGCCTGCTGATCGACGGCAGCTACACCCCGGGCCTCCCGCCGGCGGAGGCGTTCAACCTGCCGTTCCACACCGGCGACGTACGCGTCGACCTGCAGTCCGCGATCGCCGCTCTGGCGCCGGCGTTCGGCTTCAATCAGACCTACGACTCCACCACCGAGGAGACGCGCGCCGATCTGGCCCGCGCGGCCGTCATGGTGCTCTCGTACGCCGGCCAGTCGGCCCGCGACATCCACCAGCCGATCGTGCCCCAGCGCGAGGTCGACAAGGGCCAGACGCTCGCCGAGAAGTTCCTCATCCGCTGGCGCGGCGAGGCCGACCCGAAGCACGCCCACGCGATCGACGCCTACTGGTCCTCGGCCGCCGAGCACGGCATGAACGCCTCCACCTTCACCGCCCGCGTCATCACCTCGACCGGCGCCGACGTCGCCGCGGCGCTGTCCGGCGCGATCGGCGCGATGTCCGGCCCGCTGCACGGCGGCGCCCCGTCGCGCGTGCTCGGCATGATCGAGGAGGTCGAGAAGTCCGGCGACGCGCGCGCCTACGTCAAGGGCCTGCTCGACTCCGGCGACCGGCTGATGGGCTTCGGCCACCGCGTCTACCGCGCCGAGGACCCGCGCGCCCGGGTGCTGCGGCGCACCGCCCGCGAGCTCGGCGCCGCGCGCTACGAGGTGGCCGAGGCGCTGGAGCAGGCCGCCCTGGCCGAGCTGCGCGAGCGCCGCCCGGACCGTGTCCTGGAGACCAACGTCGAGTTCTGGGCCGCGATCGTCCTGGACTTCGCGGAGATCCCGGCGCACATGTTCACCTCGATGTTCACCTGCGCGCGCACCGGCGGCTGGTCGGCGCACATCCTGGAGCAGAAGGAGACGGGTCGCCTGATCCGCCCCTCCGCCATCTACACCGGGCCCCCCACCCGCCCCGCCGACTCGGTCGAGGGGTGGGAGCCCGCCTGGGGCAAGTAGCCCCCGCGGGAGCGCGCTTGTCTCAGTAGACGACGTGGTCCAGCAGCACCTCGGCCGCGGCCGAGGCGGCAGCCGGGTCACCGGCGCGGATGGCGGCGGCGACGGCGACGTGCTCCGCGGTCAGGTGGTCCCGCACGTCCGGATCGATGCTGGCCGCCACGGTGCCGACCAGGCCCGCATAGAGCTCGCTGAGCAGCGGGTTGTGCGCGGCCGCGACGACGGCGGCGTGGAAGTCCACGTCGGCCCGCACGAACTCCTCGCCGACCACGGCCTCCCGGCGGGCCAGGATCGCCTCCATCGCCCCCAGGTCCGCGTCGGTACGCCGCTGCGCGGCCAGCCCTGCCGCCGAGACCTCGATCATGTGCCGGACCTCGAGCAGGTGGCCGATCTCGACGCGGTCCAGCTGCCGGCGCATCAGAGCCTGCACCTCGGTGGTCGCGACGACATAGGTGCCGTCGCCGCGGCGTACCTGCAGCAGACCGAGGTGGGCCAGCGCCTTGACCGCCTCGCGCACGGTGTTGCGGCTGACCGCGAGGGCCGCGGCGAGGGCGGGCTCGGGAGGGATGCGGGCGCCGACGGCCCACTCCCCGCTGTCGAGGAGCCCGCGCATCCGGTCGATCGCCTGATCGACGAGCGAAGCTGTCGCTGCGGGGGCGAGCGGCATCAGATCCTCCGGTTTCATCCAATCATCCGATGTCTGGCATCCTAGGGGTGTGACGACCTCCACTCCAACCGCAGCGCCGCCCGACCGGGTCCCGTCCCGGGTCCGGACCGGAGCCGGGCTGACGGCGGCGGTCCTGCTGATCGCGCTGAACCTGCGCATCGCGGTCACCAGCGTGGGCGCGCTGATGGACCGTCTCGGCGACCAGGGCGTCCCGACGGCCACCCAGAGTGTGCTCACCTCGCTGCCGGTGCTCTGCTTCGCGGTCGTCGGCGCCACCGCCCTCGGCGTGACCCGCCGGCTCGGCATCCACCGCGGCCTGGAGGTCTCCCTCGTCGCGCTGGCCCTGGGCCTGGTCCTCCGGGTCCTGGACGGTACGCCGGCGCTGATCCTCGGGACGCTCGTGGCCTGTGGCGGCATCGCCCTGGCGAACGTGCTCATCCCCGCGGTCGTCAAGGAGCACTTCCCCGACCGGGTCGGCGTGATGACGGGCGCCTACAGCTCCGTCCTGTCCATCGGATCGGCGCTCGGCGCGGCCGTCACGGTCCCGATCGCGGACGCGGGCGGCGGCTGGCGGATCGGCCTCGGCGCGTGGGCGCTGGTCGCCGTCGCTGCGGCGGTCGTGTGGGCGCCGTACGCGCGCGGCCGGGACCACACCCGCTCGACCGAGCGCGGCGCCGTCCTGTGGCGCAACCCCACCGCCTGGGCGGTCACCATCCTGTTCGCCACCCAGTCCACCTACGCCTACGTGATGATGAGCTGGCTACCGAGCATGTACGCCGCCGCCGGGTTCAGCGAGCAGAAGTCCGGCCTGCTGCTGGCGATCAGCATCCTGATCGGGGTGCCGTTCTTCATGCTGGCGCCGACCGTGGCCGGCAAGGTCCGGCACCAGGGACACCTGGTCGCGGCGCTGACCGCCATCACCGCCGCCGGATTCGCCGGCATGTGGCTCGCGCCCGCCGAGGGGGCGTGGCTGTGGGCGGCGCTGCTCGGTGCCGGCGGCGCGGTCTTCCCGGTGACGCTGTCGTTCTTCGGGCTGCGCACCACCACGGCGGCCGACACCGCCGCGCTGTCGACGATGGCGCAGAGCGTGGGCTACCTGCTGGCCGCGAGCGGCCCGTTCCTGGTCGGCGTGCTGCACGACGCGAGCGGCAGCTGGTCGCTGCCGTGCGCGCTGCTGGTCGGACTCGGCCTGGTGCAGGCGACCGCCGGCTACTTCGCCGGGCGCCCGGTGACGATCGGGAGCGAGCGCTAGAGGCGCTTGCCGAAGGCCCGCAGCGTGGGGTACTCCGCGTAGTGGCCGAAGCCGGGGATCGCCACGTAGCCGCACGCCTCATAGAGCGCGATCGCCTCGGGCTGCCGGGGTCCGGTGCTCAGCACCGCGACGTCGTGGCCCGCCGCGGCGGCGGTCCGCTCGAGCTCGGCGAGGACCCGGCGCGAGTAGCCGAGGCGGCGGGCCTCGGGGACGACGTACATCCGTTTGATCTCGACCGCGCTCGTGCCACCGAGCTCGCGGTTCTCGGAGATCCGCCACGCCCCCGTCGCGATGGGTACGCCGTCGGCGTACCCGACCAGGAACAGGCCGGTCGGCGGGTCGAACTCGGCCGGGTCGACGTGGCTCTCGTCGGGTGATCCGTAGCGGTCGACGTACTCCTGCTGGACGCGCGCGACCAGCGCCGCGGCGTCGGGGTGGGCGTAGCCCGTGACGCGCAGCTCCAGCTCAGCCGAGCGAGGCGCCGCAGCTGTCACAGAACTTCGCCGAGTCGTCGTTGCGGGTGCCGCAGGCGCGACAGAACGGGCCGGTCGCCGTCGTGGCGCCCTGGCCGCCGGTCAGGTACCCCAGACCGTCCTTGGCGACCGGAGCGAGCTCACCCACGGCGTAGCGCGCCCCCACGCCCATGAACCCGGCGCGGGCCATGCCCATGCCGAGCGCGAAGACCACGAAGCCGCCCATGAACATCGCCATCTGGCGCAGCGGCGCGGTGTCTCCGTCGTACTTGGTGAAGGAGACGAAGCCGCTGATGCAGACCACGATGCCGACCACCGCCAGGATCGGTCCGACGATCCGGAAGGTCGTCCGGACGCCTGCCTGGTTGCTGAGGCCGGGGTTGGTGCTCATGGGGCTCTCCTGGAGAGAAGGGGGTGTCGGCGAGGATATGCCCCGCGCGTCCGGCGTTCAGACCTGGTCGCCGGAACCTTTTTCGGGCTGTCAGACTTGGGCCCGTGACCGAGATCCAGATCCCTGCAGAGCTCAAGCCCGTCGACGGCCGGTTCGGTGCGGGTCCGTCCAAGATCCAGACCAGCCACCTCGACGCGCTCGCCGCCACCGGCGACCAGCTGATGGGGACCTCGCACCGCCAGGCGCCGGTCAAGAACACGGTCGGCCGGGTCCGTGAGGGGCTCGCCGCACTGTTCGACCTGCCCGAGGGCTACGAGGTCGTCATCGGCAACGGCGGCGCGACCGCGTTCTGGGACATCGCGGCCTTCGGCCTGATCGAGAAGAAGTCGCAGCACCTCACCTTCGGCGAGTTCTCCTCGAAGTTCGCGTCCTCGGTCAAGGCCGCCCCGTGGCTGGACGCGCCCTCGGTCATCTCCTCCGACCCGGGCTCGCGGCCCGACGCGGTGGCCGAGGCCGGCGTCGACGTCTACGGCTGGGCGCACAACGAGACCTCGACCGCCGTGATGGCGCCGGTCGTCCGCCCCGCGGGCGCCGACGAGGGCTCGCTGGTCCTCATCGACGCCACGTCGGGCGCCGGCGGCCTGCCGGTCGACCTGACCGAGGCCGACGTCTACTACTTCGCGCCGCAGAAGTGCTTCGCCTCCGACGGCGGCATCTGGTTCGGCCTGTTCAGCCCGGCCGCGATCGAGCGCGCCGAGCGCATTGCCGCCTCGGACCGCTACGTCCCGCCGTTCTTCGACCTGAAGACCGCGATCGACAACAGCCGGCTCAACCAGACCTACAACACCCCGTCGGTCGCCACGCTGTTCCTGATGGCCGAGCAGCTCGACTGGATGAACGCCAACGGCAACCTCGCGGGCATGGTCAAGCGGACCACGGAGTCCTCGAACGCGCTCTACGGCTGGGCCGAGCGGACGTCGTACACCACGCCGTACGTCGCCGACCCGAGCCACCGCTCCCTGGTCATCGGCACCATCGACTTCGACGACTCGATCGACGCGGCGCAGGTCGCGAAGGTCCTGCGGGCCAACGGCATCGTCGACACCGAGCCCTACCGCAAGCTCGGCCGCAACCAGCTGCGGATCGCGATGTACCCGGCGGTCGACCCGTCCGACGTCGAGCAGCTGACGAAGTCGATCGACTACGTCGTCGGACAGCTCTGATCTGACTTAGCCTTCGGGCATGCCGCTCTCCCGCCGTTCCCTGTTGACGGCGGGAGGCGCCGTTTTTGCAGCAGGTACGGCGGCCGGCTGAGCTTGTTCTTCGGGGCTGGCGTGGGCGGCCGCACCTTAGCTCGCCGTCCCCCGCCGTCAAGGACGCCTTCGGCGCCGCTGCGCGGCCGCTGCGCGGTCCTTGACTGCGGGTCCCGGACGACGAGCTGGACGGCGCGACAACGGCACGGGCTTCGCCCGCGCCGCCGCTCCGCGGCCGCCCACCAAACGTGCTCTGACCTGGGATTTTGTTCGGTTTCAGGGTACCGAAAGCGTTCGAACAGGTGTACCATGGAAGGCAATTGATCAGTCCGTCTCGGGGAACTTCTCATGGTCGCAGGAACGGTGTCGTTGCACCCGATCCTCGCGTGCGCGCGGTCTCTTCAGAACGACCTCGCGGCAGTCTCGAACATGCCGGCCGACTACCTCCGCACCCGCGACAAGGCAGACCTCCTCACCGACCTCGCCCGCGTGGAGAGCCAGCTCGCCGAGCTGAAGCTCCGCGTCCTCGCCGCTGCCGCGGATGTGGCCGAGGAGCACGGGTCCCGTGACGCCGGCTGCTGGCTCGCCCACACCACCCGCATCACCTCCTCCGCCGGCCGCGCCCAACTGCGGCTGGCCGAATCGCTCGAGCAGCACCCGCTCACCGCCGCCGCGATGCGCGAAGGCTCAGTGAACGAGGCCCAGGCGAGGGTCATCATCCGCGCTATCGACAAGCTCTCCGACGCCGTCGACGAGCCAGTCCGCCTGCAAGCCGAGCAGCACCTGATCGAGCTGGCCGCGATCTATGACCCGAAAGACCTCCAGGTGCTCGGCACCAAGATCCTCGAAGTCGTGGCACCCGAGGTCGCCGAGGCCGAGCTCGGCAAGGCGTTGGAACGTGAGGAGCAGGCCGCACGGGACGAGGTCGCCATCCGGATCCGGAAGCGTGGCAACGGGATCACCCGCTGGATCTGCGACCTCCCCGACTCCGTCTCCGAACGAGCCCTCACCTACCTCGAAGCCGAAGACTCACCCCGCGTCACCCAGACCCGAGCCCGCAACAGGGGCGAGGCGTTCTGCCGACTCCTCGAACTACTCGACCCCAACAGGCTCCCCGACCACGGCGGAGACGCCACCACCGTCATGGTGACGGTCCCCTTCGAGACCCTCGCCAAGGAGCTGGGGGCCGCGATGCTGGGCGACACCGTCATCTCCGCCAGCGACGCACGGCGGCTCGCCTGTACCGCGAAGATCATCCCCGTCGTCCTCGGCGGGAAGTCCGAACCCCTCGACCTCGGCAGAGCACGACGCCTGTTCGAACCACCCCAACGCAAAGCCATGCGACTACGCGACAAGCGCTGCCGCGCCGAAGGGTGCTCGATCCCGGCAGCCTGGTGCGAAGCCCACCACTTGAAGCCCTGGTCCGAGGGCGGGAGGACCGACCTCGCCGACGGCGCACTCCTCTGCTCCCACCATCACCACCGGGCCCACGACACCCGCTACGCGATGACCAAGCTCGCCACCGGCGACTACCGGTTCCACCGCCGGACCTAGACGCCCCGGGGCGCATGGTCGGATGCCGCTCGTGACGACGGGTCAGGTGACCCATCGTCCGTAGCGCCCTGCGCGACCCCCTCGACGAGTGCGGGCACTGGTTCGCAGTACAAGATCGCCCACACGAGCGAAGTTCGCGGGCAGGACGGCCTGAAACACGTCGAAGATCGCCCACGCAGGCGATCTCGGCCCCGCGGCACAAGACGAATCGCCCTGGCGGCCGCGAAGCGGCGGCGCGGGCGAAGCCCGTGCCGTTGTCGCGCCGTCCTGCCGCCCGGTCGGGACCCCGGGTCAAGGACCGCGAAGCGGCCGCGCGGCGGGGCGAGCGCAGCGAGCATCCTTGACGCGGGGTGCCGGGTGGCTAAGGTGCGGCCGCCACACACCCGGCCCGCACCAACCCCGCGTCACACCAACGACAGGGCTACCCGGCAGGCGTCCCCCACCTCGAGCCCGTTCGCGGCCCGCACCGCCTTCTTCACCGGCAGCACGTAGGTCTTCTCCTCGGCGCTGGGGAAGACCGAGGTGCGCCAGGTCGACGTACCGATGGCGACCTCGACGCGCACGCTGCCGAAGCCCTTGCCCGGCCCGGCCACGGCCTCGATCTCGTCAGCCACGTCGAACGGCAGGCTGAGGAAGATCCAGCTCTCTTGGGCCTTCCACCGCCACAGCTCCGCCTCGAACTCCCACGCCATGCCCCGATCATCGCGCGAGGAGCCGCAACGTGGCGCGTTCCAGCCCCACCTGCCGCTCGTCGGGTCCGGGGTAGGAGCGGCGGACGGCGGCCCGGATGGTGCGGCCCTCCTCGTAGAGGTCGACCACCCGCGGGTCGACGTACGCCGAGCGGGCGAGCGCGGGGGTGTTGCCGAGGTAGTCGGCCACCTCCCGCATGGCGGAGGCGACCGCGCGCTGGACCGCCCGCCGGGACGTGGGCTCCGGCGCCTCCGCGAGCGCCGCGGCGGCGAGGACCGTCCCGTGCCAGGTCCGGAAGTCCTTGGCGCTGGCCTCCATCCCGGCCACCGAGCGCAGGTAGTCGTTGACGTCGGCCGGTGTCAACGGGCGCCACGACCGGCCGTCGCGCCAGGCCAGCAGGGCGAGGTCCTCGGCGCGGCGGCGGCGCATCCGCTCCACCACCTCCACGACGCACGGGTCGTCGATCTCGACGTGGTGCTCGACCCCCGACTTCCCGACGAAGTCGAACGCGAGCACCCCGCCGCGGCGCCGCACGTGCCGGCGCTCAAGGGTGGTGAGACCGAACGAGCCGTTCTCGGCGGCGTACACGTCGCTCCCGATCCGGAAGCAGCCCAGGTCGAGCATCCGCACCGCCACCGCGCACACGGCGGGCTCGTCGAGCCGCCCGGACGCCAGGTCCTCCCCCACCCGCGCCCGCAGCGCCGGCAGCCGCCGGCCGAACCGCATCACCCGCGCGTGCTTCTCCGCGGACCGCTGCTCGACCCAGCGCGGGTGGTAGAGGTACTGGCGCCGGCCGGCGTCGTCGACGCCGACCGCCTGCAGGTGCCCGTTCGGGTGCGGGCAGATCCAGACGTCGCGCCAGGCCGGCGGGATCACCAGCTCCCGGCACCGCTGGACGTCGGCGGACTCCAGCGGGACCCCCTCCTCGTCGAGGTAGACGAACCCACGCCCGCAGCGGCGCCGGGTCCAGCCCGGCTGCTGTGGCGACGTACGACGAAGGCGACCCGGCACGGACCTGCAGTACCCCGAACGTGGCGCAACTACGGGAGGTACGACGAAGCGCGCGATCGTGCCGGCAGCACGACCGGCCACCGGGTGCCCACGCACACCGGGACGGCACTCACACTGGTGTGGCGGTCGGGGCGGGCCTCAGGCTGCTGAGCCGCTCACTTCCGGACGCGTACGGCGATCCCGCCGGCCACCGCGGCCACCACGACCCCGCCCGCGACCCACGGCCACCACGGCGTCGGGTCGCCGGTCGGGGTCACGGAGCCGAGGCAGCAGCGGGGCGCGGTACCCGCCAGCGCCTTGCGCACCGCGGCCGACAGGTGCAGTTCCAGCACCGGTGCGTGCACCCCCTCCGAGGACAGGTAGATCCGCCCGTCGCCGGCGACCGCGATCCCCTCGCCCTGGCGCTGGCTGGGCAGGTCGATCCGGGCGACCTCGGTGAGCGCCGGCCAGGTGTAAATGACCGCCTGGCCGTAGTTGCGCAGGATCAGGTGCTGGCCGTCGGGGAAGAACGCGCCGTCGGTCGCGATGCCGAGCACCGTCCGGCCCGCCACGAGCCGGTTCGGGCCCGCGTGCAGGTGGCGCGGGGCGGCGTAGATCCGGCCGACGAACTCCTTCGACACCACATACAGGCGGCCGGTCACCGGGTTGCGCAGCAGCGTCTCCGCGTCGTGCGAGCCGTCGGGGTAGACCAGCTCGTGGATCTCGCCGGGCACCGTCCGCTCGCCACGACCGACCGGCACCTTGGCGACCGTGATCGACGAGCGCGTCTCGAGGTTGTCGCCGGTGTCGCCGACCCAGACGTACCCGGGGCCGGCGGGCGCGAGCGACTCGTCGTCGATGGCGTCCGCGCTCCAGCGGGTCACGCCGACCGTGGCACAGGTCCGCGGGTCGACCGCGAAGACCCGGGCGCTGTCGCCGGAGTCGTTCATCGTCACGAACAGGCCGCCGGTGCGCACCAGCCCGCTGGCCTCGGTGATCGCCGGGTCGGTGAACGAGCAGACCGTCGTGCCACCCGCCGGTCCTGCGGCCGAGGCGCCGACGAACGCGCCCGCCAGGAACGGCGCCACGACCAGCCCCGCCGCGAGGCGCTCGCGCCAGCGCATCAGCCGTCGACCCCGAGCAGCTCGCCGAGCTTCGGGTGGATCCCCCAGGCGGCCGTGAGGTCGGCGTACTCCTGCAGTGCGGTGGGGTCGGCCTTGCCCCGGACCGCGCGCAGCATGGTGTTGCGCGGGGTGTGCTGGGACTCGACGAACTGCACGACCTCCACCCGGTAGCCGCGCGAGCGCAGCAGCAGCGCGCGCAGCGCGTCGGTGAGCGTGTCCGCGAACCGCTCGCGCAGGATGCCGTCGCGCACCAGCGAGGAGTACGCCGGCGGCGGGGTCGCGCGGCGCAGCTGGGCCGCGATGTCGTGGTGGCAGCAGGGTGCGGCGAGGACGAGCGGGGCGTCCCACCCGACCGCGCGGGCGAGGGCCTCGTCGGTCGCGGTGTCGCAGGCGTGCAGCGCGAGGACCACGTCCGGGGCCTCGACCTCGGCGGACCCGATGGTGCCGACCACGAACTCCGCGTCCATCCCGAGCTCGGCCGCCAGCCGGGTGTTGTGGTCGCGCGACTGCTGCTTCACATCGACGCCGATCAGCCGCACCGGCAGCCTGCGGACGTCGGTGAGGTAGCGCTGCGCGGCGAAGGTCAGGTAGCCGTTGCCGCAGCCGAGGTCGGCGATCCGCAGCGGCCGCTCGGCGGTGGGCCGCCGCACCACCCCGGCCGACATGGCCTCGCGCAGGGCGGAGTCCAGCAGCCGCAGGAACTCCTCGACCTGGCGGTACTTCGCCTGCCGCGACGGCTTGATCCGCCCGTCGCGCCCGGCCAGGCCGAGCGCCGCGAACACCGGGTCGTCGTCGGCGAGCAGTCGCTCCTTGTCGCGGTCGTGGCCGCGATCGGCCACCGCGCCCGCCGCGGCGCCGGAGCGGGCCAGCAGCGGCTCGCCCTTCTTGGTGTGGCGCAGCTGCAGGGTCGCGTCGGTCGTCTCGACGTGCCAGTTGCCGAACGGCTCGGCGAGCAGCGCGTCGACGGCCTCGGCCGCCTGCTGACCGGCCGCGAAGTTCGCGGTGTGGGCCTGCGTCGCGTCGTACCGGACGACCTGGAGGTGGCGGCCGGCCTTGAGGTCCACCCAGCGCAGCTCGACCCGGCGGTGCTCGGGCGCGGGCAGGCCGCGGCGGCGGCCGGACACGACCGCGCGCACCAGCCGCTCCTCGTCGAGGACGGCGGTGCGGAGCTCGGCGACGGGGTCGCCCGGGCGGGTCATCGGTGCTGCAGTGCCGCGATCACGACGATCAGCAGCAGCGCCACCAGTGCGACCGGGATGACGAGTCGGCGGTGGCGCGGGTTCACCCTGCGAGTTTAGGGGCGAGCAGCTCGGCGAGGTGCATCGACCGCACCCCGGCCAGGTCGTCGAGCTGGAGCGCGCAGGACAGCCCGTCGGCCAGTACGACGGTCGCGGGGTCGGCCGCGAGCGCGCTCCGCACGGCCGGCAGCAGATGGGTCTCCGCCACCGCGACCGATGTCTCGTAGTGCCCGCGCTCGACCCCGAAGTTGCCGGCCAGCCCGCAGCAGCCCGGTACGACGGTCACCTCCGCCCCCGCCCGCCGCAGCAGCGCGAGGTCGGCGTCCCAGCCGAGGACCGCGTGGTGGTGGCAGTGCGGCTGGGCCACGACCCGGGTGCCGGTGAGGTCGGGCAGCGGCAGGTCGAGCCGGGTCACGAGCTCGGCGAAGGTCACCAGGCCCGGTACGTCGTGCTCGCGCAGCTCAGCCAGGCAGGACGGCTCGAGCCCGAGGATCGGCCGGTCGGCGTACCTCTCCAGGACGGCGACCGCCCGCCCCCGGATCGCGCTCGCCGCGTCGAGCTGACCGGTCGTGGTCCAGGTGAGCCCGCAGCAGGCCCGCTCGTCGATCACGCCCACGGTCACGCCCACGGACTCCAGGTACGCGACCGCCGCCTTGCCCGGCCCGGTCCGGAAGTGGTCGGTGAACGAGTCGGCCCACACCCACACGTCCGGGCTCTCCGGGGCGGGGCGGCCTCGCCGTGCCCATCGACGGAACGTCACCGGAGCGAACACCGGCAGCGACCGCCGCCGGTCCACCCCCGCCACCGCCTTCGCGGCCCGCGCCACCGGCCCGATCCGCAGCGACACGTTCGCCAGTACGGCCACCGGCGCGGTCAGCCTCGCCCACCGCGGCAGCCGCCCCAGCGTGTAGTGCGCGCGCGGCCGCCGGCGGCCGCGGTAGGTCGCGTCCAGCACCTGCGACTTGTACGCCGCCATGTCCACCCCCGTCGGGCAGTCCGACGCGCAGCCCTTGCAGGACAGGCACAGGTCGAGCGCCTCGTGCACGGCCGGGTCCGCGAGCCCGCTGAGACCGCCGGTGACGGCCTCCTGCAGCACCCGCGCCCGGCCGCGCGTCGAGTCCTTCTCATCCCCGGAGGCCAGGTACGACGGGCACATCACGCCGTTCGTCGCCGGCGCCACGCACTTCCCGACACCGGTGCAGCGGTGCACCTCGGCGCCCAGCGCGTCGAGGCCCGCGACGATCGGCAGCGCCGGACGCAGGTCGGCGTCGAGTGGCGCCGGGTCGACCAGCACACCGGGGTTGAGCAGCCCGTCCGGATCGGCCGCGTGCTTGATCGCGCCGAAGAGCGCGATCGACCGCTCGTCGTACATCAGCGGGAGGAGCTCGGAGCGGGCCCGGCCGTCGCCGTGCTCGCCCGACAGCGAGCCGCCGTACTCCTGGAGCGGGCGGGCCGCCGCCTCCACGAACTCCCGGAACCGCCGGCCGCCGTCGGCGAAGTCGAAGTCGATCCGTGCGTGCACGCAGCCGTCCCCGAAGTGCCCGTAGGGCACGGTCTCGAGCCCGTGCTCGCCCAGCAGCGCCTCGAAGTCGCGCAGCCACGCGCCCAGCGCGGCCGGGGGTACGGCGGCGTCCTCCCAGCCGGAGTACGCCGGTCGCCCGAGGCTCCGGGCCGCGAGCCCGGCCCCGTCCTCGCGGATCCGCCACAGCGCGGCCGCCTCAGGACCCTCCTCGACGACCCGGTGCGCCAGCGCTCCGGCGGCGGCGACCAACGGCGCCAGCAGATCGGCGCGCCCCTCGCCGGCGACCTCGACGAAGAGCCACCCCTCGCCCCGCGGCAGCTCCGGCACGGCCGCGCCGCGCGCCCGCACGAGGTCCACGATGCGCGAGTCGAGCCCCTCGCAGGCGACGAGCCGCCCGACCGCCAGCAGCGCCGGCACCGCGTCGGCCGCCTCCGCCATCGACGGGTAGCCGAGCACCAGCAGGGTCCGCGCCTCCTCGGGCACGAGCGACACCGTCAGGGTGCGCGCGACCCCGAGCGTGCCCTCGGACCCGGCGAGGAAGCGCGGCACGGAGAGCCGCTCGGGCAGCAGGTGCTCCAGCGAGTAGCCGCTGACCTGGCGGCCGAAGCGGCCGAACGAGGTCCGGACGTGCCCCAGATCGCCGGCCACGACCGCCGCCAGCCGCGCCTCGACCTCGGCGGAGGAGGCCGACCGGTCGCCCCAGAGCACGTCGGCGTCCACGATCGTGTCGGCGGTCCGGCCGTACCCCAGCGCCCGCGACCCGCAGGCGTTGTTGCCGACCATCCCGCCGATCGTGCAGCGCGTGTGCGTGGACGGGTCCGGCCCGTACCTCAGCCCGTACGGCGCCGCAGCCGCCTGCAGCCGGGCGTGGACGACACCGGGCTCCACCACGGCGGTGCGGGCGTCCGGGTCCACGGACAGGACCCGCGAGAGCCGGCGCGTGTCGACCACGAGCCCCGGCCCGACCGCGTTGCCCGCGATGGAGGTGCCCGAGCCGCGCAGGGTGACCGGCACCCGGGCGGCCGCGGCCAGGTCGAGGATCGGCTCCAGCTCGTCGCGGTGCCGGGGGCGCGCGACGGCCTGCGGCAGCACCCGGTAGATCGAGGCGTCGGAGGAGTAGAGCGCCCGCGTCAGCGCGCTGTCGGACGCGTCGACCCCGGCCCGCCGCAGCTCGGCGAGGAGGTCAGCGGTCACCAGTGCTCCAGCGAGCCCCGGATGACGCCGGCCAGGTCGTCACCGGTCACCGCCTTGGGTGCGGTCGCGAGCAGCCGCTGCTGCTTGAGCGCGCCCTCGACCAGGTCGTCGACGTCGCCCTCGCCGTACCCCACCTCGCCGAGCCCGTTGGGCAGCCCGAGGTCCTGCATCAGCGTGGTCAGCACCCGGGGCAGCACGTCCGGCCCGTCGCCCGCCGCGGCGGGGTCGAGCAGCCGCGCGGCGCGCAGGTGCCGCTCCGGTGCGGCGTCGAAGGTGAACCGGAACGCCTCCGGTGCGGTGAGCGAGACGGCCATGCCGTGCGGCACGATCGGCCCGCCTGCGGCCGGGTAGTCGGGGGCGACGTACGACCTCACCCGGCCGGCGATCGGGTAGGCGTTGGCGTGCGGGATGTGCACGCCCGCGTTGCCGAAGCCCAGGCCGGCGAAGGTCGCCGCCATCGCCATCTCCTCCCGGGCGAGCGCGACGTCCTCGTCAGCGCCAGGCCGCACGGCCCGGCGGAACGCGCCGGCCAGCAGCCCCAGCGCCCGCTCCGACCAGAGGTCCGCGATCGGGTTGGCGCCGCAGTAGGGCACCCGCTGCTCGGCGGTCTTGGCGTCGAAGGAGCCGAACCAGCGGGCCGTGTAGCTCTCCAGCGCGTGGCACAGGATGTCCATCCCCGCCGCCGCGGTCACGCCCGACGGCTGCGTCGCGGTCAGGTCCGGGTCGACCACGGCCAGCTTGGGCCGCAGCGCCGGGTGGCTGATCCCGGTCTTCACCTTCAGCGCCAGTACGTCGAGCACGCAGATCGTCGTCGACTCCGACCCGGTCCCGGTGGTGGTCGGCACGGCGACCAGCGGCAGCAGCGGCACCATCGGTGCCCGTGCCTTCCCGACCGGGGCGTTGATGTAGTCCATCAGCCCGCCCGGATTCGTCACGAGCAGGGCCACCGCCTTCGCGGTGTCGATCGAGGAGCCCCCGCCCACCGCCACGACCCCGTCGAACGGGCCCTCCGACCGCGCGAACGAGATCGCCTCGTCCAAGGACGCGTCCGTCGGCTCCACGCGTACGCCGTCGAAGACCACCGCATCCAGCCCGGACGCCGCCAGCGACTCCCGCACCGTCTCCGCGTGTCCCGCGGCCGCCACGCCCGGGTCGGTCACCACGAGCACCCGGTGGACGCGTCGCTCGCGCCCGGTGACGAGCTGGGCGACGTCGTACCCGATCTCGCGGACGGCTCCGCGGCCGAACTTCAGGGCAGGTGCGGCATAGGTGAAGACGGTCTCCGACACGCCCCCGACCCTAGTCGTCAGTCGCCCGCGGCGGCGATGGCGTCCTTGACCGAGCGGTAGACCGGCAGCCGGTCGGCCAGGATGTCGGCGATCGGCACCCAGGCCACCGCCTCCGTCGTACCGCCCACCTCGACGACCCGCGGCTCGCCGTCCTCGACGGTGGCCCGGTAGATCACGCCGATCGCGTGGAAGTCCTCCTGGCGGCCGCTGGGAGCGGTGCCGGTGAAGTGGTGGTCGAGCACGGTGAGCAGCGGACCCGCCTCGCCCTTGAGCCCGGTCTCCTCGGCCAGCTCCCGCACGACGGTCTCGGCCGGCGACTCGCCGTGGTCGATCCCGCCGCCGGGCAGGTGCCAGGTGCCGGGGTCCGGCGCGAGGTCGGAGGTCTTGGTGAGCAGCAGGGCGCCGTCCCTCACCACATAGGCGTACGCCGCCGCCCGCTGCCGCTTCTCGATCCGGTACGCCGCCAGCGCCTCACCGACCACCCCGACCGTCGGCACGACGCCCGACAGCACGTCCGCGATCGGCTTCCACGCCGCCTCCGCGGTCGACCCGTCGACCTCCACGACGTGCGGCTCGGGCGAGTCGGCCGGCACCCAGCCCTCGTACACGATCCGCACCGAGTGCGCGTCGACCCGCTTGCCGCGCCGCCAGGAGTCCTCGACGTGCTGGGAGAAGACGTGGGCCGTCTCGCCGACGGTGGCATGCAGCCCCGACTCCTCGTAGACCTCGCGCACGACCGCGTCGCGGGGGTCCTCGCCGTGGTCCACACCGCCGCCGGGCAGCGACCACAGCTCGTTGCGGGTGACCTTCTCGGAGAGACGTGACAGGAGGATGTCACCGCCGCGCACGATGACGGCGTACGCCGCCAGCCGCTGCATCCGTGGTGGCACCGGGTCACCTCCTGTTCCGACGGGGCCCGGATTCACCCTAGTGGCTCGACCTCACTGGTCCAGACCACCTGGGTCAGTCGAAGAGGGGACGCTGTTCCCGGGCGAGCGACTTCCGCCCGGCCCACCGCCACACCCGGGCGGCCCGGTCCCGGTCCTCGTCGGTGACCAGGTTGCCCATCCAGCGCAGGGCGAGCGTCATCAGCAGGTCCGAGCGCATCCCGAGCGGCCCGAGCACGGGCAGCACCCGCGGCACCGTCACCAGCGCGGCCGCCCGGCGGGCGATGGAGAACGCCTCGCCGTAGTGGTCGCGCAGCAACGCGGGCCAGACCACCGACAGGTCGGCGTCCGGCGACTCGGCCATCACCTCGGCGACGACCCGGCCGGTCTCCAGGCCGTAGTCGATGCCCTCGCCGTTGAGCGGGTTGACGCAGGCCGCGGCGTCGCCGATCAGCGCCCAGTTCGGGCCGGCCACGTTCGAGACGGCGCCACCCATCGGCAGCAGGGCCGACGTGGGCGCGCGCAGCTCCGCACCGAGCCCGAAGGCGGCGCGCTGCTGGTCGGCGTACAGGCTCATCAGGGGCTTGATCGCGACGTCGGCGGGCCGCTTGGCGGTGGCCAGGGTCCCGACGCCCAGGTTCATCTCGCCGGCCGCCGCGCCGAGCGGGAACAGCCAGCCGTAGCCGGACAGGATCTCCCCGCCCTCGCCACGCAGCTCCAGGTGGGAGCTGATCCACGGGTCGTCGGCCATCGTCGAGGTCACGTAGCAGCGCCCGGCCACGCCGTAGACGGTGTCGCGGTGCCACTCGCGCCCGAGCAGCTTGCCCAGCGGCGACCGTACGCCGTCGGCGACGACCAGCCGCCGGCACGCGATCTCGAACCGCTCTCCCCCGCGCCCGCCGGTCTCGAAGGTCACCGTGGCGACCCGCCCACCCTCCAAGCGTACGTCGACCGCGCGGGCGCCGTCGATGCCGACCGCACCCGCCTTGAGGGCGGTCGTGCGCAGGTGGTCGTCGAGCTCGGTACGCGGGATCGCGCTGCCCCAGTCGGGCAGGCTGCCCCCGGGCCAGGGCAGGTGCAGCGTCTGCCGGAAGCCGTGGGCCCGCAGGCCCTGGTTCACCGTGTGCGCCCGCACCCAGTCGCGCAGGCCGAGTCGCTCCAGCTCCCCGATCGCGCGCGGGGTGAGACCGTCGCCGCAGGTCTTGTCGCGCGGGTAGACGGCCGCGTCCGCGAGCACCACGTCCAGTCCGAGCCGGGCGGCCCAGGCGGCGGCCGATGCGCCGGCCGGTCCCGCACCCACGACCAGGACGTCGGTCTGCTGGGGGATGCTCGGGCTCACCCGAGCATCCTCCCAGACGGCCGTTGTCAGGGTCGCTGGTAGGCGGTGTGGCTCAGCAGGTGGACCGCGGTGTTCGAGCAGGCCGTCCCGGACTTGGCGATGAACTGCGACCGGGTCGAGTTCGGCACGTAGACCCGGAAGCCGTCGACGTGGACGGGGCGGCAGTAGGACCGGTCGTAGGGGCCGGTGCTGGTCTGGGTGACCGCGCTGACCAGTCGCTGGCCGGGCTGCAGCACGTAGCTGCGCGAGGTGCCCTCACGGTCCGCTGCGGCACCCACCTGGGTGCCGTTGCCGTGACCGACGAAGGACAGGCCCCCGAACCCGCCGGTGTGGCAGGCGTGGTCGGAGACGTTCTTCAGGGCCAGGTTCCAGTACGTGTGGCTCATCCCGGACCCGTCGTAGTGGTAGCTCGCGTGCAGGTCGGCGTTGCGGCACTGCGGCACGACGGGGTCGTTGCCGCCCGCGTGGGCGGCAGCGGGGACGAGGAGGGCGGACGCCGCGGCGAGGCCGGCGGCGACGAGCCTGATCTTGGGGCTGATCGTGGTGTTCATGCCCCGTCTGACGCGGTCGGGTCGGGGTTGGTTGCAGCCCGCCGGGAGTCGGCCCTCAGGCGCCCTGCTCCGAGGCGGGCGGGAACCTCCTCGGCGCCTCGTCGTAGCCCGGCTCGTCGGTGAACATCGCCTTCTCGGCGTCGAACTCGCGGTGGGTGTTGTCGACCTCGCTGTTCTCGGGCCGGGCCTCGGGCGCCAGTCGCTCCTCGCGGTCCTTGAGGATGTCGGCGACCGGGGAGCCGTCGTACCCCACGCCGTCCGGGGGCGGGTTCTCGGACCGTCCCCTGGCCATCGGCTCGGGCGCGTCGCCGACCTTCGGCTCCCGCCCGGTGCTCTCTTCGGTGCTCTCTTCGGTGCTCATCGGGTCACCTCCATGAGTGGATCTGGCTGCAGTACCCCGTCGCGCCGTTCTCAGTGATCGGCGGCGACCTCCAGGCCGGCGGCGATGGCGCTCACCCGGGCCGCGAGGTCCAGGTCGCGCTGGGTGATGCCGCCGACGTCGTGGCTGGTCAGCAGGACCCGGACCGACGGATAGGTCAGGGTGAGGTCCGGGTGGTGGTCGGCCGCCTCGGCCGCCTCCCCCACCTCGTTCACCAGGCGCAGCCCGGTCGCGAAGTCACCCGTCGCGTACGACGCCACCAGCGCCTCGCGCTCGACCCGCCACCCCTCCAGCCCGGCGGCGGCGATCTGGTCCTCGGTCAGCAGTGTCTTGGGGTCCATCCCTCCACCCTGCCACTCGCCGCGCCCCGACAAAACGGCCGCAGCCCCCGCACCCGGAGGTGCGAGGGCTGCGTCCTGACTGACTCAGTTCTGGTAGGAGCCGAAGTCGAAGTCGTCCAGCGCCACTGCCTGGCCGCCACCGAACTCGTAGTCGTAGGCCTCGTAGCCCGTGACGGCGTACGCCGCCTGGCGGGCCTCCTCGGTCGGCTCGACACGGATGTTGCGGTAGCGCTCCAGACCGGTGCCGGCCGGGATCAGCTTGCCGATGATCACGTTCTCCTTCAGGCCACGCAGGCTGTCGGAGCGGCCGTTGATCGCGGCGTCGGTGAGCACCCGGGTGGTCTCCTGGAAGGAGGCCGCCGAGAGCCACGACTCGGTCGCGAGCGAGGCCTTGGTGATGCCCATCAGCTCGGGACGACCCGAGGCCGGCTTGCCGCCCTCGGAGACGACCCGACGGTTCTCGGTCTCGAACTTGCCGCGGTCGACCAGGTCGGACGGGAGCAGGTTGGTCTCGCCCGACTCCAGCACGGTGATCCGGCGCAGCATCTGCCGCACGATGATCTCGATGTGCTTGGCGTGGATGGACACACCCTGGCTCTTGTAGACCCGCTGGACCTCGTCGACGAGGTGCTGCTGGGTGGCGCGGACGCCGAGGATGCGCAGCACCTCCTTCGGGTCCTCGGTACCGGCGGTCAGCTTGTCGCCGACCTCGATGTGGTCACCGTCGGCCACGAGCAGCTTGGAGCGCCGCGACACCGGGTACTCGATGACGTCGCTGCCGTCGTCGGGAGTGATGAGGACCTTGCGGGCCTTGTCGGTCTCCTCGATCTGGACGCGACCGGCGGCCTCCGAGATGGGCGCGAGGCCCTTCGGCGTACGGGCCTCGAACAGCTCGACCACGCGGGGCAGACCCTGCGTGATGTCGTCGGCCGACGCCACACCACCGGTGTGGAAGGTACGCATGGTCAGCTGCGTGCCCGGCTCACCGATGGACTGGGCGGCGATGATGCCGACCGCCTCACCGATGTCGACGAGCTTGCCGGTGGCCAGCGAGCGGCCGTAGCACTTGGCGCAGGTACCGGTCTTGGCCTCACAGGTGAGGACCGAGCGGACCTTGATCTCCTTCACGCCCGCCGTGAGCAGCTCGGCGATCTTGACGTCACCGATGTCGTCACCGGCGGCGGCGAGGACCTCGCCGGTCTCCGGGTGGACGACGGCCTCGGCGGCGGTCCGGGCGTACGCCGTGGTCTCCACGTCCTCGGACGTGATGTCGACCAGGTGGCCACGCTCGGTGCCGCAGTCCTCCTCGCGGATGATGACGTCCTGCGACACGTCGACCAGACGACGGGTCAGGTAGCCCGAGTCGGCCGTCCGCAGCGCGGTGTCGGCCAGACCCTTGCGGGCACCGTGGGTGGAGATGAAGTACTCCAGGACCGACAGGCCCTCACGGAAGTTGGCCTTGATCGGGCGCGGGATGATCTCGCCCTTCGGGTTGGCCACCAGGCCACGCATGGCGCCGACCTGACCGATCTGGTTGAAGTTACCCGAGGCGCCCGAGTTGACCTGCATGTAGATCGGGTTGGTCGGGGCCTTCGCGAACGCGTCGCGCATCGACTTGCCGACCGTGGCGCTGGCCTCGGTCCAGATCTCGATGAGCTCCTGGCGGCGCTCCTCGTCGGTGACCAGACCACGCTCGAACTGCTTCTGGATCTTCGCGGCCTTGTTCTCGAACTCGAGCAGGATCTCGGCCTTGTTCGGGGCCGTGATCACGTCGTCGATCGAGACGGTGACGCCGGAGCGGGTCGCCCAGTAGAAGCCGTTGTCCTTCAGCGCGTCCAGGGACGCGGCCACGACCACCTTGCTGTAGCGCTCGGCGAGGTCGTTGACGATCGCGCCGAGGCGCTTCTTGCCGACCTCCTCGTTCACGAACGGGTAGTCCGCCGGCAGCGTGTCGTTGAAGATCGAGCGCCCGAGCGTGGTCTCGATCGTCAGCGGCTCGCCGGGCACCGCGCCCTCGACGACAGCGTCGGTGAAGCGGATGTTGACCTTGCTCTGCAGGGTGATCTCGCCACGGTCGAAGGCCATGATGGCCTCGGCCTGCGACGCGAACGAGCGACCCTCGCCCGGCTGGCCGGTGCGGTCCGACGTCAGGAAGAACAGGCCGATGATCATGTCCTGGGTCGGCATGGTCACCGGACGGCCGTCCGACGGCTTGAGGATGTTGTTCGTCGACAGCATCAGGATCCGCGCCTCGGCCTGGGCCTCGGCGGACAGCGGCAGGTGGACCGCCATCTGGTCACCGTCGAAGTCGGCGTTGAACGCGGTGCAGACCAGCGGGTGCAGCTGGATGGCCTTGCCCTCGACCAGCTGGGGCTCGAAGGCCTGGATGCCGAGGCGGTGCAGGGTGGGCGCACGGTTGAGCAGCACGGGGTGCTCGGCGATGACCTCTTCGAGGACGTCCCACACCTCGCGACGCGCACCACGCTCCACCATCCGCTTGGCGGACTTGATGTTCTGGGCGTGGCTGAGGTCGACCAGGCGCTTCATGACGAACGGCTTGAACAGCTCGATCGCCATCTGCTTGGGCAGACCGCACTGGTGCAGCTTCAGCTGCGGACCCGACACGATGACCGAACGGCCCGAGTAGTCCACGCGCTTGCCGAGCAGGTTCTGGCGGAAGCGACCCTGCTTGCCCTTGAGCATGTCGGACAGCGACTTCAGCGGCCGGTTGCCCGGGCCGGTGACGGGGCGACCACGGCGGCCGTTGTCGAACAGCGAGTCGACGGCCTCCTGGAGCATCCGCTTCTCGTTGTTGACGATGATCTCGGGAGCACCCAGGTCGAGCAGGCGCTTGAGCCGGTTGTTGCGGTTGATCACGCGGCGGTAGAGGTCGTTCAGGTCGGAGGTGGCGAAGCGGCCACCGTCGAGCTGGACCATCGGGCGCAGGTCCGGCGGGATGACCGGGACGGCGTCGAGCACCATGCCGATCGGCTGGTTGCCGGTCTTGCGGAACGCGTCGACGACCTTGAGCCGCTTGAGGGCACGGACCTTGCGCTGACCCTTGCCGTTGGCGATGATCTCGCGCAGGTTCTCGACCTCGGCGTCGATGTCGAAGTCCTGGAGGCGCTTCTGGATCGCCGTGGCGCCCATGTGGCCCTCGAAGTACTTGCCGAACCACGACTTCATCTCGCGGTAGAGCACCTCGTCGCCCATCAGGTCCTGGACCTTGAGGCTCTTGAAGGTGTCCCACACCTCCTCGAGACGGTTGAGCTCGGTCTCGAAGCGCTTGCGGATCTGGTTCATCTCGCGCTCGGCCGAGTCGCGGACCTTGCGCTTCTGGTCGGCCTTCGCACCCTCGGCCTCGAGGGCCGCGAGGTCCTCCTCCAGCTTCTTGGAGCGGTCGTTGATGGTGTTGGCGAGGCGGTCCTCGACCGACTTGCGCTGCAGGCCGACCTTCGACTCCAGCGAGGACAGGTCGCGGTGGCGCGCCTCCTCGTCGACGGAGGTGATCATGTACGCCGCGAAGTAGATGACCTTCTCCAGGTCCTTCGGGGCGAGGTCGAGCAGGTAGCCCAGCCGCGACGGGACGCCCTTGAAGTACCAGATGTGGGTCACGGGAGCGGCGAGCTCGATGTGGCCCATGCGCTCGCGGCGCACCTTGGAGCGGGTGACCTCGACGCCACACCGCTCGCAGATGATGCCCTTGAAGCGCACGCGCTTGTACTTGCCGCAGTAGCACTCCCAGTCCCGGGTGGGACCGAAGATCTTCTCGCAGAAGAGGCCGTCACGCTCGGGCTTGAGCGTGCGGTAGTTGATGGTCTCCGGCTTCTTGACCTCGCCGTGGCTCCACGCGCGGATCTCGTCCGCGGTGGCCAGGCCGATCTTGAGCTGGTCGAAGAAGTTCACGTCGAGCACGATGGCTGCTGTCCTTCGTTAGTACTTGAAGAGTTGAGGCTTGGGGAGTGAGGCGGTACGGCGGCCGGGTGGCCGCCGTACCGACGGCTCACACTTCTTCGACGGAGGGGTTCTCGCGCCGCGACAGGTCGATGCCGAGCTCCTCGGCGGCGCGGAAGACGTCCTCGTCCGCGTCGCGCAGCTCGATCTGGGAGCCGTCCTGGGACAGCACCTCGACGTTGAGGCAGAGCGACTGCATCTCCTTGATGAGGACCTTGAACGACTCGGGGATACCGGAGTCGGGGATGTTCTCACCCTTGACGATGGCCTCGTAGACCTTGACGCGACCGGGCACGTCGTCGGACTTGATCGTGAGCAGCTCCTGCAGGGCGTAGGCGGCGCCGTACGCCTCCATCGCCCAGACCTCCATCTCACCGAAGCGCTGGCCACCGAACTGGGCCTTACCGCCGAGCGGCTGCTGGGTGATCATGGAGTACGGACCGGTCGAGCGCGCGTGGATCTTGTCGTCGACCAGGTGGTGGAGCTTGAGGATGTACATGTAGCCCACCGACACCGGCTCCTTGAACGGCTCGCCGGAGCGACCGTCGAACAGGTGCGCCTTGCCGTCCTCCTTGACCATCCGCTCACCGTCGCGGTTGGGGAGCACCTGGCCGAGCAGGCCGATGATCTCGTCCTCACGAGCACCGTCGAAGACCGGCGTCGCGACCTTCGTGTTCGGCTCGGCCTTCTCGGCACCGATCGAGGTGAGACGCTTGGCCCACTCCTCGTCCTGCACGTCGGCGCCCAGGTGCCAGCCCTGCTTGCCGAGCCAGCCCAGGTGGAGCTCGAGGATCTGACCGATGTTCATGCGTCGCGGAACACCGAGCGGGTTCAGGATCACGTCGACCGGGGTGCCGTCGTCCATGAACGGCATGTCCTCGATCGGCAGGATCTTGGCGATGACGCCCTTGTTGCCGTGACGGCCGGCGAGCTTGTCACCCACCGAGATCTTGCGCTTCTGGGCGACGTAGACCCGGACCAGCTGGTTGACGCCCGGGGGCAGCTCGTCGCCGTCCTCGCGGTCGAAGACCCGCACGCCGATGACCGTGCCGGACTCACCGTGCGGCACCTTCATCGAGGTGTCGCGGACCTCGCGCGCCTTCTCACCGAAGATCGCGCGGAGCAGCCGCTCCTCCGGGGTCAGCTCGGTCTCGCCCTTGGGCGTGACCTTGCCGACCAGGATGTCGCCGGTGCTGACCTCGGCACCGATGCGGATGATGCCGCGCTCGTCGAGGTCGGCCAGCATCTCGTCGGAGACGTTCGGGATGTCCCGGGTGATCTCCTCCGGACCCAGCTTGGTGTCGCGCGCGTCGACCTCGTGCTCCTCGATGTGGATCGAGGTGAGGACGTCCTCCTGCACGAGGCGCTGCGACAGGATGATCGCGTCCTCGTAGTTGTGGCCCTCCCACGGCATGAACGCGACGAGCAGGTTCGTGCCCAGCGCCATCTCGGCCTGGTCGGTGCACGGACCGTCGGCGATCGGGCTGCCGACCTCGATGCGGTCACCCACGGCGACCAGCGGACGCTGGTTGATGCAGGTGCCCTGGTTGGAGCGGCTGAACTTCTGCAGGCGGTAGCTGGTGTAGCTGCCGTCGTCGTTCATGGTCTCGACCAGGTCGGCCGACACGGACTTGACCACACCGGCGTCGGTGGCGGTGACCACGTCACCGGCGTCGACGGCGGCGCGGTACTCGATGCCGGTGCCGACGATCGGGCTGTCGCTGCGGATCAGCGGAACGGCCTGACGCTGCATGTTCGCGCCCATGAGCGCGCGGTTGGCGTCGTCGTGCTCGAGGAACGGGATCAGGGCGGTCGCGACCGACACCATCTGGCGCGGGGAGACGTCCATGTAGTCCACGTCGTCCGCGTCGACCTCGCCGACCTCGCCGAAGCGCTGGCGGACCAGCACCTTGGGCTCGGCGAAGCGGTTCTTCGCGTCGAGGGCGGCGTTGGCCTGCGCGATGACGTAGCGGTCCTCGTCGTCGGCGGTCAGGTAGTCGATCTTGTCGGTGACGGTGCCGTTCTCGACCTTGCGGTACGGCGTCTCGACGAAGCCGAACGGGTTGATCCGACCGTACGACGCCAGCGAGCCGATCAGACCGATGTTCGGGCCTTCCGGCGTCTCGATCGGGCACATGCGGCCGTAGTGCGACGGGTGGACGTCACGGACCTCCATGCCGGCGCGGTCGCGGGACAGACCGCCCGGGCCCAGCGCCGAGAGGCGGCGCTTGTGGGTCAGGCCCGAGATCGGGTTGGTCTGGTCCATGAACTGCGAGAGCTGCGACGTACCGAAGAACTCCTTCAGCGCCGCGACCACGGGGCGGATGTTGATCAGGGACTGCGGCGTGATCGCCTCGACGTCCTGGGTGGTCATCCGCTCGCGGACCACGCGCTCCATGCGCGCCAGGCCGGTGCGCATCTGGTTCTGGATCAGCTCGCCGACCGTGCGCATGCGACGGTTGCCGAAGTGGTCGATGTCGTCGGCGCCGATCTCGAAGGCCTCGCCGTTGGCGTCGGTCAGCTCGGTGCGGCCGTCGTGCAGCGCGACGAGGTAGCGGATGGTGGCGACCATGTCCGCGATCGTCTGGGTCTGCTGGTCGAACGCCTCGTGCTGGCCGAGCTTCTTGTTGATCTTGTACCGGCCGACCTTGGCCAGGTCGTAGCGCTTGGGGTTGAAGTAGTAGTTCTTCAGCAGCGTCAGCGCGGCCTCACGCGTCGGCGGCTCGCCCGGGCGCAGCTTGCGGTAGATGTCCAGCAGCGCGTCGTCCGGCCCCTGGGTGTTGTCCTTCTCCTCGGTCAGCTGGATCGACTCGAACTGACGCAGGTCGGCCATGACGGCCTCGTAGTCGTAGGCCTCGCCGGTGTCCTCGGCGACCGCCTGCAGCGCCTTGAGCAGCACCGTGACGTTCTGCTTGCGCTTGCGGTCGAGGCGTACGCCGACCATGTCGCGCTTGTCGATCTCGAACTCCAGCCACGCGCCACGGCTCGGGATGAGCTTGGCGGTGTAGATGTCCTTGTCGGAGGTCTTGTCGGCGGTGCGCTCGAAGTAGACGCCCGGGCTGCGGACCAGCTGGGAGACCACGACGCGCTCGGTGCCGTTGATGACGAAGGTGCCCTTGGGGGTCATCAGCGGGAAGTCGCCCATGAATACCGTCTGGCCCTTGATCTCACCGGTCTCGTTGTTGGTGAACTCCGCCGAGACGTAGAGGGGCGCGGAGTAGGTGAGGTCCTTCTCCTTGCACTCGTCGACGGTGTACTTGGGGTCGTAGAAGACCGGGTTCTCGAACGAGAGCGACATCGTCTCGGAGAAGTCCTCGATCGGCGAGATCTCCTCGAAGATCTCGGTGAGACCGGACTTGTCGGAGACGTCCTCGCCGGCGGCCCGGCGAGCGGCGACCCGCTCTGCGTGGATCTCGTTGCCGATCAGCCAGTCGAAGCTGTCGGTCTGGAGCGCCAGGAGCTTCGGAAGCTCCATGGGTTCGCTGATCTTCGCGAAAGAGATGCGGGACTTACCGGGAGTGGTGCGCGCGGCCAAGAGTTGTCCTTCGACGGTAACGCTGTGCGAGAGCGCCGATCCCACCACAACTTCGGCCACCGGGCAGGCAGAAGAGCATTTGAGGGCAGGCGCAAAGCGCCACGTTAGCCGAATAATGGACGCAAGACAAGTCAGGCCTCGCAAACCACCACGATGCTGCCTAGAGCATGCTCGTGTCGGGCCCTCAGGTCAAGCACCCCGCGCGGCCGGACGCCCCGAAGTTCAGGAGCAGGCGCTGTCGGTGCACACGTCGTCGACGAGCCAGGAGCCGGTCGACGGGTCCTTCGCCAGCACGAACGTGGCCCACATCTTGAGCGTGAACGGCGCCGTTGCGAGCTTGCGCACGTCCTGGTCGATGAACGCCAGCACGACGGCCCGGGTGCCGTCGTCGGAGATGCGGGTGAGGCCCGTGCCCGGCGCGTCGGTCGGGACGTGCGAGGCGACGACCGCGTGCTGCTGCTCGACCTGGGGGCCGAGCGCCTTCCAGCCGCGCTTGTACTTCGCGGCCTCGGTCGGCGTCATGTAGGCCTCGAACTTGGCCAGGTCCGCGTTCCACGTCCGGTAGTCGTAGGACATGGCGGGCACCAGGGTGTCCGACACGAACCGCTCCACCGCCGACGGATCGGCGGCCACGGCCGCGGCGCCTGTCTTCTGGTCCGCGGAGTCGTCCACGCCGGGCCGGGTGAGGACCCAGACCGCGAGGATCACGGCGGCCAGCGCCACGACGCCCGCCACGGCCAGCGCCCACAGCGCCGGGCCGGGGGCGGCGGGGGCGGTGTCGCTCACGTCCACGGCCTCGGCCGGCCCCGACTGGTTGGCCTCAGCGGGGGCGTCGGCGTCGTCGGCCTCATCGACCTCGTCCACGGACACCGCCACCGGGGACAGGGGCTCGGTCACCGGGTCGGGCACCGGCTCGACGCTGGCAGGCTCGTGCTCCGGCTCGTGCTCCGGCTCGTCGTCGACCTCGGTCGCGCGGGCGGTCGCCAGCTCCTCGTCGTACGCCGAGCGCTTGGCCGGGTCCAGCAGGACCCCTGCCGCGTCGTTGAACGCCCGGAACCGGCGGTCGCTCGGCTCCAGGTCCGCGATGGCAGCCTTCCAGGCCGCCCGCACCTCGTCGGCCGAGGCGGACTCCTCGACGTCGAGGAGGTCGTAGAGGTTCGGGCTCACGATCCGCTCCCGGTCTTCGACCCGGACAGGCTCGGCGCCGGCGAGGGCAGGCTGCCCGAGCCGCCGCCCGTCGTACCGCCGGCCTCGCCGAGCGGGGGCAGGCCGTCATCGATGTCGTCGAGGTCGTCGACCAGCCACTGGCCGTCCTGCTTGACCAGCGAGACCGCGTAGCGGAAGCGCTCGGGGTCGAACTGCAGCCAGCCACCCTTCTGCTTCGGGTTCGGGTAGGCGAACCGCGCGATGCCGGCCACGATCACGGTCGCCGTGTCGGCGTCGATGTCCGAGACACCGGCGCCGTACACCGTCGCGGTCCGCCGGATCCGGTTCTGCTTCACGGTCGCCTCGGCGTACCCGACGTTCTTCGCGAACACCGCGGCGAACTTGGAGGTCATCACCTTGCTGAGTCCCTCGTACGCCGGCATGGTGCCGTCCTTGGCCAGCATCTGGGGACCGTAGGTGTTGAACCGGGTCACGAAGTCCTGACCGACGCCGAGCGCCTGCTCGCGCGCCAGCGTGGCCTCGTCGACGGCGGCACCGGGGTTCCGCAGCGTGTCGATCTTCGCCGAGAGGCTGCCGCCGTCCTGGCGTGCCACCGCGATGACCGAGACCGCGAGCGCGGCCACGACGATGCCGAGCAGCACCCCCAGGACACTCCAGCGCAGGGTCGGCGAACCTACTGCCGAGCGAGCAGCGGTTGGAGGTACAGCCACGTCCACGAGTCCCTTCCGAGCGACCGGGGCGCCACGCTACCGCTGTCGCTCAAGCCGGCCGTCGGTGCACCCCACGTCAGCTTGCCGGTGCGCTGGTCGAACGAGGCGACGGTGCGGCTGTTCATGCGCGAGTAGTCCGGTGCGAGCCGGCGCAGGTTCTGCTCGCCGCGGACGTTGCCGTCGGTGATCGGCTCGGCACAGTGCGCCTGGGTGTCCATCGCCCAGTTCGCGCCGTTGGAGGGGCTGCGGTGCCGCGTCGTCTCGTAGCCGCGGCGGCACAGGGTGTACCCGCCGAGCGGCTTCTCGCTGGCGAGCACCAGGCCGAAGTGGGCGTCGTACTTATTGATGCCGGGGGTCTTGCCGACCACGACGTACCCGGCGCCCACGGCGTACGGGTAGACCACCAGCGCGAGCTTCAGGCCCGGCAGGTTCTGCACCACGATCCGACCGGTCACCACGATGCTGTTCAGGATCGAGGCGAGGTGGACCTGGTTCTGCTCCAGGAAGGTGCGGAGCTGCGAGGCGGCGAACGAGCCCTTGTCGATGACCTTGCGCAGCGACGGGTCGTCGCCGGCCAGGGTCGTCGAGAACGCCGACAGACCGCGGGCGAAGGCGCGCAGCGCGGAGTCCGAGGCCACCTGGGTGTTGAGCACGGTGTTGCTGTCGCGGATCAGGTCGCGAGTGACGCCGAAGTTGTCGTTGGCCGTCTTGATGAACGACGTGCTGGTGTCGATGATGCGCTGCAGGTCCGGGCCGGTGCCGTCGAAGGCCTTGCCGAGCTCGTTGATCGAGGTCTTCAGGGACTTCCTGTGCACGCTGTGCACGGTGGTCACGATGTCGGACAGCAGCTGCTGGGTCGCGATCGGGATCTCGGTGCGATCGATCTGCGAGCCGTCGGTCAGGTACGGGCCGTCGTCGGTCTGGGGCTGCAGCTCGACGTACTGCTCACCGACGGCCGATCGGTTGCCGACCACCGCGACCAGCCGGTCAGCGGGGATCTTGTTCCACTTGTTGTCGATGTCGAGCTTCACGTCGACGCCGTCGTGGGTCAGCTCCATGTCGCTGACCTTGCCGATGGTGACGCCACGGTAGGTGACCTCGGCGCCGGTGAAGATGCCGCCGGAGGAGTCGCCGTAGTGCGCGGTGACCGTGTAGGACTCGTTGAGGACCAGGCGGTCGAGCTTGGCGTAGCGGGCTCCGACGTAGCTCACGCCCAGCAGCGTGATGATCGTGAAGATCAGGAGCTGGACCTTCGTGCGTCTGGTGATCATCGGCTCGCCCCCGTCGCGTTCAGCGGCGCCGCCATCAGCTGGAGCATGTCGACGTCGTACTCGTGCGTGAAGGTGTTCCAGCGCGCCTCGTCATGCCGTTGCCGCGACGTCATCGGCGCCGGTCGCGCGAGGCCCAGGCTGTGCAGCAGCTGCTGCACCGAGCTGGTGGTCCCCGAGCCCGACCCGCTGGTCGTGCCGGAGCCGGACTTGGCCACGTTGCTGCACAGCAGCGGCAGGCTGATGCCGCCGTCGAGGCAGAGGTTCTTGATCAGCGCCTGCGGCAGCTGCGCGCACGCCGACGGGTTGGACAGCTTGCACTGGCTGAGCGTCTGCTGGACGCCGGCACAGAGGTTCTTGAGGTTGATCAGCTGGTCCAGCGACTCGTTCGGCGGCAGCCCGCTGAGCGGGATGCAGATGACGTCGGGCAGCGAGAGGTTGTTCAGGTCCAGGTCGAGGTTGACCGACAGGTTGACGTAGTCGCCCATGTGCAGGTTGCGCGCGACCTGGGGATCGCGGCCGACCGACTCGTCGATGAACGGGTAGGTCAGGAAGGTGCTGAAGGAGTTGACGAAGTCCTTGCCCGCGGCCGAGATCTGGGTGAGGACCGGGTTCAGCGACCGCAGCGACTCGATGGTCGAGACCTTCGTCGCCTTGATGACCCGGACGCCCACGTTCCCCAGCTGGGCCAGGGCCTGCAGCATCTTGCGCAGATCGGCACGCTGGCGGTTCAGGGAGTCGACGGCGGAGGGGAGCTTGGTCAGCGCCTGATCGATGCTGCCCATGTTCCGGCGTGCCTGGATGGCCAGCCGGTTGACCGAGGTGATGGCGGCGACGATCTGCTGCTTGCGGCTGTCGAGCTGCGACATCAGCTGCGCGACCTGGGTGAGCACCGAGCGTGCGGAGTCCTCGCGGCCCGCGAGCGCCTGGTTGAGCTCGGAGGTGATGATCTTGAGCCGGCCGATGCCGCCTCCGTTCAACACCAGGCTGAGCGCGCCGAGCACCTCCTCGACCTCGGGGTTGCGACCCGTGCGGGAGATCGGGATGGTCGCGCCGCTCGCGAGCTGTCCCGTGCTCCCGGTCAGCGGCGCGTCCAGGGACACGAACTTCTCGCCGAGCAGGCTGGTCTGGCGGATGTTCGCGGTCGCGTTGGCCGGCAGGTCGGTGTCGTTGCGGATGCTCATCGTCACTTCGGCGGTGTAGCCCTTGCGCTCGACCTTGGTCACCTTGCCGACGGTGACGTCGTTGACCTTGACCGCGGACTGCGGCACCAGGTCGAGCACGTCGCGGAAGTCGGCGGTCACCGTGATCGGGTTGCTGCCGATGTCGGCACCGCCGGGCAGGGGCAGGGAGTACACGTCGAACCCACAGCCACCGAGCATCAGCACGCCCGCGAGGAGCGCGACCGCGGCACGAATCCGGCGCGTCATCACTTCACCACCAGGCCGTTGAGGGTCGGGTCGTAGGGCTGGTCGGACCACGTCCCCTGCCCGAAGGGCTGGACGCGACCCAGGTTCAGGCCCTTGATCACGTTGCAGATGCTGCCGTTGGCGTCCTGCGAGGACACCAGCGCGCACAGGTAGTCGGTCGGATGCGTGGTCAGCTCGGTGACCAGGTTGCCCACGTTGCCGTTGGTGTCGAGCGTGCCGGCCTGCGGGTTGTAGGTGTGGTACAGGTTCGTCAGCGCCAGCGGGGCGGCCTTGACGATCTCGGTCAGCTGGCTGCGCCGCTTGACCAGGATCTTGGTGACCCGGTCCAGGCCGGCGATGTTCTTGCCGAGCAGCCTGCGGTTGTCCTTGACGAAGTGCCCGACGGCGTCGAGGGCCGTGCCGAGGTTGCTCAGCGCGGAGCTCAGGTCGGAGCGCTCCCCGGCGAGCATCGTGGACAGCTTGCCGAGGTTGGTGTTGAAGCTGCGGACCGTGCCGTCGTTCTTGGCCAGGGTGTTGATGAACGACTCGAGCTTGGTCGCGGAGTGGAACAGCTCGTCCTTGTTGTCGTCCAGGGTCGCGCTGAACTTGCCGAAGTCCTTGATCGTCTGGTGGAACTGGGCGCCCTCGCCCCCGAAGTTCCGCGCCGTCTGGTCGAGCAGGTCGGTCAGCGCGCCGGTCTTGTTCGCACCGTTCGGCCCGAGGGCGACGGTCAGCTTGTCGATGCTGCTGTAGATCTGGTCGAGCTCGAGCGGCACCGCGGTGTTGCTCTCCTGGATGATCGTGTTGTCGGCCATCACGTCGCCGCCCTTGTACGCCGGCGTCAGCTGGACGTACCGGTCGCCGACCACGGCGGGAGACACGATGACGGCCTTCGCCGACGCGGGGATCTTGACGTCCTTGTCGTAGTGCATGACGACCTCGACCTGCGTCCCCTTCGGGATGATCTGGTCGACCTTGCCGATCGCGACGCCGAGCACCCGCACGTCGCTGCCCTCGTAGAGCGACACCGCACGCGGGAAGTAGGCGGTGACCGTCTTGTCACCACTGCCGCTGCCGAACAGGTAGACGGCTCCGGCGATCACCAGTGCCCCGATGATCGCGAGCGGCAGCCAGCGCTGGATCTTGGCGCTCATCATCCACCTGCCTTCGGGCCCGGGATCGGCGGCAGGTTGTAGATGTAGGTGTCGAACCACGGTCCGTTGCCCAGCGTGCTCGCGAACACGCGGTAGAACGGCGCCATCAACCGTACCGAGTTGTCGATGTTGTCCTCGTTCTTGTTCAGGATGTCCACGACGTTGGCGAGGTGCTGCAGCGCCGGGTGCAGGTCGGCCTTCGTGTCACGCACGAGGCCGGTGAGCTGGGTGCTGAGCGTGACGGTCGCCTTGAGGAGGTTGTGGATGGCCTGCTTGCGCAGCAGCACCGCCTTGAACAGGCTCGCGGACGCCTTCATCAGCGACACGATGTCCTGGTCACGGGCGTCGAGGACGGTCGAGACCCGGTCCAGGCTCTTGAGCAGCGTGTTGACCTGGGCGTCGCGCGACGCGACGACCCGGGACAGCGCGGAGACGCCCGTCAGCGCGCGCCGGAACGAGGCCGGCGTGCTGCGGGTCAGGTCGGCCAGGGTGGTCAGCGACCGCGCCAGCTGACCGGTGTCGATGTTCCCGGAGTTGCGGGCCAGGCCGGTGAAGGCGTCGACCACGTTGTACGGCGAGCTGGTGTGCTCGACCGGGATCGTCGACCCGTGCGCCAGCTCGCCGCTGCCCTCCGGCACCAGCGCGAGGTACATCGAGCCCAGGATGGTCTTGACCTGGATCGCCGCCTCGGTGTCCTGGCCGAGGGTCGCGTCGGTGTTGATCTTGAACCCGACGTGGACCTTGTCGCCCTCGAGCTCGACGGAGTTGACCTTGCCGACGCGGACGCCGGCGATGCGCACCTCGTCGTTGACCTTGAGGCCGCCGGCCTCGCTGAAGTCGGCGTAGTAGGTGTCGCCCGCACCGATGATCGGCAGGTCCTGGGCACGCAGCGCAGCGGTGAGCAGGAGCACCAGCGTCACGATGCTGAGGGCACCCACGATCACGGGGTTGCGTTCGCGGAAGGGCTTCATCGTCTCTCCCGCCTCATCCCAGGTTGCATCGGTCGGCGCCGATGTTGACGGAGGGCTGGGCGAGGACCTGCTTGCCCAGGCGGACGGTGGCCACGAAGTGGCACAGGTAGAAGTTGAACCAGGAGCCGTACGTCGCCGTGCGCCCGATCTTGTTCAGCTTGATCGGAAGCACCTGCAGCGCACGGTCCAGCTCCTGCTTGCCGTTGTCGAGGTTGGTCGCGACCGCACGCAGCTGGTGGATGTCGGCCACGAACGGCGGCCGCAGCCCCTGGACCAGGCTCGCCGTCTGCACCGACAGCGCGGAGATGCTGTTGAGCGACCCCAGGATCGGACCGCGGTCCTTGTTCAGGCCCGTGACCAGCCGCTTGAAGCTGACGATGAGACGCCCCAGCTGGTGGTCGCGTGCCGCCACGTGGTTGAGCACGTAGGACAGGTTGTCGAGCAGCTGCCCGATGACCTTGTCCCGGTCGGCCAGCGTCTGGGTCACCGAGGCGGTGCTGGACAGCAGGTTCTGCAGGGTGCCGCCCTCGCCCTGGAAGACCTGGACGATCTCGTAGGACAGCTTGTTGATGTCGTCGGGCGACAGCGCCGCGAACAGCGGCTTGAAGCCGTCGAAGAGAACGGTCAGGTTCAGGGCCGGCTTGGTCCGGCTGATCGGGAGCGTCCCGCCGGAGGGGAGGACGGTGTCCGAGGTGCCCTGCTGGTACAGCGAGATGTAGCGCTGGCCGAGCAGGTTGCGGTACTTGATCTGCGCGTGGGTCGCGTCGTCGAGCCGGACGTCGGAGTCGACGCTGAAGGTCACCTCGGCCTGGTTGTCCTTGGTGATCGAGATGTCCTTCACGGTGCCGACCCGGACCCCGGCGACCCGGATGTCGTCACCCTTGTTGACGCCCGCGGCGTCGCTGAAGATCGCCTCGTACTTGTGCGTGCTCCGGAACGACAGGTTGCCGATCGTGATCACCAGCAGGCTCGTCGCGAGCCCGGTGGTGAGGACGAAGCAGAGCAGCCGGACGAGATCCTGCGAGGTCTTCTTGTCGAGTCCTGCGCGGGGCATCAGGAAGCACCTCCCACGGCCAGCGGACCGGCCTGGAGCACGGAGAGCGGGTCGGCGGCGTCGGCGCCGTACTGCTGCTGCAGGAGCCGGCGGAGCACGTCGACGTCACCGGGCGTGCCCCGGTAGCCGAGGCCGCTGGTGCCGAAGCTCGGCGCCGGGCGCTGCACGTTGCCCTTGCCGCTCTGGCCGCGGCTCACGCCGTCGTCCATGAAGGGCAGGCCCGGGTAGGGGTGCTCCTGGCTGTAGGGCAGGTTCGGCAGGCCGTGGCAGCTGGGGCCTGCGGCCGCGCCGAAGTGCGGCCGGTCCTTGGGCGAGTACGGGTTGGGCTGGTGCGGCAGCGTCTCGAGAACGATGTGCAGCTCGAAGCCGCGGAACGCCTCGGCCAGCCGGCCCTGGACGTGGACCAGCGCGTGCGACATGCAGGGGATCTCCACGGCGTACCGCGCGACGACCTTGAGGATCCTGGTGCTCAGCACCCCGGCCTCGCGCAGGTTGGCCTCGTTGCGGCTGAGGAAGACCCGCGCGGTGTCCGCGAAGGAGCGCACGTCACGCAGCGTCTGGGTCAGCGCGGTCTCCTTCTCCTGGAGGGTGCCGGTGGTCTTCACGGTGTTGTCCAGGATGGTGGCGATCTGCGGGAAGATGTCGGCGTAGGTGTCGGACACCTTGGCCGTCTCCGAGAGGTCCTGCAGCAGCTGCGGGATCTGCGGGTTGATCTTCTTCAGGTAGGTGTCGACCGTCGTCAGGCTCTGGCCGAGCTGGTTGCCGCGGCCCTCGAGTGCGGTCGAGATGGCGGTCAGGGTGCTGTTCAGATCGGCCGGCGAGACGGTGCGCAGCAGCGGGTAGAGGTCGTTGAGGACCTCCTCGACCTCGGTGCTGACCGCGGTCCTGGTGATGACGGCGCCGGTCTGGATGCTCGTGCCGGCCGGGCCCGTCGACGGGATCTCCAGCGACACGTACTTCTCACCGAACAGCGTCTTCGGCACGATCGCACCGGTGACGTTGGAGGGGATCTCGCTGATCTTGTCGGGATAGAGACCCAGCGTGATCTTCGCGCCGTTCTCGCCATCGGCCTCGGACTTCAGCACCTCGCCCACGATGACGCCGCGGATCTTGACGTCGGCGCGGGTGGGCAGCTGGAGGCCGATGGTCGAGGTCTCGAGGGTCACCCGGTCGTAGCTGGAGAACTTCTTGGTGAACGTCGCGTAGGTCAGGTACACCGAGCCCAGCAGCAGCGCGATGAACACCACGCCGAGCAGACGCGGGGAGCGGAGCAGAGACATCTCCCCTCACCCCGCCAATCTGACGGTGGTCGACGCGCCCCAGATCGCCATCGACAGCAGCAGGTCGACGACGTTGATGGCGACGATGCTGGTCCGGACGGCGCGGCCCACGGCCACACCCACTCCGGCGGGACCACCGCTCGCGGCGTAGCCGTGGTAGCAGTGGATGAGGATCACGATGACGGCGAAGACGAGCACCTTGCCGAACGACCACAGCACGTCGCCGGGTGGCAGGAACTCGTTGAAGTAGTGCTTGTAGGTGCCGACGGACTGCCGGTAGTACAGCGTCACGACGAGCTGGCTGGCGACGTACGACGACAGCAGGCCCACGACGTAGAGCGGGATGATGGCGATGAGGCCGCCGAAGACCCGGGTCGCCACGAGGTACTGCATCGACGGGATCGCCATGACCTCCACGGCGTCGATCTCCTCGGAGATCCGCATGGCGCCCAACTGGGCGGTGAAGCCGCAGCCGACCGTCGCCGCGAGGGCGATGCCCGCGACCAGGGGCGCGATCTCGCGGGTGTTGAAGTACGCCGACACGAAGCCCGCGAAGGCCGCCGTGCCGAGCTGGTTGAGCGCGGCGTACCCCGACAGACCCACCTGCGCGCCGGTGAAGAAGGTCATGCCGATGATGACGCCGACCGTGCCGCCGATGACGGCCAGCGCACCCGAGCCGAGGGTCACCTCGGCCAGGATCCGCAGCACCTCGCGCGGGAAGCGCACGACCGCGCGCGGGACGGCCGCGAGCACCCGCAGGTAGAAGCTCAGCTCGTGCCCGAGGGTGTCGAGACCCTTGAGGGGTCGCTCGTAGATCGCCTTGACGTTCGCCATCGCCGTGTCCTCCCTCAGCCCGTCTTCGGAGGAATGATCTGGAGGTAGATGGTGCTCAGCACGAAGTTCACGATGAACAGCAGCAGGAAGGTGATGACGACCGACTCGTTGACCGCGTCGCCGACACCCTTCGGGCCGCCCTTCGCGTCCATGCCCTTGTACGACGCCACGATCGCGGCGATCAGCCCGAAGACCAGCGCCTTGATCAGGCCGATCCACACGTCCGGCAGCTGGGCCAGCGCGGTGAAGCTGGCCAGGTAGGCGCCGGGCGTGCCGTCCTGCAGGATCACGTTGAACACGTAGCCGCCGACGACGCCGACGACGCTCACCATGCCGTTGAGGAACACCGAGACGAGCATGCAGGCCAGGACCCGGGGCACGACCAGGCGCTGGATCGGGTCGATGCCGAGCACCATCATCGCGTCGAGCTCTTCACGGATCTTGCGGGCCCCGAGGTCGGCCGCGATGGCCGAGCCGCCGGCGCCGGCGATCAGCAGGGCCGTGCCGATGGGCGCCGCCTGCTGGATGACCGCGAGCACCGACGCCGACCCGGTGAAGGACTGCGCGCCGAACTGCTTGATCAGGCCACCGACCTGCAGCGCGATGACCGCGCCGAAGGGGATCGCGACCAGCGCCGTCGGGATGATCGTGACCGAGGCGATGAACCAGGCCTGCTGGACGAACTCCCGCAGCTGGAACGGACGGCGGAACAGTCCGCGCCCCACGTCGAGCGCGAAGGCGAAGAGCTTTCCTGCCGTCCCTACCGGCCGGAAGACCCGAGCTGCCGTGAGGGACATGGTGTGGGGGTGTCCCGTCAGTGTGCCTGCGAGGATCCGCTGGCGTGCTCGGCTTCCTTGGTGAAGGAGCCCGGCGGCGGGGTGATGCCGTGCTCACGACACCAGGCGCCCGGCTCGCGCTGAGAGCGGCGCGGGATGCCGTTGGACGGCTCGAGCTGGAGGGGGATCGGCGGGAGCGGCGGAAGGTTCATGTCCTTCTCCGCGGCCAGCTGGTCGGCGTCCTTCTCCTCCGACATGCCGATCGGACCGACGGTCTGGGCGTTGAGGAACTGACGCACCACGGGCTCGTCGGAGGACAGCAGCATCTCGCGCGGACCGTACATGGCCAGGTGCTTGTGGTAGAGCAGGCCGATCTGGTCCGGCACGATCCGCACCGAGTGGATGTCGTGGGTCACGATCAGGAACGTCGCGTCGATCTGGGCGTTCAGGTCGATGAAGAGCTGGTTGATGAACGAGGTGCGGACCGGGTCCAGACCGGAGTCCGGCTCGTCGATCAGCAGGATCTCGGGGTCGAGGACCAGCGCGCGGGCCAGACCGGCACGCTTGCGCATACCACCGGAGATCTCACCGGGGAGCTTGTCCTCGGCACCGAGCAGACCGACCAGGTCCATCTTCTCCATGACGATGTCACGGATCTCGGACTCGCCCTTGCGAGTGTGCTCGCGCAGCGGGAACGCGACGTTGTCGTAGAGGTTCATCGAGCCGAACATCGCGCCGTCCTGGAACAGCACGCCGAACAGCTTGCGGACCTCGTAGAGCTCCTTCTCGGAGCAGGAGGCGATGTCGGTGCCCTCGATCACGATCGAGCCCTCGTCGGGCTTGATCAGGCCGATGAGGGCCTTGAGGAAGACGGACTTGCCGGTACCGGACGGGCCCAGCATCACCGAGATCTCGCCGGCGGGGAGGGTCAGCGTGACACCCTTCCAGATCAGCTGCTTGCCGAACTGCTTGGTCAGGTTGGTCACTGCGACGTCGACGCCCATTTGAACCCTCTCTCCAAAACACGGTTGGCCTGCCGGAGCCATGGCGGCCCGAGGCTCGCGCCTCGCACTGTGGCCTGGGCCACGTCGTACCGGTCAGTACAACGCCATCCCGACGGGCAGGTTACGCGCAAACCGTGGCCCCCGTCACGCTTTGCCGGCTTCCGAGACAGTTTCGTTGCGGCAACGTGTCCGAGCGCGGACGAGGTTCGCGGGAGGATCGAAAAAGACACGAGCGGGCTCCCCCGAAGGGAAGCCCGCTCGCGGGTGGATCAGAACGTCACTTGAGGGTGACGCTGGCGCCGGCGGCCTCGAGGGCCTCCTTCGCCTTGTCAGCGGTCTCCTTGTTGACCTTCTCCAGGACGACCTTCGGCGCGCCCTCAACGAGGTCCTTGGCCTCCTTCAGGCCGAGGGAGGTCAGAGCGCGCACCTCCTTGATGACGTTGATCTTCTTGTCGCCGGCGCCCTCGAGGACGACGTCGAACTCGTCCTGCGCGGCAGCCTCGTCGGCACCGCCCGCGGCGCCGCCGGCGGCGGGGGCAGCGGCAACGGCGACCGGGGCAGCGGCGGTGACGCCGAAGGTCTCCTCGAACTGCTTCACGAACTCGGACAGCTCGATCAGCGTCATCTCCTTGAACGCGTCGAGCAGCTCGTCAGTGCTGAGCTTCGCCATGGTGGCGTCTCCTTCTTGGTTCTCTGGCCGCACCATGCGGTGTGAGCCGGGGTTTCAGGTGGTGTACGTCGGCCTGAGGTCAGGCGTCGGTGGACTCGGCCTCGGGCGCCTCGGCGGGAGCGGCCTCGTCGGCAGCCTCCTCCGTGACGACCTCAGCGGCCGGGGTCTCCTCGGCAGCGGCCGGAGCACCGGCACCACCTGCGAGGATCGAGGGGTCCTCCTGCGCCTTCGCCTCCAGGGCGCCGGCGAGCCGGGCAGCCTGGGCGAGCGGGGCGTTGAGGAGGTAGACGGCCTGGGAGAGCGAGGCCAGCATCGCGCCGGCCATCTTGCCCAGGAGCACCTCGCGGGACTCGAGATCGGCCAGCTTGGCGATCTCGGCCGGGTCGAGGATGTTGCCGTCCAGAACGCCGCCCTTGATCACAAGAGCGGGGTTCGCCTTGGCAAAGTCACGCAGGCCCTTGGCGGCCTCGACGACATCGCCCTTGATGAAGGCGATGGCGGTGGGACCGGTGAGGAGCTCGTCGAAGCCCTCGATGCCCGCCTCAGATGCGGCGAGCTTGGCCAGCGTGTTCTTGACCACGGCGTAGTTGGCGTTCGCACCGAGGGAGCGACGCAGCGTCTGCAGCTCCTTGACGGTGAGACCGCGGTACTCGGTCAGCACAGCGCCAGCGGATGCACTGAACTCGTCAGTCATCTCCGCGACGGCGGCCTGCTTGTCTGCCCGCGCCATGGGTCTCCTTCCGGATCGGATGAGACCGCGTGCCTGTCCGGCCCGCAAATGACGATCGCCCCGGGCACAGGCTCCGGGGCGGGGACGAGCGGCCATTCTCAGGTCGCGCGGCACTGCTTCGAATCCTGCGCGGGTCGCCCTTGCGGGACCTTCGACCGGCTCCACCCGTCATCACTTCGGGGCAGCACCGGCGACCAGCGGTCTCTGGTTTCAAGAGGCAAGACTACGGACGCCCGCCCGGCGTACCAAATCGTCGGTGCTGGCACGATAGGTGCTGTGACGACGCTGACCCAGGCCTCCCCCGCCGACCTCGCCGAGCGGCTCACCGCCGCACGTGCCGACTACGCCTCGCTGCAGGCCAAGGGCCTCCAGCTCGACCTCACCCGCGGCAAGCCCGGCGCCGACCAGCTCGACCTCTCCGACGGGCTGCTCACGCTGCCCTCGACGACCAAGGACCGCGCCGGCGTCGACGTCCGCAACTACGGGGAGCTGAACGGCCTGCCGGAGATGCGCGAGATCTTCGGCGACCTGCTCTCCGTGGCGCCGGACCAGGTGGTCGCGGGCGGCAACTCCAGCCTGTCGATGATGTACCAGGTCGTCAGCTGGCTGCTGCTCAAGGGCGGCCCCGACTCGCCCCGTCCGTGGAAGGACGAGCCGGTCGTGAAGTTCATCTGCCCGGTGCCGGGCTACGACCGGCACTTCACCATGCTGGCCGAGCTCGGCATCGAGATGGTCACCGTGCCGATGCACGAGGACGGCCCGGACGTCCCGGCGGTGCGCGCGCTCGTCGCCGACCCGGCGGTCAAGGGCATGTGGCTGGTGCCGACGTACGCGAACCCGACCGGCTCGGTGTGCACCACCGAGGTGGCCGCCGAGCTGATGGCGATGGAGACCGCCGCTCCCGACTTCCGGATCCTGTGGGACAACGCCTACGCCGTGCACCACCTCACCGACGTCGAGGTGAAGAGCGCGGACGCCCTGAGCCTGGCCGCGGTCTCGGGTCACCCGAACCGGCCGATCATGTTCGCCTCGACCTCGAAGATCACCTACGCCGGCGCCGGCGTGGCCTGCCTGGCCGCCTCACCCAACAACGTCGCATGGTACCTGCAGCGACTCGGCTTCGCCGCGATCGGCCCGGACAAGATCAACCAGCTGCGGCACGTGGAGTTCTTCGGCGACGCCGACGGCGTACGTGCCCACATGCGCAAGCACCGCGACCTCATCGCGCCGAAGTTCGAGGCCGTGCAGACGGCGCTGACCGCGCGGCTCGACGGACTCGGCATCGCCACCTGGAGCCGGCCGACCGGCGGCTACTTCGTCGACCTCAACGTGCTCGACGGCACCGCCAGCCGGACCGTCCAGCTGGCCAAGGAGGCGGGCATCGCCCTGACGCCCGCCGGCTCGGCGTTCCCGCTCGGCAAGGACCCCGACGACCGCAACATCCGGCTCGCGCCGACCTTCCCGTCCCTCGCGGAGGTCGAGACGGCGATGGCCGGCGTCGCGGTGTGCGTCGAGCTCGCCGCGCTCGAGGCCCTCACCTCCTGAGCACCGGCGGCAGGTACGCCGCACCCGGCTCGTCCCCGCGGACCCCGGCCACGTCGCCGGGGTTCGCGATGCCGCAGTGCTTGAGGGACAGGCAGCCGCAGCCGATGCAGGAGTCGAGCCCGTCGCGCAGCCGCTCGAGCGCACCGATGCGCTCCTCGAGCCGGGCACGCCAGTGGTCGGAGATCCGTGCCCAATCCGCCTTGGTCGGCGTCCGGTTCTCGGGGAGCCGGCCGAGCTCCTCCCGGGTCTCCTCGAGGGTGAGGCCGATGTTGCTGGCGGCGCGGATGAAGGCCAGCCGGCGCAGGACCGCACGCTCGTACTCCCGGCGCCCGCCGGGGGTCCTGCCCGCCGCGATCAGCCCCCGCTCCTCGTAGAAGCGCAGCGCCGAGGGGGCGAAGCCGCTGCGCCGGCTCACCTGGGTCACCGTCAGCCGATCGTGTCGATCCATGCCGCTCCTCAGCCTTCCCCTTGAACTCAAGTTAACTTGAACTTCAACACTGGCAGGGAACTCATCCACGATCAAGGAGGAAGCCATGTCAGTGGCTCTTGTGACCGGCGGCTCCGCCGGCCTCGGCCGGGCTCTCGTCGCCGGCCTGGTCCAGCAGGGCTGGACCGTCATCACCGACGGGCGGGACGCGGCGCGGCTCGCGGCCGTCGAGGGACCTGGCGTCACCACGGTCCCCGGGGACATCACCGATGCCGACCACCGCGCCCGCCTCATCGCCGAGGTGGATCGGGCCGGCGGCCTCGACCTGCTCGTCCACAACGCGAGCACCCTGGGCCCGACCCCTCTCCCCCGGCTCGAGCGGATCACGCCCGAGGACATCCAGGCCACCTTCCGGACCAACGTCGGCGCACCGCTGATCCTCACCGGCGAGCTGCTCCCGCGGCTCGTGGCGAGTGCCGGCGTGCTGGTGGGCATCACCTCCGATGCCGCCGCCGAGCACTACGACGGCTGGGGCATGTACGGCGCCAGCAAGGCGGCCCTCGAGCACGTGGTGCTGCAGTACGCCGCCGAGAACCCGGCCCTGAGCGGGTACGCGATCGATCCCGGCGACCTGCGCACGGCCATGCACCAGGCCGCCTTCCCCGGCGAGGACATCTCCGACCGGCCGCTGCCCGAGACCGTCGTCCCTCGCCTGCTCGCGCTGCTCGCGGGGCGTCCGGCGTCCGGCCGCTACCGCGCGGCCGACCTGCCCGAGCCGGTGACGTCGTGAGCAGGCTGGCCGAGCAGCCGCGAGTGATCTTCGCCGAGCGTCCCGACGCCACCGCGACGGCGCCACCCGAGCTCCGCGGGCGATCGCGGGACGACGTACGCCTCCTGGTGGCGCGCCCGGGTCGGGTGGAGCACGCCCGGTTCACGCACCTGGCCGAGCACCTCGCCCCCGGCGACGTGCTCGTCGTCAACGACAGCGCGACGGTGCCGGGCCAGGTCGACGCCGAGCTGGTCGGGCGCGGCCCGGTGGTGCTCCACGTGGCGTCCACCCTGGACGACGGCACGCGGGTGGTCGAGCTGCGCACCGCACCGGTGGCCGCCCGGGCGGTGCTCGACGCGGCGGCCGGCGACACGATCCGCGCCAGTGGCGTCACGATGCGGCTGGTCGCGCCGTACCCCGCCGCCTCCTCGCCGACCGGGTCGGGCAACCGGCTGTGGCGCGCCGCGGTGATCGGCGACCTGCGACGGCTGCTGGCAACCGAGGGTCGCCCGATCTCCTACGGCTACCTCGACCGGCGCTACCCGCTGGCGGCGTACCAGAGCATCTTCTCCACGGTGCCGGGCAGCGCCGAGATGCCGACGGCCGCGCGGCCGTTCACCCACGCGCTCGCCGACCGGGTACGCCGGCGCGGGGTCACCATCGCGCCGATCACGTTGCACACCGGGGTCAGCTCGCAGGAGGCGGGCGAGGCACCGCAGGACGAGCGGTACGCCGTGCCCGCCGCGACCGCCGCACTCGTCAACGCGACCCTGGATCGGGGCGGCCGCGTCGTCGCGGTCGGTACGTCGGTCACCCGGGCCCTGGAGTCCGCCGTGCGGGACGGCCGTGTCGTCGCCACCGACGGTTGGACCGACCGCGTCATCACGCCCGCGGCCCCGCCCCAGGTGGTCGGCGGTCTGGTCACGGGCTGGCACGACCCGGGCGCCTCTCACCTGCTGCTGGTCGAGGCGGTGGCCGGGGCCGAGCTGGCGCAGGCGGCCTACGACGCCGCGGTCACCGAGGGCTACCTGTGGCACGAGTTCGGCGACAGCGCGCTGCTGCTGCCGTGAGCCGATCCGGAGAAAAGGCCGATGCCCGCCACCCATCGGGTGGCGGGCATCGGGCTGATCAGGTGAGGCCTCAGGCTTCGTCCTCGACCGCGACGTTCTTGACGCGGTTGGGGTCGACCTGGACACCGGGGCCCATGGTCGTGGAGACGGTGACCTTCTTCAGGTAGCGGCCCTTGGAGCTGGCCGGCTTGAGCCGCAGCACCTCCTCGAGGGCGGCGGCGTAGTTCTCGGCGAGCGCCTGCTCGGAGAAGGACGCCTTGCCGATGATGAAGTGCAGGTTCGCGTGCCGGTCGACCCGGAACTCGATCTTGCCGCCCTTGATGTCGGTCACGGCCTTGGCCGGGTCCGGGGTGACGGTGCCCGTCTTCGGGTTCGGCATGAGGCCGCGCGGACCGAGGACACGGGCGACCTTGCCGACCTTGCCCATCAGGTCCGGGGTCGCGACGACGGCGTCGAAGTCGAGCCAGCCGCCGGCGATCTTGTCGATGAGCTCGTCGCCACCGACGAAGTCGGCGCCGGCCTCACGGGCGGCCTCGGCCTTGTCGGCGTTGGCCAGCACGAGGACGCGGACGGTCTTGCCCGTGCCGTGCGGCAGGGAGACGGTGCCACGGACCATCTGGTCGGCCTTGCGGGGGTCGACACCCAGCCGCATGCTGACGTCGACGGTCTCGTCGAACTTCTTCTTGGACGCGGCCTTGGCGATCTTGATCGCGGCCAGCGGGGCGAACAGCTCGTTCTTGTCGAACGACTCCGACGCCGCGCGGTAGGTCTTGCTGCGCTGCATGATGTGTTCCTTCAAGTAGGTGAGGAGATGTGGTCAGCGGGCCAGCGCGGCCCTTCCACAGGGGTTTCAGTCGGTGGTGACGCCCATCGAGCGCGCAGTGCCCTCGATGATCAGCATGGCGGCGTCGATGTCGTTCGCGTTGAGGTCCGGGAGCTTCGTGGTGGCGATCTCGCGGATCTGGTCCTTGGTCAGCTTGCCGACCTTGTCCTTGTGCGGGACCGAGGAGCCCTTGGACAGACCGGCGGCCTTCTTGATCAGCTCGGCGGCCGGCGGCGTCTTCGTGATGAAGTCGAAGCTGCGGTCCTCGTAGATGGTGATCTCGACGGGGATCACGTTGCCGCGCATGGACTCGGTCTGGGCGTTGTAGGCCTTGCAGAAGTCCATGATGTTGACGCCGTGCGGACCGAGGGCCGTACCGACCGGCGGGGCCGGGGTGGCCGAGCCGGCCTGCAGCTGCACCTTGACCAGCGCGGCGATCTTCTTCTTGGGAGGCATTCCCTGGTTCTCTCTTTCCTATCTCGTGGTCATGACGAGGCGTACGACGTACGTCTCTGCCACCTGCCGAGCCGCGTGGTGCGGCCCTCTCAGCTCAGACCTTCTGGACCTGGCTGAAGCTCAGCTCGACCGGGGTCTCCCGGCCGAAGATCTCGACCAGCGCCTTGACCCGCTGGGCCTCGGCGTTGATCTCGGTGATGGTCGCGTGCAGCGTCGCGAACGGGCCGTCGACGACCATGACGGAGTCGCCGACACCGAAGTCCGCGACCTCGATCGGCTTCTTCGCGGCCGGCGCCGGCGTGCCGCCGGTGGCGGCCGCTGCGGCAGCCTCGGCCTCCGCGGCGGCGACCGCGACGACGGCGGGGGCGAGCATGTTCTCGACCTCGGTCATGCTCAGCGGGACCGGCTGGTGGCTGTGGCCGACGAAGCCGGTGACCGACGGGGTGTGCCGCACCGCGGCCCAGGACTCGTCGGTGAGGTCCATCCGGACCAGCACGTAGCCGGGGAGAACGGTGCGCTTGACCATCTTGCGCTGGCCGTTCTTGATCTCCGCGACCTCCTCGGTGGGGACCACGATCTCGTGGATGTAGTCCTCCATGTTGAGGGAGTGGATGCGGTTCTCGAGGTTCTGCTTCACCCGGTTCTCCATGCCGGAGTAGGTGTGCACCACGAACCAGTCACCGGGCTTGGCCCACAGCTCACGGCGGAACGCCTCGAGCGGGTCCTCGGCGACGGGCTCGGCGGCAGCGTCCTCGATGTCCTCGACGGCGGCGTCCTCATCGGCGCCCTCGACGTCGACGGTCTCGTCGACCTCGACGCTCTGCTCGCCCTCGTCGGCCGTCGCAACGTCCTCGTCCGCGACGTCCTCTGCGGTCTCCACGGCGTCGACCTGCTCGGCCGCCTCGTCGAGATCGGTCGCCGAGTCGTACTGCTCCGACACGTGTTGCTCCATCAGTCTGCGGGGATTACGGGTTGTTGCTGTTCGAGCCGCCGAAGACCTCGAACGCCACCTTGCCCAGACCGAGGTCGAGCAGGGAGACGAGCGCGATCATGAACAGCACGAACGCCATGACGACGAAGAAGTAGGTGACGAGCTGGTCGCGGGTGGGCCACACGACCTTGCGCAGCTCGGCAACGATCTGCCGATAGAAGGTCACCGGTCCGGTGCGCTTGTCGGCCGGCTTGTTGCCCGACCGGTCACCGCGGACTACGGGGGCGTCCGACACGCTGCTTCACCCTTCCTTCTCATCGTCGTTCATTCGCAGGGCACGAGGGACTTGAACCCCCAACCCTCGGCTTTGGAGGCCGATGCTCTGCCAATTGAGCTAGTGCCCTTCGGACTCACCCCGGCCGATCCACACCCGATCAAGGGCGCGACTCACCATGTGGGGAAAGCCACCGGAGCGAGTCTACGCATAGCGGGCAACGCCCACCAATCGGAGGCGGGCGCATCCGCTCGGGCCCGCCCGCCACCTAGGATGACGCGACCATGGCGACCGCGACCACCGGCAGGGATCTGCGAGCACTCCCCAAGGCGCACCTGCACCTGCACTTCACCGGGTCGATGCGGCACGGCACGCTGATCGAGCTCGCCGACCGCGACGGCATCAGCCTCCCCGACCAGCTGGTCGGCCAGTGGCCGCCCCAGCTCTCGGCCGCCGACGAGAAGGGCTGGTTCCGGTTCCAGCGCCTCTACGACGTGGCGCGGTCGGTGGTCCGCACCGAGGACGACGTACGACGGCTGCTGCGCGAGGCCGCCGAGGACGATGTGCGCGACGGCGGCCGGTGGCTGGAGATCCAGGTCGACCCCAGCGGGTATGCCGCCCGCTTCGGCGGCATCACCGCGTTCACCGACCTGGTCATCGACGCGGCCGCCGACGCCACCGCCTCGACCGGCCTCCCGGTCGCCATCGTCATCGCCGCCAACCGCACCCGGCACCCCCTGGACGCCCGTACGCTGGCCCGCCTGGCCGCCCAGTACGCCGGTCGCGGGGTGGTCGGCTTCGGGCTCTCCAACGACGAGCGGCGCGGCGACACGGCCTCGTTCGCGCCGGCGTTCGCGATCGCGGAGCGGGCCGGCCTGCTGCTGGCCCCACACGGCGGGGAGCTGCGCGGGCCCGAGCACATCGTGACCTGCCTGGACGCCCTGCACGCCGACCGGCTGGGGCACGGCGTCCGCGCCGCCGAGGACGCGCGGCTGCTCGACCGCATCGTCGAGCGCGGCGTGGCGCTGGAGGTCTGCCCGACGTCCAACGTGGCGCTCGGGGTCTACTCCGACCTGACGTCAGTGCCGCTGCCCACCCTCCTCGCGGCCGGGGCGACCGTCGCACTGGGCGCCGACGACCCGCTGCTGTTCGGGTCGCGGCTCGCAGGGCAGTACGCCACCATGCGCGCCGCGCACGACCTGCCCGACGAGACCCTCGCGGAGCTCGGCCGGATGTCGCTGCGGGCCAGCCGCGCGCCGTCCGACGTACGGGATGCGGCGCTGGCGGACGTGGACACCTGGTTGCAGGCGCAGCCGGAGGCGTAGGTCAGAGGGCGCAGCCGAGCATGACCGGCTCGTTGACCAGCTCGATCCCGTACGCCGACCGCACCCCGTCCCGCACCTCGCGGGCCAGCTCGAGCAGGTCGTCCGTGGACGCGCCGCCGCGGTTGGTGAGCGCCAGGGTGTGCTTGGTCGAGAGCGACACCCGCTCGTTGCCGTAGCCCTTGGCGAAGCCCGCGTGCTCGATCAGCCAGGCCGCGCTCGTCTTCACGGTCCCGTCGCCCTGGGGGTACGCCGGTGCGCCCTCCGGGACGCTCGCGGGCTCGACGACGGGGTTGGTGAAGAACGACCCGGCGCTCCAGGTGTCGTGGTCGGCCGGGTCGAGGACCATCCCCTTGCCGGCCCGCAGCGCGAGGACCGCCTCGCGCACGTCGGCGAGACCGGCCCGCTGACCGACCTCCACGCCCAGGGCACGGGCCAGCTCGGCGTACGCGACCGGGGCGGAGGCGTCGCCGACGGGCAGCTGGAAGGTGACCTCCAGGACCACGTGCCGGCCGGGGTCGGCCTTGAACCGGGAGGACCGGTAGGCGAAGCCGCAGTCGGCGGCCGCGAAGGTGCGGATGCCGTGCAGCCGCCGGTCCCAGACCCGCACCCGGGCGATCGTCTGGGCGACCTCCTGGCCGTAGGCGCCGACGTTCTGGATCGGGGTGGCGCCGACGGTGCCGGGGATGCCGGACAGCGCCTCGACACCGACCCAGCCGGCCTCGATCGCACGGGCGACGAAGGCGTCCCACGACTCCCCCGCCGCGACTGTCACCATCGCGCCGCCGCACACCGAGGTGCGGGTGCGGTCGACCGTCTCGGTGTCGGAGACGACACCGGTGGTCGCGACCTGGACGACGGTGCCCGCGAAGCCCTCGTCGGCCACGACCAGGTTGCTCCCCCCGCCGAGGACCAGGACCGGCTCGCCGGCTCGGTCGGCCTCGTCGACGGCCGCGACCAGCTCCTGCTCGGTCGTCGCGCGCACCCATCGGCGGGCAGCGCCGCCCAGGCGCAGGGTGGTGTGGTCGGCCAGGCGTTCGGTCACGGGCCAAGCCTAGGGAACGCGAAAGGCCCGATCCCGGACGGGATCAGGCCCTCGGCGTACGCGCTGGGGTCAGCGGGTCTCGCGGTGCGCGGTGTGCTTGCGGCACCGCGGGCAGAACTTCGCCAGCTCCAACCGGTCGGGGTCGTTGCGGCGGTTCTTCTTGGTGATGTAGTTGCGCTCCTTGCAGTCCACGCACGCGAGCGTGATCTTCGGGCGAACGTCGCTGCTCTTGCTGGCCACTGGAGGACTTCCTTCATTGCTTGGGTGGTGCCGGTCGCGGTAGCGGGATGGGGGATCGAACCCCAGACCTCACGATTATGAGTCGTGCGCTCTAACCGTCTGAGCTACCCCGCCACAAGACGAGAGCGCCGGGCCGACTGGATCGGCCGGCGCCCCTATCTCCGAGCCCCCTGTCCGGATTGAACGGACGACCCCTTCCTTACCATGGAAGTGCTCTACCACTGAGCTAAGGGGGCAACGCCGGGAAACATTACAGGCGCCGAACCGAGGCGCAAAATCCGGGGTCCCACCTGCAATTCAGGCCGTGATCGCCCGGAACGGACGGGCCTCCTCGAGCTCGTACGCGAGCCCGATCAAGGTGCCCTCCTGGCCGGCCCCGGCGCCGAACATCATCCCCTGCGGAAGGCCCGTGGAGGTGGTCGCGAGGGGCAGCGAGATCGCCGGTGCGCCGGTGCCGTTGTGCAGCGGCGTGAAGGCCACCCACTGCATCAGCCGCTCCATGAGCACGTCGTAGGGCTGGGTCGGGTCCAGCCACCCGATCCGCGGCGTGGGCAGCGCGAGCGTAGGGGTCAGCGACACGTCGTACTTCTGGTGGAAGAGGTCGGACTGCGCCGAGGTGCGCTTGAGCCGCGCGATCGCGCCGGGGAGCCGGTGCAGGTTGCGGCGGGCGTGCCGGTCCAGCCCGCGGGTCAGGTTGTCCAGGCGCGACGGGTCGAAGCTGCGGCCGTGGAGCAGCCGGCCGCCCTTGACCATCGCCGTGGCCAGGAACGCCCAGTAGAGGAGGAAGTCGTCGGCGAAGGACGCGGCCACCGGCGGGTCGACCTCCTCGACCTGGTGGCCCAGGCGCTCCAGCAGCAGGCCGACCTCCTGGGTGAGGGCGGTGACCTCGGGATCGGCCGGGTGGCCCAGGCCGGTGGTGTTGAGGGCGATCCGCAGCCGCTTGCGGCCCGGCCGGGTCAGGTCGCCGATCGGGGCCAGGGCGACGTTGCGGTAGACCCGCTCGGCCTCGCGGAGGAACGCGGCGGTGTCGCGCACGCTGCGGGTCACGACGCCGTCCTGGACGATCCGGACCGGCATGTCGCGGAACGTCTTGTCCTGGGCGAACCGGTTGCGGGTGGGCTTGAGGCCGACCAGCCCGTTGACCGCGGCCGGGATCCGGATCGAGCCGCCGCCGTCGTTGGCGTGCGCGATCGGGACCGCCCCGGCGGCGACCAGCGCGGCCGACCCGGAGCTCGAGGCGCCGGCGGTGTGGTCGGTGTGCCACGGCGTACGCACCGGGCCGAGGCGGGGGTGCTCGGCGGAGGCGGAGAAGCCGTACTCGGAGAGCTGGCTCTTGGCGACCGGGATGAGGCCGGTCGCGAGGTACATCGTGGCCCAGTCGCCGTCGGCCTTGGCCGGCCTCGGCGACCACGCGTCGGTGCCGTGCATCGTGGGCGCGCCCGCGAGGTCGACGTTGTCCTTGAGCAGGGTCGGTACGCCGGCGAAGTAGCCCGGCCGCGGGTCGCGGGCCTCGGCGCGGGCCCGGTCGTAGAGCGGGAGCGCGACCGGGTTCAGCGCCCCGGCGACCTTCTCCACGCGGCTGATCGCGGCCTCGACGACCTCGTCGACCCCGACCTCGTGCCGGTGGAGGGCCTCGACCAGCCCGACCGCGTCGAAGTCCCCCAGGGCGTCGTCTCCGAAAGCGTGCACTCGCATGTCGAGAGACTAGTCACCACAGCCACAGCGCGAGGAGGGGGACGAGCGCACTGATCAGCAGCGCCGTCAGCCCCATCGCCAGGCCGGCGAACGCTCCCTCGGTCTCGCTCTCGCGCAGCATCCGGGAGGCGCCCACGCCGTGCGAGACGGCGCCCGCCGCCAGACCGCGGGCACGGTGGTCACGGACCCGGAGAAGAGTCAGGACCGCGGGCGCCGCGACCGCGCCGACGATGCCGATGACGATCGCGAAGACCGCCGCCAACGGCGGGATGCCGCCCAGCCGGTCGGTGACGGCGATGGCCACCGGGGTGGTGGCCGACTTGGTGGCCAGGGTCTTCTGGAGGACCTCCTCCGCACCGGTCCACCGGGCCAGGAGGACGGCGGTGGTGATCGAGGTGACCGCGCCGAGCGTCAGCGCGGTCAGCATCGGCAGCACGAACCCGGTCAGCCGGTGCGCCTGCCGGTGCAGCGGCACCGCGAGGGCGACCGTGGCCGGACCGAGCCACACCGACACGAGCGTCGCGGAGACCTTGTAGTCGTCGTACGGGACGTCGAGGAGGTGCAGCGCCACCCCGACGACGACGATCGCGATCAGGACCGGCTGGGCCAGCACGTGGCCGGTGCGCCGCTGCAGCCAGCGCCCCAGCAGGTAGCTCCCGAGGGTGATCCCGACCAGCCCGAGCGGCGCGGCCAGGACGTCGTGCAGAGCGGTGATCGGGTCGGTCATCGCGGCCTGCCGAACCGGCGGTCCAGCCACGTCGCCGACCAGCCCACGACGACCAGCCCCAGGAACCAGGACCCGCCGAGCGCCAGGGCGATGGGCACCGCGTGGTCGCGCAGCAGCGCGAGGTAGGCGACGACGCCGACCCCGGCCGGGACGAAGAACAGCTGCAGGTGGTCCAGCAGCGCGGTCGCGGTGCGGACGAGGGGCGCGTCGTCCGGCGTACGACGCCAGCGGAGCCAGGCGAAGCACAGCAGCATGCCGATCACGGTGCCCGGCACCGGCAGGCCGAGGACCTCCGAGACCAGCTCGCCGACCAGCTGGAAGCCGACGAGCCAGGCGAGACCCGCGATCATCGCGTCCCGCGGCGGTGGCAGCCGACCAGGTGCGGGTCGAAGACTCCGATCGCCTGCATCAGCGCGTACATCGTCGTCGGGCCCACGAACATGAAGCCGCGCTTCTTCAGCGCCTTCGCCAGGGCCACCGACTCCGGCGACGAGGCCAGCCAGTCGGCCGCGGTCGCCGGCGCCGGGTCCCGCTCGGGCGCGAAGCCGAGGACGAGCTCCTCCAGGCCGCCGTCCCCGCGCAGGTCGACGGTGGCACGAGCGTTGGTGATCGTCGCCTCGATCTTGCGGCGGTTGCGCACGATGCCCGGGTCCTGCAGGAGGCGCTCGACGTCGGCGTCGTCGTACGCCGCGATCGCCTCGGCGTCGAAGCCCTGGAAGGCCGCGCGGAAGCCCGGCCTCTTGTTCAGGATGATCGCCCAGGACAGGCCCGACTGGAACGCCTCGAGGGTCATCCGCTCCAGGTACGCCGCCTCGCCGCTGACCCGCAGCCCCCACTCGGTGTCGTGGTAGTCGCGCATCACCCCCGGGCCGCCCGCCCACGGGCAGCGCGCGACGCCGTCCTCGCCGATCTCCACCATCAGGACCGGCTGCGCAGCCGCGCGTTGGGCAGCGCGGGCGCGGGGATCGGCGGCAGGTGGTCGCCGACGACGACGCCGAACCGGCCCTCGCCGACCTCCTGGCTGTCGGCCACCACGGCGCCGTACGGCGCGATCTGGGCCTGCCACTCCTCGCGGAACGCCACGACCTCCTCGTGCGTCCGGCCGACGAAGTTCCACCACATCACGATCTCCTCGCCGAACGGCGGCCCGCCGAGCACCAGCACTCGGGCACCCGCCGCACCGGCGTACAGCTCGACGGAGTCGGCGCCGGGCGGCAGGTAGGCCAGCTCGGCGTACGCCGTCGGGTGCTCGGCGACCTGGAGCGATCCCTGGTCCACCAGCACCCCGTGCTCGTACGCCGGGTCCACGGCCAGGTCGAGCCGGGCACCCGGGTCGAGCACCAGCTCGGCCCCGAGGAGCGGCGTGGCGGTGCGCACCGGCGAGGCGTCGCCGAGCAGGGAGCCGAGGAACACGCGGGCGCGCCAGCCCTCGCCGGCGATCTCCTCAGGCGCGTAGTGCTCGAACCCCGGATCGCAGAACCGCTCGGCGTCGGGCAGTGCCACCCACAGCTGGGCGCCGTGCAGCGTGGTGGTCTCCGGCGTGGAGATCTCCGAGTGGCTGATGCCGCGGCCGGCCGTCATCAGGTTGACCTCGCCGGGACGCACCTGGCCGACGGTTCCCGCGCTGTCGCGGTGGGTGACCTCGCCCTGGAACAGCCAGCTGACGGTCTGCAGGCCGGTGTGCGGGTGCGGGGCGACGTTCATCCCGCCGCTCTCGGTGACCTCGTCGGGGCCGTAGTGGTCGACGAAGCACCAGGCGCCGATCAGCGACCGCTGGCGCGAGGGCAGGGTGCGGCGTACCCGCATCGCGCGCGGGCCTCCGAGCGGGACGTCGCGGGGCGTCAGGATCTCGGGTCCGCGGGCGGCATCGCCTCCGCAGACCACCTCCTCGGGCCGGGCCTCCGGGTTGCTCACCGTGCCATTGTCGCCTGCCGCGCCGACGTCGGGCGACCTCCACCCGGACGTCGCGGGCCGTTCACCCGCGCCCGGGACCCTGCCCCCATGCGCATCGCCCAGCTCGCCAACTTCGTCGGGGCCTCCTCGGGCGGGATGAAGACCGCCCTCGCCGAGCTCGGCAAGGGGTACGTCGCCGCCGGCGCCGACCGGCTGCTGGTGGTGCCGGGACCGGTCGACCGCGTCACCGAGACCGAGCTCGGCACGGTCGCGCAGGTGCGCGCGCCGCGGGTCGGCGGCGGCTACCGGCTGATCGTCGAGCCGTGGCGGCTGGTCGACGTGCTGGACCGGTTCCGGCCCACCTCGATCGAGTGGAACGACAAGCTCACGCTGCTGCCGGTGGCGTGGTGGGCGCGCCGCGCCGGCGTCCGCACCGTGTGCCTGTCGCACGAGCAGCTCACCGACATGTTCACGATGCGCAGCGGCAAGCCGACCACGTCCCGCGTCTCGATCGCCGTGGTGAACCGGCTGGTGGTGCGCAGCTTCGACACCCTCGTGGTCACGTCGCGCTACGCGCAGGAGGAGTTCCAGCGGCTCGCGGACGCCGTCGACTGCCCGATCGAGCGGGTGCCGCTCGGCGTGGACCTGGAGACCTTCCGGCCGCACGACGTCGAGGACGACGAGCCGGGCGTGCTCAAGCTCGCCTACGTGGGCCGCCTGTCGCGGGAGAAGTCGCCGCACCTGGCGGTCGCGACCGCGGTCGAGCTGCACCGCCGCGGCGTACCGGTGCGGTTGGAGGTGTACGGCGAGGGCCCGCACCTGTGGGAGCTGCGCGAGCTCGCGGGCACTGCGCCGGTCCGCTTCCACGGGTACGTCGACGGCCGGGTCGAGCTCGGCCGCCGCATCGCCGCCGCCGACATCGCCCTGTCGGTGTGCCCGGGCGAGACCTTCGGGCTCGCTGTGCTGGAGGCGCTCGCGTGCGGCACGCCGGTGGTGACGGCAGACCGGGGCGGCGCGCGGGAGCTGGTCGACGCCCGGTGCGGCGCGTGGGGAGGCGCGGACCCGGCCGGGCTCGCCGACGCGGTCCTGCGGCTGGCGAGCCGGCCCGAGGCCGTGCGCCGGGCGGCGGCCCGGGCGCGGGCCGAGGAGTTCCCCTGGTCGCGGACCGTCGCGTCGATGCTTGCGATCCACGCGGGCGAGGCGTCAGGCGACCGCCTGCGCGTGTCCGCCTGAGACCGCAGCGCGGGCGGCGAGCCGCAGCCGCAGCCACAGCACCAGGAGCACGGCGGCCAGGACACCGATCCCGAGCACGATCGCCAGGTAGGCACCGTGCAGCGAGGAGTCGAGCGGCGCGACCAGCCCCGCGACGACCGAGCCCGCGAGCAGCAGGTCGGTGGCCCGTCGCGAGGAGCGGGCCAGGACCAGCGGCGCGACGAACGGCGGCACGACGAGCAGGTACCACAGGTGCACCACCGGGGACAGCAGCACGAACGCGCCGACCGCGGTGGCGACCGCCGCGAGGGCGGCCCGCCGGTCCCCCGTCCGTGCGGTGAGGACCACCCGGAGCAGCACCCCCGCCAGGGCGAGGGTGGCGAGCAGCCGCACCGCCGACCGGAACACCCCCGGCGGGGTGCCGAGGCCGACCCCCTGGGCGGCCAGGTCGAGCGCCTGGCCGAGCATCGTCGGGAGCGAGAGGACCGTGTTGAGCTCTCCCGGTACGCCGAGGGCGCCGACCCAGCCGTTGCCGAGCCCCGTGACCGCTCCGAGGGCGAGCACCGTCGCCAGCGACGTACCTCCCACGGCGGTGAGGTGTCCCAGCCGGCGCCATGCGGTCGCACCGGCGGGCAGCGTCACCAGCGCGATGCCGACACCCACCAGCCCGCCCGGCACCTTCACCGAGCAGGCCAGGCCCGCGACCAGCGCGCCGGCGAGCCACCCCCGCTCGGCGGCGAGCACCAGCGCGGCGGACATCAGGCCGACCATCAGCAGGTCGTTGTGCAGGCCGCCGACGCCGTTGGCGAGCACGAGCGGCGACACGACGACGAGGGCCACGGCGTGCGCCGGATTGACCCCCGCCCAGCGGGCCAGCCGCGGCACCGACCACGCGAGCAGCCCCAGGCCGGCGAGCGCCACGAGCCGGTGACCGACCACGAGCACCCACGGATTGCCGGTGAGCGAGGCCATCATCCGACCCGCGAGGAGCGGGAGCGGCCCGTACGGCGTCACCGTGTGCATCCACATCGGGTCGACGGCCTGCAGGATCGGAGCGAGGTGTCCTCCCGGCCCGACCAGCGCGTGCGGACCGTGGGAGTAGGGCGAGAGGCCCGCGTGCGCGAGGGCGCCCTGGGCGGCGTACGACCAGCCGTCGCGGGAGAACAGCGGGGGCGCCAGGAGGAGTGGCAGGCTCCACACGACGGCGGCCGCGCGCACCAGGCCGACGCCCTCGGCCCACCGGCCCGGGCCGAGCGCGGCGACGTCGCGGCAGAGGTCCAACCAGGCTCCCGCGAGGATCCCGAGACCCACCAGCACGACCGCCAGCCCGACCATCCGGCCGGCCTCGGACTGCCGCAGCGCGGCCAGCGCCGTCACGTGCAGAATCGGCGCCGAGCGCGGCAGCGTCGAGACCACCAGACCGCCGAGCAGCACCAGTCCGCTGCCGAGCAGCCCGCGTCGGATCACCCGCGTGAGGCTAGGTCGCGCGGATGTCCGGTGGGCGAACGTCGGTACGCCGTTGCCCGACGACCCGGTGAGCGGCGGCGGACCACTGCGGTGGACCACTACCGTGGGCCGCATGTCCGCGATGCCCGCCTCCTCCCCACCGTCCGGCGTCGCGGTCCCGGCCACGCTGCTCAACCGCTTCCTGGCCCGGCTGGTCGACCACGTCCTGGTGGGCTTCGTGCAGGCCTTCGTCTTCGCGATCATGAGCGTGGTCGTCCTGACCGGCGCCGACGGGTGGCGGGGCCGGTGGCTGACGTTCTACCTGGTCGTCTCGCTGCTGTCCGTCGCGATCTCGCTGACCTACTTCGGGCTGCTCGAGTCCCGCCGCGGCCAGACCCTCGGCAAGATGCTGTTCAAGCTGCGCACGTTCGGGCCCGACGGCGAGAGCAACCCGACGCTCGAGGAGGCGCTGCGGCGCAGCTCCTACGTCGGCCTCGCCCTGATCAGCATCGTCCCGCTGCTCGGCCCCGTGGTGGCGATCCTCGCCGAGATCGCGGCCGTCATCGTCATCGCGATCACGCTGAGCAACGACGTACCGGACCATCAGGGGGTGCACGACCGGCTCGCCGGCGGGACGCTGGTCCGGCAGCTCGACTGAGCCCGAGGGCGGCGTGGCCTAGCCTCTGCATCCATGGGGCTCTTCACACCGGTCGCGATCCGGCTCGGCTCGTTCTCCTGGATGCCGCGGCTGCTGCCGCAGATCACCTGGCTCGACAAGCAGCTGCAGCGGTGGACCCGCGGACGGGTCGGATTCGTCGACCTGGCCGGGCTGCCGAGCCTGATGCTCACGGTCGCGGGGCGCAAGAGCGGGATCCCCCGCTCCACTCCCCTGCTGTGCGTGCCGTGGCAGGGCGGCTGGCTGATCGCGGCCTCGTCCTTCGGGGCGCCGAAGCCGCCGGTGTGGGCCGCGAACCTGCGGGCCGCCGAGACCGTGCAGGTGCGGTTCAAGCGGCGCGAGCACACCTGCACCTGGCGCGAGCTCGTCGGCGAGGAGAAGCAGCGGGCGTGGGCCCACATGGTCACCATCTGGCCGAACTACGACAAGTACGTCGAGTGGACCGACCGCGTCATCCCGGTCTTCCTGCTGACGCCCACCTCCTGAGCGCGGTACCTCCGGGTCGCAGGTCGGTACCTGCGACCGAGTGGCGGGGTCCGTCCCCGACCTAGCGTCGCGGGCATGGTCCGTTCCGCCGCCCTCCTGCTGCTCCTCTGCTACTGCGTCGTCGTCGCCAACCTGACCCTGATGGACCCTTCCTCGGGCGCGTGGGCCTTCGACAGCGCCGCGCACCTCGCCGGCACCTACTCCGGCGGGCGGATGGCGTGGAGCGAGACCGAGGTGCTCGCGAACGTGGCCCTCTTCGTCCCGGTCGGCTTCCTGCTGGTGCTGCTGCTGGGGCGCGTGTGGCCCGCGGTGGTGCTGGGCGTCCTCGCGTCGGCGGCCATCGAGGTGGTGCAGGCGGCGTACCTCCCGCTGCGGGTCGGCACGGTGACCGACGTGCTGCACAACGGGTACGGCGCCGCGATCGGGGCGTTGCTGGCATCGCCGTACGCACTGCTGCGGTGGCGACGCCAGCAGTAGCGCGCTCAGTTGCGCACGATCACCCCGCACAGGCTCGGCATGGTGATCTCGTTGTCGTCGGCGTCGGGGCCGTCGCCCTGGACGTCGGGGTTGTTGGCCAGGCCGTCACCGTTGAGGTCGACGCCGTGCACCACGATGGCGTATTGGTTCAGCGGCCCGAGCGAGGCGATCGCGTCGCCGCTGTCGAGCAGCTTGAACGTCCGCATGTAGCTGATCGCGGAGCCGCGGTCGTTGGTCCCGTTGGACAGCGTCCGCAGGACCGGCCCGTAGTCCGGGAGACCCTCGAGGATGTCGATGAGGCCGTTGTGGTCGACGTCGCGGGCGAGCGACGGGCACTCGGACATGGCCTTCCTGATGCCGTGGATGTGCGCGACGTGGATGCCGTCGTCGAGCCCGGAGGCGGAGAGGTCGACCTTGAGCTCCGTGCCCTGCTGGATCAGGCGCACGGTTCCGGCGCCTCCGTGGTTGACCGGCTTGAGGTTGGCCGTGTACGTCGCCACCGAGCTCTGACCGGTGGTCGCCAGGGCGATGGCCGGCACGGCGGCCAGGATCGGGGCCGCGACGATGATCGCGGCGGTCTTCTTTCTCATCGTGAAGTTCCTTCCGTGGACGAGAGAGGGGCCCTGTCTTCACGAGCCCACCCACGGATGGGTTCACCGTCTCCGCGTGTCGATCTCCCTGCCGGACGCTCGGGATGCCGCCTGGAGCCCGTCAGGCGACCCGGGTGGTAGCGGCCGAGGTCACCGCCTTCACGGCATAGCCGGCCGCTGATGCCGTGACACGGACGGAGATCCGCTTGCCCCGGAGCCGCGAGCCCAGCGGCAGGGTGCGGCCGGTCCGGCCCGCGATCGGAGCGCCATTCGCGAGCCACTGGTAGCGGAGCCGCGGTACGCCGTCCCCGGCCAGCCACGTGCCGGTCGCGACGGTGAGGGTGCGGCCGACCTTCGCGACGCCGACGATCTTGGGCTTGCCCGGCGAGATGTTGCCGACCGCGACAGGAGCGGTCGCCGCCGACGTCAGCGCGAGGTCGGCGTACCCGATCTCCCGACCCGTCACCGCGACGGTGATCGGCTTGCCGACCTGCGTGGACTTGAGCTGCAGCGTCGTCGAGCTCGCGCCCGGGATCACGACGCCGCCGGCGAACCACTGGTAGGCCAGCTGGACGGTGCCGGGGCCCCAGGCTCCGGCCGTGACCATGAGCTTGGCGCCCACGCGAGGCGTGCCGCTGATGATCGGCGTCGTCCCGGCGAGAGCGCCCGGAGCCACCGCGGCCGTCGCGGCCGAGGTCTTCGTCGCCGTCGCGTAGCCCGGCAGCGAACCGGTCACGCTCACCGTGATCGCCTTGCCCAGCAGAGCCGGCGTCAACGCCAGCGACGTACCGGTCTCACCGTTCAGCGCGACGCCGTCGGCCCTCCACTGGAAGGCCGTCGCCACGCCGTCCGGACCCCACGACCCCGCCGACGCTGTCAACGACCGGCCGACCTGCGCCGTGCCGCTGATCGTCGGCGTGTCCGTCGTCAACGCGGCCGGGGTGATCGTGATGGTCGCCGACAGCGTCGCCGGCGAGCCGACGCCGTTGTCCACCGCGACGGTGACCGGGTAGGAACCCGTGACCGTCGGGGTGCCGCTGATCGCACCGGTCGCCGGGTCGAGGACCAGCCCGTCCGGCAGCGAGCCCGCGCTCAGGCGGTAGGAGAACACCGCGGGGAAGCCGCCGGTCGGCGTCAGCGCCGCGGAGGAGTACGCCGATCCGAAGGTGCCCTGCGTCGTGATGGTGCCGCTCAACCCCGTCGGCGCGGAGCTCACCGGGATGGTGCCGGCGAAGAGCGCGTGGCCCCAGCCGACCGACGCGATGTTGGACGTCTTGTCGGCGTTCCACGCGTTGCCGCTGCCGTAGATGCCGTCGTCGGACCAGACGACCTCGCGCTTGCCGTCGACCGCGGTCGAGGCCGGCGCGATCGCGAAGCCCTCGAAGTTGTCGTTCGGGAGGCCCGCCGGTCGGCGGTAGCTGGCCACGCGGGTGAAGTCCCCGCTGGCGTCGATCTTGAGCAGGCTCTCGGCCACGCCACAGTCGTTGTCGCAGTGCGCCCAGATGCCCTGGTCGTCGGCGTTGAACTGCACGTCCGCGATCGCGCTGACGCCGTCGACACCGGTGTCGACATCGGCCACCCGCTGGAACGAGCCGTCGGAGTTGAGGGCGTAGGCGAACACGTGGCCGGTCTTCTCGAAGGCGAGGAAGAACAGGCCGCTGCCGTGCAGCGGGTAGTCGGCAGGGTCGTAGCGCTTGCCCAGGTGCTGGTCGCGGAAGCCCTGCGACGTGAGGAACGAGTCCGGGACGTACGTGACACCCTCGAAGCCGAGGTTCGCGTCCTCACCCGTCGCGGCGATGACCGACGGGACGAACTCCGAGGTGAGGTCCCACTGGCGCAGCGGTGCCAGCGTGGTGCCGGTCGCGTCTTGGTCGTACTCGAGCACCTCGTCCTTGGAGACGGCGCTGTTCGTGTTGTCGCGCTCCGAGGTGGCGAAGAGGTGGCCGTCGCCGCCGATCGTCAGGCCCTCGGAGTCGACCTCGCTCGCACTCGGGTCGGTGCCGGTGAAGGTGATGCCCTTGCCGTTCCCCCAGTCGTTGTCGGTCGCCGGCACGTAGCGCCCGGTGGCCGGGTCCTTGACGAGCTTCCAGAGATGGTTCTTGTTCTGCGCGGCCCACAGGACGCTGCCGTCGGCGCTGTAGACCAGGCCGCTGATGTCGTTGCCGGTCGGGTCCTGCGCGGTGATGAACTGGCAGGCGTTGTCGATCGGAGCGGCGACGTCACTCGTGGGCCAGTCCACGATGCCGGGGACGGCGACCGAGTTGCTTCCGGCCGGCGCGCTCGGCATGCAGGTGCTCGGGAGACCGGTCGGCGGCTGCTGGTTGTACTTCTGGACGGCCGCATCCGGGTCGCTCGAGGTGTCGCAGGACGGTCCGTTCGAGGAGCCGAACGACGCCGTCTTCACGCTGTACCAGGGCGTGCCGTTCGCGTCAGACCCGACGCCGACCGCGCCCGATCCGTCCGGGCACCGCGCGAGCGTGTGGTACGTCTCCGTGGTCGGGTTCGGGCCGGCAGCCGTCGGGTCGAAGGCCGCGTCGTAGCCGGCCTGGCTGCCGTCGTACGAGACGGAGTCGACCTGCGTGCCGTCGGGCAGGTAGATCGACACGGCGTCGCCGCCGCTGCTCAGACCCTGGCCGGACTGGAAGACGCCGTAGCCGTGAGCCGGGATCGAGGTGATCCTCGCGCCGGTCACATCGAAGACCCGCCCCGAGAAGTCCGTCGCGCTCGCGATGCCGTGGCTGTCGGACTGCCTCCAGCCGGTGATGTCGACCGCCTGGTCGCCGTTGTTGGCGATCTCGACCAGGTCGCGGGCGAGGTTGGGCGTGGTGCTCAGCGCGGCGTACAGCGCCGGCGGGAGGTGCCCGGTCAGCTCGGCGTTGTCCTCGTTGTCCGAGGTGATCTCGTTGATCACGATGTTCTGCCAGTGCGGATCGATGCCCGCGGCGACGGTGATGGTGAAGGACGCCGTGCCGGCCGTGTTCACGCCGTCGCTCGCGGTCACGGTGACGTCGATCGTGCCGGCCGTCGTCGGCGTACCGGTGATGGCGCCGGTCGAGGCGTTGATGCTCAGGCCGGTGCCGGCCAGCGCCGGAGCCGTCCAGGAGTAGCTGCCCGTGCCGCCGCTGGCGCTCAGGCCGGTGAACGAGAAGGCCGTGTTGGCCGTGGCCGACTGGTTCGCCGCTCCCGCGACCGTGATGGTCGTGGCGGGCGGGTTCGTGACGCTGCCCGGCGTCGAGGTGCCCTGGGTGGAGGCACCCGGGGAGCCGACCGCGCCCGCGGCGCTCGTCCAGGAGCCCTCGGCGTCGCCGACGGTCGACGGCTTGGTCCAGGCGCCCGCGGTGGCCGTGTCGGTGTCGGCCAGGTGGCCGGCGTTGACGTACGCCGACAGGCCCTTGGCCGCGAGGTAGCTCGCCGCATAGGTGAGGGAGTCGACGGTGCTGGTGCCGTTGGAGATGGTGATGACGTCCGGACCCTTGTCCATGGTCGAGGTGCCGTCGTTCAGCACCTTCACGGCGGGCTTGAGGTTCCACTCGGTGCGGAAGTCGGCCGGGGTCAGGTCGGTCAGGATCACCGACTCACCGGGCGCGACGGTCCCGAGAGAGGTGAGGCTGGTCGCGGTCTGCGCGATGCCCGCCTTTGTGGTCTGGTAGGTCCAGCCGGTCAGGTCCTGGGCGGCCTCACCGACGTTGGTCAGCTCGAGGTACTCACCGTCACCGGTGTCGCCGGCATACGCGTGCGTGCCACTGGCGAGGCCGCCGTAGGCCAGCTCGGTGATCTGGATGTCGCCGGCCTTCTTGACGCCGGCCGGCGTGCTCGTGCCGAGGGTCGAGGCGGCAGGCGAGCCGACCGCCGTGTGCGCCGACGCCCAGGAGCCCTCCGCATCGCCGGCCGTGGAGACAGTCCAGCCGTTCGACGTACCACTCGTGACGCCGGTGCCGAAGGCGAACGTGGCACCCGATGCCGTCTGCTGGTCCGCGACGTTCGCGAGGGTGAGGTACGCCGACCTGCCCTTGCCCGGACCGGTGAGGTCGTAGGTGACCTTGTCGACCTGGGTCGAGCCGTTCGAGAGCGCGACGTAGCCGGCCTTCTTCAGGGTGGCCGCGCCGTCGTTGACGACCTTGACCGTCCTGCGCAGGCCCCACTCCGTGCGGAACTCCGCCGTCGGGAGGTCGGTGACGACGACGGACTCACCCGGGGCGACGACCGTGCTCGTCCCCGTGGCGTCGCCGAGGGTCGCGAGCGACTGGGAGCCCGTCGGCGTGGTCGTCACGCCTGTCGCGAACGTCCAGCCGCTGAGGTCCTGCGGCGCGTCCCCGATGTTGGTGAGCTCGACGTACTCGCCGTCGGGACCGGTGCCGTCGAGGCCGCCGTACGCGATCTCGGTGATGACCACGTTCGCCGTCGCGGCATGGGCGGCCGGAGCGGCAGAGAACGTCAGGCCGGAGATCGCGATCGCAAGGGCTGAGGCAAGAGCTGCACCGGAACGGTGACGGCGAGAGAGCACGTTGGATCCTCTGGAGGCAGGGGCCCGAGACGAGGCCCGCAAAGACTCCCAGCGATCCGTGACGAGACCGCTACCTCCTCTGAACCGGTTGCCCAACGCAACGGAACGGGCAGATGAAGCACTCGCCCCGGGGAGCCGGGGGTGATCTGTGGCGCGATCTCGCAGTACGACGCCGGGGACGCCACCGTGGGGCCCACCTCTCGTTGCGGCCGAGCGCACGCGGGCAATGCAAAGGACCCCTGACCCGCGTCTCGGCAGGTCAGGGGCCCTTCAGTGAACCGTGGCAGGTGAAGGATTCGAACCTTCGAAGCTTTCGCGACGGATTTACAGTCCGCTCCCATTGGCCGCTCGGGCAACCTGCCTCGGGATGCTGCCGGGACCGCCGTTTGGTGGCCAGGCAACGAGGCGAAAGAATAGCGCAGCCCCGACCGCCCCCGAAAATGGAGGACCCATGGCCGACTCGTCGTTCGACATCGTCAGCAAGATCGACCGCCAGGAGGTCGACAACGCCCTCGGACAGACCGCGCGGGAGATCTCGACCCGCTTCGACTTCAAGGGCACCGGCGCGACGATCGAGTGGAAGGGCGACGAGGCCATCGAGATCACCGCATCGGCCGACGACCGCGCGAGCGCGGTGCTCAGCGTCTTCCAGGACAAGCTGATCAAGCGCAACCAGTCGCTGAAGATCCTCGACGCCTCCGAGCCGCGCCAGTCCGGCCAGCAGTCCAAGATCGCGATCGCGCTCAAGGAGGGCATCACCTCCGAGGACGCCAAGAAGATCTCCAAGCTCATCCGCGACGAGGGCCCCAAGGGCGTCAAGGCGCAGATCCAGGGCGACGAGCTGCGGATCTCCTCCAAGAAGCGCGACGACCTGCAGGCCGTCCAGGCGCTGGTGAAGGCGCAGGACTACGACTTCGCGGTGCAGTTCACGAACTACCGCTGACCGGGCGGGACCGCGCAGCCAGATCCGACCCCTCGATCGCGGCCGCGGACTTAGCATGGGTCATGCGTCGCGCTTCGCTCCTGGGTCTGCTCGCTCTGGCCGTGTCGCTCCTCGTCCCCACGGCGCCGGCGGGCGCCGCGACGGTCGTGAGCAACAGCGGCGTACCTTCGCCGCTCTTCGTCAGCAACGCCGCGCTCCCCTTCTGCAGCGGGCCCGGGGGCGGCGGTAGCGCGACGCACGTGAACGGCCCCGGCACGCCTCCGCTCGGAGCCGGGAGCCTGCAGCTGCAGTCGGGCCAGGCCCCGGACGCCGTCGCGCTGGCGCAGAGCTTCAGCTCCACCCCCGCGTCGGCGCTCACAGCGTTCAAGGTGGCCCACCTCGAGCCGGCGGGGACGGCCGCTCAGACGGTCAGCATGGAGATCGACGTGCTGCCGAGCGGAGCCCTGACCACCGACCAGCTGTTCCTCCAGCCGGGACCGACCAACGGGTCCTGGGCCACGGTGGACCTGCTCTCGGCCTCCACCCAGCTCGACGTCAAGGGCAACACGACGACGTACGCCCAGTACCTCCAGGACCACCCGGGCGCCTCGCTCATCTCGATCGAGGTCTACGACAAGACCTGCACGACGAACCAGATCGTGTACGTCGACGACCTCGTCATCGGGCTCTCCGGCGTGACCACTACCTACGACTTCGAGGCGCCGCGGGCCACGTTGGCCCCGACGACCTCGGCGGACACGATCACGGCGGGCGGGCACGCCACGACCCGTGTCGTCGCGACCGACTCGTCCTCAGCCCCGGTCGCCGGTGCGCAGGTCAGGCTGTACGCCCGCACCTATCCGGCGACGACCTTCCGGCTGCTCACCACGACGACCACCTCGGCGAGCGGAGTGGCCGCGGTCGTGGTGCGCCCGCGGGTCCGGACGACGTACCGATGGGTCATGCCCCCGGTCGCCTATGCGCCCGTCACGAGCGCGATGCGCACGATCCAGGTGAGGACCGCGCTGACGGCCCGCGCGTCCGACACGACGCTGACGCGCTCGCAGGCCCTGGTCGTGTCCGGTACGACGCTCGACCGCCGGCCCGGCGCGACGGTCCGCCTGTTCCGCACCGCCCCGGGCGGTCCGACGGTCGTCGCCAGCGCCACGGTCGCGCATGACGGGTCCTACCGCATCCGGCACGCTCTGCCGAGGGGTACGCAGCACGTCTTCGTCCACATCGGCGCCGGTGCTGGAGAGCTGGCGAACAACTCACGCACGATCACCGTCACCGTCGGCTGACCGCGGTCCGAACGCAGGGGTCAGGCGGCGTGCGGGTGGTCGTGGGCGGCGTCCACCTCGCCGCCGCCCGGGTGCGCGACCAGCTCGGTACGCCGGGGCGGGGGCGTCGCGTTCGCGGCGCGGACGAGCACGATCACGAAGGTCACGAAGACCGCCAGGATCGCGAGCGCCATGCAGCTGAACATCAACACCCAGGTCATCGGGCTCCAGCTCGCGGCGACGTACATGAGGCTTCTCCTGCTCTCTTCGGGGACACCTCGATCCTCGGCCGGTCGCGAGGCGGGCGACAGAGCCGAAGGTCCTGCGCGGCGGGCCGAAGGTCAGCACGCCGGACGGGCGACGGGTGTCGGTGGCGGGTGCTTTGCTGAGGGCTCCAACCGCACCCGAGAGGACCCCCGATGGCGAGCAGGCTCAACCCGTACATCAGCTTCCGCGACGACGCGAGGCCCGCGATGGACTTCTACCACCGGATCTTCGGTGGCGAGCTGAACGTCTCCACGTTCGGCGACATGGGCATGACCGGCGACGGCGCCGACCTGGTCATGCACGCCATGCTGGAGACCCCCGCGGGCTTCACGCTGATGGCGGCCGACACCCCGCCGCACATGGAGTTCTCCGCCGGCAGCCAGATCTCCGCGTCGGTGAGCGGCGACGACGAGGCCGAGCTGCGCGGCTACTGGGACGGCCTCAGCGAGGGCGGCACGGTCACCGTCCCGCTGGAGAAGCAGGTCTGGGGTGACGTGTTCGGGATGGTGACCGACAGGTTCGGCATCGCCTGGATGGTCAACATCGCGGGCGACCAGCAGGGCTGACCCTCCGCGGGCGGCGGGTCGCCGGGTCAGACGACGCCGGCGACGCCCAGCCCGGTGTAGACCGCGAGGCCGAGCATCACCACCGCGGCGATGCGGCAGATCCACTTCATCGGCAGCACCCGCAGCAGGGTGGCGCCGCCGAGCATGGCCAGCAGCGCGACCGCCCACAGCCCGAGGGTGGCACCGATCGCGACCGACCACGGGTCGTCGTACTTCGCCGCGAGGTTCGCGGTCATGATCTGGGTGAGGTCGCCCCACTCGGCCACGAAGATCGTGGCGAAGCCCAGCGAGGCGATCTTGCCGAAGCCGGCTGTGGCCGGTACGTCGGCGATCTCCGCCTCGTCCGCGGCGATCTCGGCGTCGCGGTCGCCGTCCTCCTCGTCGTCGCCCTCGCGCCAGATCAGGATCGCGCCGACCAGGAACAGGACGGTCACGACGATCTCCACCGCGTCGTGCGGGAGCAGCTGGAGCAACGACCCGGCGGCCACGGCGATGATCACGTGCACCAGGAACGCGGCCGCGACCCCGGTGAAGACCCACCGCCACGGGAAGCGGGTGCTGAGCACGAGGCTCGCGATCGCCGACTTGTCCGGAAGCTCGCCCACGAAGATCAGACCGAAGACAACTGCGATGACACCGATATCCACCATGGTGCTGCCATGATGCCGTACGTGGCCGAACGTGTGTCCTTCGCGAGCTCCACCGGACCCCTCCTGGCAGGCCTCATCGACGTGCCCACCGGGCCGGTCCGGGGATGGGGTCTGTACGCCCACGGCTTCACGCTGGGCAAGGACTGCCCGGCCGCGGCCCGGATCTGCAAGCAGCTGGCCGCCGACGGCATCGCGATGCTGCGCTTCGACAACCTCGGGCTCGGCGACTCCGAGGGCGACTGGGGTGACGGCTCCTTCACCGTCAAGGTCGCCGACACCCGGCGCGCGCTCGCGTTCCTCGCCGAGCGCGGGACGCCCGCGGACCTGATCGTCGGCCACTCCTGGGGCGGGGCCGCGGCGATCGTGACCGCCAGCCAGGAGCCCACCGTGCGGGCCGTCGTCACCGTCGGCGCCCCGAGCGACCCCCGCACCGTCGAGCACCAGTACGACGCCGTGGTCGACCGCGCCGTCAGCGACGGCCACGCCCGGTGGCTGGTCGGCGGCAAGGCGCTCACCCTCAAGCGGACCTTCGTCGAGGACGTCCGGCACGCCCACCTGCTCGACGCGGTGCCGAAGCTGCACCGTCCGCTGCTGGTGATGCACTCCCCCACCGACGACACCGTCGACATCAGCAACGCCGCCGACATCTTCACCGCCGCACGCCACCCGCGCAGCTTCGTGTCCCTCGAGGGCAGCGACCACCTGCTCACCGCGCACGGCCAGGCGGCCCGCGCCGCCCGGATCATCGGCGCCTGGGCCGAGCCCTACCTGACCGGGGCCGGCGCATGAACCCCTCGGCCCGCGTCGAGATCGACGCGCCGCTCGCCGTCGTGTGGGACGTCATGACCGAGACCGAGCGCTACGCCGAGTGGAACCCGTTCGTCATCCGTGCGGAGACGGCGCAGCCGCCGGCGGTCGGCAACCCGATCCGGCTGCGGGTGCGCTGGGCGAACGGCCGCGAGACGAGCTCCCCGGAGCGGATCACCGCGCTCGAGCCACCGGCCCTCGCGGCCGACGGGTCGGCGTACGCGCTGATGTCGTACGTCTACGAGGGGCTGCCGAGCAGGCTCGGGCTGGTGCGCGGCGTACGCCACCAGCGGTTGAGCCAGGCACCCCAGGGCCCGACCTTCTACGAGACCGTCGAGGAGTTCAGCGGGCCGCTGGTCCGACTGGCCGGCCCGGCACGGGTCGCCGACGGCTTCCGCCGGCACGCCGAGGCGCTCAAGGTCAGGGCCGAGAGCCGCGCGTCCCGGGAGGGCTGAGCTCGTCGGAGTGCCAGGCGGCCCACAGCGCGAAGCCGAACACCGCGGCGCCGCAGCAGATGTCGGCGACGACGTGGGTCTGGCGCCACCAGACCATGTGGATCGCGCCGGGGATGGCGTAGTGGGCGATGCCGATCAGCCCGGACAGCGAGTACGCCGTCAGCGCGACCGCGGACAGCGTGATCCGGCGGCGGAACCACAGCACCAGGCCGAGGGCGCCGAACGCGGTGAAGACGAACCAGCTGCCGCCGACCACCTCGACCGACGGCACCGGCAGCCGGCTGCCGGGTGACGGCGTCGGGTAGTCGGAGTAGTTCACGTAGTTGTCGACGTAGTGGACGACCGACACCACGAAGGCGAGCGCGAGCAGCACGCACAGCACCCGAGTGGCGCGCAGATAGCTCACGGACCCACCGTAGTTCCCTGCCGGTCGGGCGCCTGCCCGCCCCGCTGCGGACCATCTGATAACGCTTGTTCTCACTTTCTGGACGACCGGGTGCGTACGCCGCCGCCGCGGTCTAGCGTCGGCCCATGCTCCCCTCTGCCCCGGTCACCCGGCGCGGCGTCCTGGCCGGCTCCGCCGCGCTCACCGGCGCCGCCGCCCTCGCCACCACCGTTGCCACCCCGGCGCTCGCCTCCGGCTCGGGCCGCCGGGTCGCCGTCCTCGGCGGCGGGATGGCCGGACTGACGGCCGCCCACGAGCTCGTCGAACGAGGCTTCGAGGTCACCGTCTACGAGCCCACCGCGTGGGGCGGCAAGGCCCGCAGCATCCCGGACCCGGGCACGGCCACCGGCACCCGCCGCGACCTGCCGGGCGAGCACGGCTTCCGCTTCTTCCCGGGCTTCTACCACCACGTGCCGGACACGATGCAGCGCATCCCGTTCGGCAGCGGCACCGTCTTCGACCACCTCGTCCCGGCGATGGGCGCGAAGTTCCTGCGCGCCGGCCACCCCGACGGGTTCGTGTTCGGCATCGGGCCCGACCCGACCCAGCTGCTCAGCGTCGACTACCTGCGCGCCTACCTGACCGACAACCTCGCCGGCTCCGGCGTGCCGCCGCAGGAGCTCGGCTACTTCGTCGAGCGGATGCTGGTCTTCCTCACCAGCTGCGACGAGCGCCGCCTCGGCGAGTGGGAGAAGGTCAGCTGGTGGAACTTCATCAAGGCCGGTGAGCACTCCACCGAGTACCAGCGCGTGCTCGCCGCGGGCCTCACCCGCAACCTGGTCGCGGCCAAGGAGAAGATCGCCAGCGCCCGCACGATCGGCAACATGGGCGAGGCCTTCGTCTACGCGCTGATGGGCCGCGGCAGCAACGGCGCCGTCGACCGGGTGCTCGACCTGCCGACCAACGAGGCCTGGATCAACCCGTGGATGAAGCACCTCCGGGCGCTCGGGGTGACCTTCGTGGCCGGCCAGAAGCTGGTGCGGTACGACGTGAGCGGCGGCCGGATCTCCGGCGCCGTGCTGACCGACCGCGCGGGACGTCGTACGACGGTCCACGCCGACTGGTACCTCAGCGCGATGCCGGTCGAGCGCGTCGTACCGACCCTCACGGCGCCCGTCCTCGCCCTCGAGCCGCGGCTGGGCCGACTCAAGACGCTCTTCACCGACTGGATGGTCGGCATCCAGTACTTCCTCTACGACTCCCCGCAGATCACCAAGGGCCACATCAGCTTCATGGACGCGCCCTGGGCGCTGACCGCGCTGACGCAGGGACAGTTCTGGACCGCGCGCAACCTGCCGCGCGACTACGGCGACGGCAAGGTCAAGGACATCCTGTCGGTCGACATCTCCGACTGGGAGACCCCGGGCCTGCTGTACAAGAAGCCGGCCAAGGAGTGCACCCGCGCCGAGATCGCACGCGAGGTCCTCCACCAGATCCGGATGCACACGACCGCCGGCGACCAGCTGCCCGCCGGCATCGTGCACTCGTGGTTCATGGACCCGGCGGTCAGGTGGCACCCGGCCCGCGGCCGCAACAGCAACGACACGCCGCTGCTGGTCAACACCGTCGACTCGTGGAAGGACCGCCCGACGGCCCGCACCGCGATCCCCAACCTGTTCCTCAGCGGCGACTTCGTGCAGACCAACATCGACCTGGCGACCATGGAGGGCGCCAACGAGTCGGCCCGCGAGGCGGTCAACCAGATCCTCGCCGCGTCCGGCTCGAGCGCCGCCCCGGCGGCGAAGTACGAGCTCTACAAGCCGCCGGAGTTCGAGGCGCTCAAGGCCGTCGACAAGGTGCTGTACGGGGCCGGCCAGAAGAACGCGCTCGACCTCGGCTGAAGCCGGTCTACTTCTGGAGGCTCTGCAGCAGGGCGACGATCTCCGGGATCCGGTCGATCAGCGCCAGCTTCTCCTCGAGCTGGGCGAGCAGGTCCTTGACCTCGGACAGGGTCGCATCGACGTCGGTCATCCGCTGGTCGACGCTCGACAGCGTTCCCTCGACGGTGGTGAGCGTCCCCTCCACCGTCGTCAGCGTGCCGCCGACGGTGCCGAGCGTGTCGTTCGCGCTCGCCAGCGTCCTGTCCGCCCGCTTCAGCAGGTCGGCCACCGGGTTGAGTCCCATCGCATCCCCCTCGTAGGTCTGGAGGGGAAGCGTCGCACAACGGGCCGCCCTCCCGAGGGAGGACGGCCCGGTGCAGCAGGCGGTACGACGTCAGACGGCAGCAGCCATCGCCGGGATCGTGACCGCGCCGACAGCGGGCGTCAGCCACACCCGGGTGCCGAGCTCCAGATCCAGCGCGTGCGCATGCGTCCGGGTGAGTACGACGGCCACCGGCTCACCGCCGCCGTCGGGCTCCACCTCGAGGCGGACCTCGAAGCCGACGCGGAGCAGCCGCGTGACGACGCCGGACTGGGCGCCGGCCGCGCCGGGCTGGACCGCCACGTCGATGTCGTGCGGGCGCAGCCGGAGCTGGCCGAGCCGGGTGACGTCGCCGAGGAAGCCCATGACGAAGTCGTTCGCGGGCTCGTCGTACAGCTGGTCGGGGCTGCCGACCTGCTCGATGCGGCCCTGGTTGACCACGACGATCTCGTCGGCGACCTCCATGGCCTCCTCCTGGTCGTGCGTCACGAACACCGTGGTCACGTGGACCTCGTCGTGCAGCCGGCGCAGCCAGTCGCGCAGCTCCTTGCGGACCTTCGCGTCCAGGGCGCCGAACGGCTCGTCGAGCAGCAGCACGCTGGGCTCGACGGCGAGCGCCCGGGCCAGCGCCATGCGCTGGCGCTGGCCGCCGGAGAGCTGCGAGGGCAGCCGGTGCGCGAACTGGGAGAGGTGGACGAGCTCGAGCAGCTCGTCGACGCGTCGTACGACGTCGGCCTTCGGGCGCTTGCGGATCTCCATGCCGAAGGCCACGTTCTTGGCGACCGTCATGTGCTTGAAGACCGCGTAGTGCTGGAAGACGAAGCCGACGTTGCGCTTCTGCGGCGGCAGCTTGGTCGCGTCGACACCCTCGATCTCGACCGAGCCGCTGGTGGCGGTGTCGAGGCCCGCGATGATCCGCAGCAGCGTCGACTTGCCGCCGCCGGACGGCCCGAGCAGGGCGGTCAGCTGGCCGGTGGGCAGCGACAGGCTGACGTCGTCGAGCGCCACGAACGGCTCACGGCCGGACTGGGCGGGGTAGACCTTGGTCAGGTTCTTGACCTCGATGCTCATGTCAGTGTCCTTCCTTGGGACGGAGCAGGGAGACGACGACGATGCAGACGACGCTGATGAACGCGAGCACGAAGGAGATCGCGTACGCCGAGTCCTGCTCGAACGCGTGGTACTGGGACTCGACCAGCAGGGTCGCGGTCTGGGTCTGGTTGATGACGTTGCCGGACACGACCTTGACCGCGCCGAACTCGCCGAGGCAGCGGGCCAGGCTCAGGACGACGCCGTACACGACGGCCCACTTGATGCTGGGCAGGGTGATCCGCCAGAACGTCTGGCGGAAGTTGGCGCCCAGGCTGCGGGCGGCCTGCTCCTGGTCGTCACCGATCTCGGTGAGCACCGGGACGACCTCGCGCACGACGAGCGGCAGGGCCACGAACGCGGTGGCCATGATCATGCCGGGGCCGCTGAAGATGATGTGCAGCCCCCAGCTCTCCAGGGTCGGCCCGAACCAGCCGTTGCGCGGGCCGTAGACCAGCAGCAGCGAGAGGCCCACGACGACCGGGGAGACCGCCATCGGCAGGTCGATGAGCGCCGACAGCACCCGCTTGCCCGGGAACTCGTAGCGCACCAGCAGCAGCGAGATGGTCACGCCGAAGACCAGGTTGATGACCACGGCCTGGATCGCGATCTGGCAGCTGAGCACGAGGGCGTGCTGGACGTCGGGACGGCTGAACAGGTCGACCACCGGGCCGACGCCGCCGGCGAACGCCTGCCGGACGAGTGCGGTCGTGGGCCACGCGACGAGCAGGCCGACGTACCCGAGGACCAGGAGGCGCAGGGCCCACTTCAGGGGCCCGCCGAGCTCAACCATGACGGGCCGCCCTTCGGGAGATGAGGTCGAGCAGGACGATGACGACGAGCGAGACGAGCAGCATCAGGCTGGCGACGGAGGCCGCCGCTGCGGTGCTGCCGTTCTCGATGTAGGTGAGCACGCGGACCGAGGCGACCTCGCTGTCGAACGGCTTGTTGCTGCTGAGCAGCACCAGCGAGCCGTACTCGGCGATGGCGCGAGCGAACGCGAGCGCCGCTCCCGCGGTGATCGCGGGCAGCAGGCTGGGCAGCACGATGCGCCGAAGGATCGTCCACCGGCCGGCGCCGAGCGAGGCCGCGGCCTCCTCGACGTCGGTGTCGATCTCGCCGAGGACCGGCTGCACGGTGCGGACCACGAACGGGAGGGTCACGAACGCCAGCGCGAGCGGGACCGCCATCCGGGTGTAGGCCCAGTGCACGCCGATCGGGCTGGTCGGGCCGTAGAGGCCCAGCAGCACCAGGCCGGCAACGATCGTCGGCAGCGCGAAGGGGATGTCGATCACGATGTCCAGCAGGCGCTTGCCGAAGAACCGGTCACGGACCAGCACCCAGGCGATCAGAGTGCCCATCACCACGTTGAGGACGGTCACCACTGCGGCCTGCTCCACGGTCAGCCGCACGGCCGCGAACGTCTCGGCGTTGGTGATCGTGCGCCAGTAGCTGTCCCAGCCACCGCCGGCGGCCGTGGCCACGATCGCGGCGAGCGGGATCAGGACCAGCAGGCTGAACCAGGTGACCGAGATGCCGAGGGCCAGCGACGACGCCGGCGTGAGCGTGGTCCTGCTCGCCCGGCGCACACGCGCCGGGCGAGCAGGGGTGATCGCGATCGTCATCAGCCGTCCTGGGCGTCCGAGCCCGAGTCGGCGATCAGCTGGCTGATGATGCCGACCGGGTTGCCGTCCGAGCCGTCGTTGAAGAACTTCGAGTTGGCCGAGTCCCAGCCACCGAGGTTCTTCGCGACGGTGTAGAGGGTCTTCGGGTCCGGGAACGGGTTGCTCGGGTCGTTGGCACCCTGGACCTCGGGCACGGTCACGCCGGAGATGCCGGGCACGGGGCGGAAGCCGTACTGGGCGTAGATCTCCTGGCCCGGGGCGCTCAGCATGAAGTTGAGGAAGTCCTTCGCGGGCTGCGACGCCGAGGTGGTGACCGCGGCCGGGTTCTGGATCAGCAGGGTGTCGCTCGGCACGACGTAGTCGACGTCCTCGCCGGCCTGCCGGGCCTGGATGGCCTCGTCCTCGTAGGCGAGCAGGACGTCCTGGTCACCCTCGACGAACGCCGAGGTGGCCTCGCGGCCGCTCGCGGGGAGGACCGGGGTGTTCTTCAGCAGCTTGCCGACGAACTCCTTGGCCTGGGCCTCGCTGCCGCCCGCGCCGGTGATGTGCTCCCAGGCGGCGAGCAGGTTCCACTTCGCCGCGCCGGAGGAGCCCGGGTTGGGGGTGACGACCGAGACGCCGGGCTTGATCAGGTCGTCCCAGGAGGTGATGTGCTTCGGGTTGCCCTTGCGCACCACGAACACGACGACCGAGTCCGTCGCGATGCCCTTGGTGGGCCCCTGGTTCCAGTCCTTCGACACCAGGTTGGCGTCGACCAGGCGGGTCATGTCGGGCTCGAGGGAGAAGTGCACGACGTCGGCCTTGGCACCACCGGCGACGCTGCGGGACTGGTCGCCGGAGGGGCCGTACGACGGCGCGAAGTCCACGCCCTTGCCCGGGGCGGTGCCCTGGAAGGCCTTGAACTCGGCGTCGTTGGCCTGCTGGAGGACCGAGAAGCCGACGACCGAGACGGTGCTGGCCGAGTCGCCGCTCGCGGTGGAGGTGCACGCCGTGGCGACCAGTCCGGTCACGGCGAGCAGGGCCACGCCGGCAGCGGTCTTGGCGGAACGGGTCTTCTTCATGGTTCTCGTTGCTTTCTCTTCGGTCGAGGGGCGGCCGAGCCGTGGTGGTCGGTTCGGCCGATCGGGTGAACGGCCCCGCCTATCAATCTCAGGTAGATTACTAGTCTTAAGTAGAACACTTCGTCAACTCGAGACATGACCGCGTGTCGGATCGCGAGCAGCTGCTCCGCGGCGTACGGCGGAGCCGGGGCCCGGCACGTGAGGGAGGTCACCCGCGCCGGGACTCTCACCCACCGGAAGCGGCGGGGGCTCGTCGCGCGGGCGTCTATCGTGGTAGATGCGTGGAGGACGGGCGCGGCACTCGGGCGTGCGGCATCGACCGCGCCACGAATCTGGACATGTGTCCAGCGCCGCATCCGGCGGACCTTCCGGAAAAAGTGAAACAAGTTCTAGTATTGGTTCCCTGCCCGCGCGCCCCCGCGCGCCCCAGGGAGTCCCAGCGGAGAAAGCGAACGACGTGAGTCAGACCAAGCAGGTCAAGCAGTTGGATCGGGTGATCATCCGGTTCGCCGGCGACTCCGGTGACGGCATGCAGCTGACCGGTGACCGGTTCACCCAGGAGTCGGCCGCGTTCGGCAACGACCTGGTGACCCTGCCCAACTTCCCCGCCGAGATCCGCGCCCCCCAAGGCACCATCCCCGGCGTCTCGTCGTTCCAGATCCACTTCGCCGACCACGACATCCTCACCGCGGGCGACCGCCCCGACGTTCTGGTGGCGATGAACCCGGCCGCGCTGAAGGCCAACGTCGGCGACCTGCCGCGCGGGGCCACGATCATCGTGGACACCGCCGACTTCACCAAGCGCAACCTGGACAAGGCCGGCTACGACTCCAACCCGCTGGACAAGCTCGGCGAGGTCGACGACCCGCTGGCCGGGTTCCAGGTCCAGCCCGTCGACCTGACCGGCATCACGGTCGAGGCCGTCAAGGAGTTCGGGCTGTCCCGCAAGGACGCCTCCCGGGCGAAGAACATGTTCGCGCTCGGGCTGCTGTCGTGGATGTACGGCCGCCCCACCGAGGGCACCCTGGCCTTCCTGGAGAAGAAGTTCGCCAAGGCCCCCGAGATCGCCGCCGCGAACGTCGCCGCCTTCAAGGCCGGCTGGAACTACGGCGAGACCACCGAGACCTTCGTGGTCCAGTACGAGATCAAGCCGGCCGCGCTCCCCGCGGGCCGCTACCGCAACATCACCGGCAACCTGGCGCTGTCCTACGGCCTGGTCGCCGCCGGCGTACGGTCCGGCCTCCCGGTGTTCCTCGGGTCCTACCCGATCACCCCGGCCTCCGACATCCTCCACGAGCTCTCCAAGCACAAGTCCTTCGGTGTGACCACGCTGCAGGCCGAGGACGAGATCGCCGGCATCGGTGCCGCGATCGGCGCCTCCTTCGGCGGCGCGCTGGGCATCACCACCACCTCGGGCCCCGGCATCGCGCTGAAGTCCGAGGCCATCGGCCTCGCGGTGATGACCGAGCTGCCGCTGGTCGTGATCAACGTCCAGCGCGGCGGCCCGTCCACCGGCCTGCCGACCAAGACCGAGCAGGCCGACCTGCTGCAGGCCATGTACGGCCGCAACGGCGAGGCGCCCGTCCCGATCGTCGCGCCCCAGTCGCCCGGCGACTGCTACGCCGCCGCGGTCGAGGCCGCCCGGATCGCGGTCACCTACCGCACGCCGGTCTTCCTGCTCTCCGACGGCTACCTGGCCAACGGCTCCGAGCCGTGGAAGATCCCGGCTCTCGAGGACCTCCCCGAGATCCACCCGGACTTCGCGACCGGCCCGAACCACCAGGCTGCCGACGGCACCGAGGTGTTCTGGCCCTACAAGCGCGACCCCGAGACCCTCGCCCGCCCGTGGGCCGTCCCCGGCACCGCCGGGCTCGAGCACCGCATCGGCGGCCTGGAGAAGGGCGACGGGCACGGCAACATCTCCTACGACCCGGTCAACCACGACCTGATGGTCCGCACCCGCCAGGCCAAGGTCGACGCGATCGCGAAGTCGCTGCCGCCGCTGGTGGTCGACGACCCCTCCGAGCAGGCCAAGGTGCTGGTGATCGGCTGGGGATCGACGTACGGACCGATCGGGGCGGCCTGCCGCCGCGTGCGCCGGGCCGGGTACGACGTCGCGCAGGTCCACCTGCGCCACCTCAACCCGTTCCCGAACGACCTGGGCGAGATCCTCCGGGGCTACGACAAGATCCTGGTCCCCGAGATGAACCTCGGCCAGCTCTCGAAGATGCTGCGCGCGGAGTACCTCGTCGACGCCAAGGGCTACAACCACGTCTACGGGCTGCCGCTCAAGGCCGCCGAGCTCGCCGAGGCCATCGGCATGCTCGTCGGTGAGGCCGAGGGCCGCGAGGTCAACCTCGGGGAGCACGGCCTGAACCTGCCCGCCGACCATGAGACCGACCCTGAGATCGACACTGTGGAGGCACAGCGATGACCGCCATCGACCTGGGCACCCCCGCCCTGCGCTCCGGCACCGAGCTCGTCCCCACCATCGGTGAGGGCGAGACCCAGACCGGCAAGGACTTCTCCTCCGACCAGGAGGTCCGCTGGTGCCCCGGCTGCGGCGACTACGCCGTGCTGAAGGCCGTCCAGTCCTTCCTGCCCGAGCTCGGCCTGCGCCGCGAGAACATGGTCTTCGTCTCCGGGATCGGCTGCTCGTCGCGGTTCCCCTATTACCTCGACACCTTCGGCATGCACTCGATCCACGGGCGGGCCCCGTCGATCGCGACCGGCCTGGCCACCGCACGCGAGGACCTCTCGGTGTGGGTCGTGACCGGTGACGGCGACGCGCTGTCCATCGGCGGCAACCACCTGATCCATGCGCTGCGCCGCAACGTGAACATGACGATCCTGCTGTTCAACAACCGGATCTACGGACTCACGAAGGGTCAGTACTCCCCCACCTCCGAGGTCGGCAAGGTCACCAAGTCGACCCCGATGGGATCGCTGGACCACCCGTTCAACCCGGTCTCGCTCGCGCTCGGTGCCGAGGCGTCCTTCGTGGCCCGCACCATCGACTCCGACCGCAAGCACCTCACCTCGGTGCTCGCCGCGGCGGCCGCCCACCGCGGCACCTCGTTCGTGGAGATCTACCAGAACTGCCCGATCTTCAACGACGGCGCGTTCGACGCGATCAAGGACCGCGACAACACCCACGCGCTGATCCCGCTGGTCCACGGCGAGCCGATCACCTTCGGCGCCAAGGACGCGACCACCGGCCTGGGCGACAAGGCGCTGGCGCGGGCCGCTTCCGGCGGGGTCGAGGTCGTCGACACCGCGGCGATGCCCGTCGAGGACCTGCTGGTCCACGACGCGCACAACCCCGACCCGTCGACGGCGTTCGCGATCTCGCGACTCACCGACGCCGGCTACCTCAACCGCAGCCCGATCGGCATCTTCCGGCAGGTCGAGCGTCCGGCGTACGACGACCTCGCCCGGGGTCAGGTCAGCGAGGCCGAGGCGGCCGTCGAGGGCAGCCGCGAGGAGCGGCTCACCGCGCTCATCAACGGCGGCGACACCTGGAGCGTCTGACTCCCCGAGCATGACGAAGGGGCCCCGCCGATCCGGCGGGGCCCCTTCGTGCTCGTTGGGTCAGGTGCGGACGATGCAGCCGACCGTGCGGATGGTCTTGCGGTGCGTGGGCGTCGCCGGGACGAGCACGCGGTAGCAGTAGCCGATCCGCGAGTAGAAGTCGAAGCGGAAGAAGCCCGAGTGCCTCGCCGCCCGCGTGGTCGCCTTCCAGTGCCAGTTGCCCGAGCCCTTGCGCGCCTTCTGCAGGATGACCTTGTGGCCCATGGCCGTGATCACGTTGCCCTTGATGTAGAAGTGGTGGCCGCTCACCTTGCCACCGCTGAGGCTGGTGAAGACGTGGGCCGGCAGGACCTTGGCCGCGGTGTGCGCCTCGGCGCCGGGACCGGTGCCGAGTGAGAGCAGCAGCGCCGCGACCGTGAGCACGGCAGCGGCGATCTTTCCGAGATGACGCATGATTACCCCTCGAGATCGGATGTGTCGTCCTCGTGTCCTCGCCGCTGGACGTCCGCGGTAAACCTCGCAGGACCATCGGGGACCGAAAATCTGATTCGTTGCCGGACCCAAGCAACGTCTAACCTCGGGGTGTGGAGCTCCGTCGTGGTGTGGTGTTCGGTACGACGGCGTACGTGCTCTGGGGCGCCTTCCCTCTGTACTTCCCGCTGCTGGCGCCGAGCGGTCCGTTCGAGATCCTCGCCCACCGGATGGTGTGGACCTGCCTGGTCATGGCCGTCGTGGTCGTGGCGGCGCGCAAGCAGGCCGCGTTGCGCGCGATCCTCGCCGATCGGCGGGCGGCGGCGCTGCTGGTGGTCGCCGCCGCCGCTGTCACCAGCAACTGGGGCACCTACATCTACGGGGTCAACAACGACCGCGTCGTGGAGACCTCGCTGGGCTACTTCATCAACCCGCTCGTGACCGTGCTGCTCGGTGTGCTGGTGCTGCACGAGCGGCTGCGCCGGCTGCAGTGGCTCGCCCTGGGGATCGGGTTCGTGGCGGTCGCGATCCTGACCGCGGGCTATGGGCACCCGCCGTACCTCTCGCTGATCCTGGCCTTCTCCTTCGGCACCTACGGGCTGGCCAAGAAGCAGGCGGGCGTCGGTGCCGTCGAGAGCCTGGCCTTCGAGACCGCGGTGATCGCGCCGTTCGCGCTGGCGTTCCTGGTCGTGCTCGGCCGGACCGGACACGGGCACCTCACCGGGCACGGGGCCGGGCACGTGCTGCTGCTGATGTCGTCGGGCCTGGTGACCGCGGTGCCGCTGCTGTTCTTCGGCGCGGCCGCGACGCGGGTTCCGCTGACCATGCTCGGGGTGCTGCAGTACCTCGCCCCGATCCTGCAGTTCGGCCTCGGCGTCACGGTCCTCGGCGAGCACATGCCGCCCGAGCGGTGGGCCGGCTTCGCGCTGGTCTGGCTCGCGCTGGCCGTGTTCACCGCCGACGCCCTGCGCTCCCGGCGCACCCAGCTGCTCGAGCTCGAGCTGGAGGCGACCGCCGCCTGACCCGCGAGTTCTGGCTTCTGGTCGACCGAAACCCGGGTTTCGGTCGACCAGAAGCCAGAACTCGCGGGAATCGGGTCAGGCGGAGCGGACGGCGACGACGTCGGCGAAGTCCTCGAGGGCCTGGCGGACCGAGCCGGCGGGGAGGACGTCGAGGAGGCGCTTGGCCTCCTGGGCGCGGGCGACGACGTAGGCGCGGGCCTCGTCCATCGCGGGGTGCTTGCGGAGCAGGCCGAGCGCCTCGGCGTGCAGGACGTCGTCGGTGAGGTCGCCCGCGAGCAGCTCCAGCAGGCGGGCGTCGGCGGGGTCGGTCGAGGCCTGCGCGATGAGGACCGGCAGGGTGGGCACGCCCTCGCGGAGGTCGGTGCCGGGGGTCTTGCCGGACTCCTCGGTCTCGGAGGCGATGTCGAGGATGTCGTCGCTGAGCTGGAAGGCGGTGCCGACGAGCTCGCCGTACTCGGTCAGGGCGGCGGTGACCTCCGGGGTCGCTCCGCCGAACAGCGCGCCGTAGTGCGCCGAGGTGGCGATCAGCGAGCCGGTCTTGCCGGCGACGACCTCGAGGTAGTGCGCGAGCGGGTCGCCCTCGGGCTCGACGCCCTCGAGGATCTGGCCCTCGACCAGCCGGGTGAAGGTCTCGGCCTGGATCCGGACCGCCTCCGGGCCGAGCTGCGAGGTGAGCTCGGAGGACTTCGCGAACAGCCAGTCGCCGGTCAGGATCGCGACGAGGTTGTCGTAGCGGGCGTTGGCGGAGTCCTCGCCGCGGCGTACGGCGGCCTCGTCCATGACGTCGTCGTGGTAGAGCGAGCCGACGTGGGTGATCTCCACGACGCAGGCCGCGGTGAGGACCTCGTCGGCGTCCGGCCGGGCACCCGCCTCGGCGGCCAGCAGCACCAGCAGCGGGCGGAACCGCTTGCCGCCGGCGGCGAGCAGGTGACGGGCCGCCTCGGTGACGTACGGCGACCGGCTGGAGGCATGCTCGTAGAGGGCCTTCTCGACGACCTCGAGGCGTGCCTGCAGCCGCTCGGCCAGCGCAGTGTCGTCGATCGGGAGGGCCAGGGAGGAGCTCACCTGATGAAGTCTCCCGCACCGGTCAGGAGATCGAGAAACGGCCCCGGTACGACGCCGAGGACGAGCGTCGCCGCCAGGCAGACCACGACCGTCGCCGAGGTCATGACCGACGGTGCCGTGACCGTGCCGTCCTCACCCGGCTCGGCCTCGCTGAAGAACATCAGCCGGATGTAGCGGATGTAGAAGAACACCGCCACGATGCTCGACGCGATCGCCACGATGACGACCGGCCACGCGCCCGCCGACATCGCCGAGGTGAAGACCGCCCACTTGCCCAGGAAGCCGGCCGTCAGCGGGATCCCGGCCATCGAGAGCAGGAAGAACGCGAACGCGCCGGCCACCAGCGGGGAGCGCTTGCCGAGCCCGGCCCACTTGGTGAACGAGGTCGCCTCCCCGCCGTCGTCGCGCACCAGGGTGACCAGGGCGAAGGCCCCGATCATCGAGAAGCCGTACGCCGTCAGGTAGACCAGCACGCCGTCGAGGCTGTTGTACTGCCCCTGCGCCAGCTCGCTGATGCTCTGCGCACCGAGGACGCCGGTGAGCAGGAAGCCGGTGTGCGAGATCGAGGAGTAGGCGAGCATCCGCTTCACGTCGGTCTGCGCGATCGCCACGACCGCGCCGACGACCATGCTGGCGATCGCGATCACCCACAGCATCGGCTGCCAGCTCCAGCGCTCGCCGTCGAGGCCGACGTAGAGCAGCCGCATCATCGCGCCGAACGCCGCGACCTTGGTGCCGGCCGACATGAACGCGGTGACCGCGGTCGGGGCGCCCTGGTAGACGTCCGGGGTCCAGGCCTGGAAGGGCACGGCGCCGACCTTGAACAGCAGGCCGACCGAGAGCAGGCCGATCCCGGCGAGCAGCAGGCCGTGGTTGTCGGCACCGCCGCGGATGGCGTCGTTGATGCCGGTGAGGGACATCGAGCCGGCGTACCCGTAGACGAGTGCGGCGCCGTACAGGAAGAAGGCGGAGGAGAACGCACCGAGCAGGAAGTACTTCATCGCGGCCTCCTGGCTGAGCAGGCGGCGCCGGCGGGCGAGCCCGCAGAGCAGGTACAGCGGCAGCGAGAGCACCTCGAGCGCGACGAACATGGTCAGCAGGTCCCCGGAGGCCGGGAAGAGCAGCATGCCGCCGAGCGCGAAGAGCAGCAGCGGGTAGACCTCGGTGTGCTCCAGGCCGAGGCGCGCGGCCTCGCGCTCCTCGGACGTGCCGGGCATGGCCGCGGCCTGGCCGGCGAAGCCGGAGAGCCCGCCCTCCAGCCGCGACTCGGCGAACAGCGCCGTGCCGCCGATGGCGAAGACCAGGAGGAGGCCCCACAGGTAGACCGTCGGGCCGTCGATGACGACCGAGCCCAGGGCGCCGACGAAGCCGCGGGCCTTCCCGCCCGCGTCGTCGGTGTGCTTGTCCAGGTGGGTGCCGACCAGGACGGTGGAGACGAGGGCGGCCACCAGGGTCACCATCGTCATCGCGACCTGGGGCAGCCGGCGCCGGCCACGGGGAAGGAAGGCCTCGAGCAGGACCCCGGCGCAGGCACCGCCGAAGACGATGAGGATCGGCAGCAGCTCGGCGTACTCGAGGTGGGGGCGGGTGAAGGGGGTCATCAGTTGCCTCCGTCCAGGGGCGCCGCGACCGTCGGGGCCGGATCGCTCACCCCGACATGGCTCATCAGGTCGCCGATCATCGGGTTCGCGACGTCCAGCAGCGCGGAGGGGAAGAAGCCGAACACGAGCAGCGCCGCGACCAGGGGGACGACCGCACCGAGCTCGCGCACGTCCAGGTCGCGCGCCGCAGGGGCGTCGCTGTCGACCACCGGCGCGGGGCCGGTGAACGTGCGCTGGTAGAGCCACAGCACGTAGATCGCGGACAGCACGACCGCGGTGATGGCGATGGCGCCGACGAACCAGTGGTACTGGAAGCCCGACAGCAGCACCAGGAACTCCGAGACGAACGGGCTGAGCCCGGGCAGGCCGAGGGTGGCCAGGCCACCGACGAGGAACATGCCCGCCAGCACCGGCGTGAGCCCCTCCTGCCCGCCCAGCTCGCGGATCGAGTAGGTGCCGCGGCGGCGGTACAGGTAGCCGGCGGCGAGGAACAGCAGGGCCGTGCCGATGCCGTGGTTGATCATGTAGAGGATCGCGCCGGAGCCGCCCTGGCTGGAGAACGCGAAGATGCCGAGGGTGATCAGCCCGAAGTGGCTGAGCGAGGTGAGACCGATCAGGCGCAGCATGTCGTCCTGCCCGATGGCGAGCAGGGCGCCGTACACGACCGAGATCAGGGCCAGGGTGATCACCACCGGGGTCGCCCAGCGCGAGGCCTCCGGGAAGATCCCCAGGCAGAACCGCAGCATCCCGAACGTGCCGATCTTGTCCAACACGCACACCAGCAGCACCGAGGTGCCGGGAGTCGCCTTCTCGGTGGTGTCGGCGAGCCAGGTGTGCACCGGGAACAGCGGCGCCTTGATCGCGAAGGCGGTGAAGAAGCCGACGAACAGCCAGCGGCCGGTGTCGGTGGGGATGTGGATCCGCTGCAGGTCCGCGAGCAGGTACGACGGGGTGCCGGCGTGTGCCGACGCGACGTACAGCCCGATCACGGCCGCGAGCAGGATCAGGCCGCCGGCGAGCTGGAACAGCAGGAACTTCAAGGCCGCACGGCCGCGGCCGGACCGGCCGAAGCTGCCGACCAGGAAGTACGCCGGGATCAGCGTCGCCTCGAAGACCACGTAGAACAGGAACACGTCGGTGGCGCAGAAGACCGCGAGCGCGAAGCCCTCGAGGGCGAGTGCCCAGGCGGCGTACACCCGCGGGCCGCCGCCGGCCGCGTCGTCCATGCCCGGCCACTCGGCGATGAGCACCAGCGGGACCAGGACGACGGTCAGCATCACCATCAGCAGGCCGAGGCCATCGAGGCCGAGGGCGTAGTGGACGCCGAACTGCTTCATCCAGTCGTACTGCTCGGTGAACTGCATGCCGCCGTCGTTCTTGTACCGCAGCGCGACGACGATCGCCAGGATCAGGGTGCCGAGCGCGACGCCCAGACCGACCACCTTGCTCAGGCTGCGCGGCAGGAAGTAGACGGCGAGCGCGCCGATCAGCGGGATGGCAATGAGCGTGGAGAGTGTCATCGGTTGACCGCCACCAGGGTGAGGACGAGGACGGCGGCGCCGCCCAGGATCGAGAGCGCGTAGGAGCGGACGTAGCCGGTCTGCAGGTAGCGCAGCCCCACGCCGGTGCCGGTGACGGTCGCGCCGACCACCCGGAAGAACCCGTCGATCAGGCCGTGGTCGGCGTCGACGGAGGCCCGCGCGAGGACCGCCCCGGGGCGACCCACGAGGGTGTCGTTGATGGCGTCGCCGTACAGGTCGGCACGCGCGGCACGCGTCACGAAGGAGACGTCCTGGGGCGCCTCGCGCGGCACGTCCCGCCGGCCGACGAGGAACCAGGCCGCCGCGACGCCGACCGCCACGACCAGGACGGCGAGCAGGCTGATCACCGGGCCGGGCATCGGCGGCTCGTGCTCCGGCGCCACACCCACGACGGGCTGCAGCCAGTCGACGATCCAGTTGCCGGCCAGCATCAGGCCGCCCAGCACGGACAGCGCGGCGAGTACGACGAGCGGGCCGGTCATCACCCACGGCGACTCGTGCGGGTGGACGCCCTTCTCCCAGCGCTTCTTGGTGAAGAAGGTGAGCAGCATCAGCCGGGTCATGTAGAAGCCGGTGATGCCGGCGCCGAGGAGCGCGCAGACACCGACCAGCGGCCGCTCGGTCAGCGCGACCTCGATGATCTTGTCCTTGGACCAGAAGCCGGAGAAGCCCGGGAAGCCGATGATCGCGAGGTAGCCCATCGCGAACGTCGCGAAGGTGACCGGCAGCATCTTGCGCAGCGCGCCGTAGTGGCGCATGTTCACGTCGTCGTCCATGCCGTGCATGACCGAGCCGGCGCCGAGGAACATGTTGGCCTTGAAGAAGCCGTGCGTGAGCAGGTGGAAGATGGCGAAGGCGTAGCCGGCCACGCCGAGGCCGGCGCCGAGCATCATGTAGCCGATCTGGCTCATCGTGGAGCCGGCCAGCGCCTTCTTGATGTCGTCCTTCGCGCAGCCGAGGATCGCACCCCACAGCAGCGTGACCGTGGCGACGACCACCACGACGGTGCGGGCCGCGGGCGCGTGCTCGAAGACGAAGTTGGAGCGGACGACCAGGTAGACGCCCGCGGTCACCATGGTCGCCGCGTGGATCAGCGCGGAGACCGGGGTGGGGCCCTCCATCGCGTCGAGCAGCCAGGCCTGGAGCGGCACCTGCGCCGACTTGCCGCAGGCACCGATCAGCAGCAGGACGCCGAGCCAGTTCATCGTGGTCTGCGAGCCGCCGTCGGCGACGTGGCTGATCACGGTGAAGCTCGTGGAGCCGAAGGTGACGAAGGCCAGGAAGATGGCCAGGCCCATGCCCATGTCGCCGACCCGGTTGAGGACGAACGCCTTCTTCGCCGCGGCGGCCGCGGAGTGCTTGTGCTGCCAGAAGCCGATCAGCAGGTACGACGCCAGGCCCACGCCCTCCCAGCCGAGGAACAGGCCCACGTAGTTCTCGGCGAGCACCAGCATGAGCATCGCGGCCACGAACAGGTTGAGGTAGCCGAAGAACCGGCGGCGGCGCGGGTCGTGCGCCATGTAGCCGATCGAGTAGATGTGGATCAGCGAGCCGACGCCGGTGATCAGCAGCAGGAACAGCGCCGAGAGCTGGTCGTAGAGCAGGTCGAAGCCGACGTTGAGGTGCCCGGTCTGGAACCAGGTCCACAGGTGCTGGGCGACCTGCCGGTCGCCGGCGTCGCGGCCGGTCAGGCCGATGAACAGGATCAGGCTGATCAGGAACGAGCCCAGCGGGAGGGCCGTGCCGAGGTAGTGACCCCAGCGGTCGGTACGCCGGCCGCCGATCAGCAGCACCGCGGCGCCGAGCGCGGGGAGGGCGATCACCAGCCACAGCAGGCTGAACACACCGGAGGCGTGCCCCGGGTCGACGACCGGGATCGATTCGAGTGCAGTCATGGGCCGTCCCTCAGAGCTTGAGCAGGCTGGCGTCGTCGACCGAGGCCGAGCGGCGGGAACGGAAGATGGTCATGATGATGGCCAGGCCCACGACGACCTCGGCGGCCGCGACGACCATCACGAAGAACGCGGCGATCTGGCCGTCCAGGTTGCCCAGCTGGTGCGCGAACGCCACGAACGCCAGGTTGCAGGCATTGAGCATCAGCTCCACGCACATGAACACCACGATCGCGTTGCGGCGGGTGAGCACCCCGACCGCACCGATGCTGAACAGGATGGTCGAGAGGACGACGTACGGCGTCACAGCTCCTCCTCGGTGGGCGTGTCCAGCTCGGCCGGCTCGGGTGCACGCACCGTGCCGCGGGCGGCGAGCACGCGGGAGACCGACGCCGGGGCCGGGCTGCCGTCGGGCAGCAGGGCCGGGGTGTCGACCGCGTTGTGGCGGGCGTAGACGCCCGGTGGGGGCAGCGGGCCGAGGTGGGTGCCGTGCTCGGCGTACGCACGGACCCGCTGGGCGGCGAGCTGGGGCTGGTCCTGCTTCGGGGTGAGCCGCTCGCGGTGGGCGAGCACCATGGCGCCGACCGCGGCGGTGATGAGCAGCGCGCTGGTGACCTCGAAGGCGAAGACGTAGCGCGAGAACAGGGCGTTCGCGAGCGCCTGGACGTTGCCGCCCTTGTTGGCGTTGTCGAGGCCGACGGCGGTGCCGAAGGTCAGCTGCAGCAGACCGACCACGATGGTCACGCCGAAGACGATGCCCGCGGCCCACGCGAGCGGGCGCTGGCCGGTGATCCGCTCGCCGCGCTCGTCGGCGGTGTCGACGCCGACCAGCATCAGCACGAAGAGGAACAGCATCAGGATCGCGCCGGTGTAGACGATGATCTGCACCGCGAAGAGGAACGGCGCCTGCAGGGCGGCGTACAGGATCGCGAGGCTGATCATCACCACGGCCAGCAGCAGGGCGGCGTGGACCGCCTTGCGCACGAACAGGATGCCCAGGGCGGCGATCACCATGATCGGCGCGAGGATCCAGAAGGCCACCATCAGGCGTCTCCCTCCTGACGGGTGAACGCTCCGCGGTAGTAGTCCTCCGCGTCGTCGGCCAGCAGCATGGCGTGCGGCGGCTGCTCCATCCCAGGCAGCAGCGGCGCGAGCAGGTCGGACTTCTCGTAGATCAGGCTGGCCCGGCTGTCGTCGGCCAGCTCGTACTCGTTGGTCATGGTGAGGGCGCGGGTCGGGCAGGCCTCGATGCACAGCCCGCACAGGATGCAGCGCAGGTAGTTGATCTGGTAGACGCGGCCGTACCGCTCCCCGGGGCTGAAGCGCTGGCTGTTGCCCTCTGCATCAGGGAGGTCGGAGTTCGACGCGCCCTCGACGTAGATGGCGTCCGCCGGGCATGCCCACGCGCAGAGCTCGCAGCCCACGCACTTCTCCAGGCCGTCGGGCCAGCGGTTGAGCTGGTGGCGGCCGTGGAAGCGCGGCGCGGTGGGGAACTTCTCCTTGGGGTACTGCTCGGTGACGACCTTGCGGAACATCGTCCGGAACGTCACGCCGAAGCCCGCGACCGGGTCCCAGAGCTGCTCCTTGAGGGTCGTGCCCTCGTCCACGCTGTCGGCCGGGTCAGCCATGCTGCACCTCCGTGACGGTTGTGTCGTTGCCGAACACGAGCGGAGCTGCGGCACCCCGGACGGCGCCGCCCGCGGGCATCGGCGGGACCGGGAAGCCACCGCGCGGGGCCGGGGCCACCGGCGTGGCCTCGACCTCCTCGTCCTTGCGCTCGGGCAGGAAGAACAGCCCCAGGAAGACCACCAGCAGCACGCCGACCACGATCAGCACGGTCGTGCGGTTGAAGCCGGTGTCGGAGTTGCGGGCGGCGCGCATGGTGGCCACCGCGAGGATCCAGACGAGCGAGACCGGGATCAGCCGCTTCCAGCCGAAGGCCATGAACTGGTCGTAGCGCAGTCGCGGCAGCGAGCCGCGCAGCCAGATGAAGATGAAGACGAAGAACAGCACCTTGCCGAAGAACCAGACCACCGGCAGGTAGCCCTCGTTGGCGCCGGCCCACACGTGGTCGAGCCAGAACGGCGCGTGCCAGCCGCCGAGGAACAGCGTCGTGGCGAGCGCGGAGACCGTGCCCATGTTGATGTACTCGGCGAGGAAGAACAGCGCGAACTTCAGGCTGGAGTACTCGGTGTGGAAGCCGCCGACCAGCTCGCCCTCCGCTTCGGGGAGGTCGAAGGGCGCGCGGTTGGTCTCGCCGACCATGGCGATCGTGTAGATCACGAAGCTGGGCAGCAGGATCAGGCCGAACCAGACGTTGTGCTGGGCGGCGACGATGTCGCTGGTGGACATCGAGCCGGCGTACATGAAGACCGCGACGAGGGCGAGGCCCATCGCGACCTCGTAGGAGATCATCTGGGCGCTGGAGCGCAGCCCGCCGAGCAGGGAGTACGTCGAGCCGCTGGACCAGCCCGCGAGCACGATGCCGTAGATGCCGATCGAGGCGATCGCCATCACGAACAGCACCGCGACCGGGAGGTCGGTCAGCTGCAGCGGGGTGCGGTGGCCGAAGAAGCTCACGGTCGGGCCGAACGGGATCACCGCGAAGGTGACGAACGCCGGGACCGCCGACAGCACGGGTGCCAGCGTGAAGACGACCTTGTCAGCCAGCGTCGGCGTCAGGTCCTCCTTCAGCGCCAGCTTCACCCCGTCGGCCAGCGACTGCAGCAGGCCGAAGGGGCCGTGCACGTTGGGGCCGATCCGGTGCTGCATCCGCGCGACCACGCGGCGCTCCCACCAGATGTTGAACAGCGTGAGCAGCACCAGCACGATGAAGATCGCGACGGCCTTGATCGTCACGATCCACCACGGGTCGTGACCGAACGCCGAGAGGCTGGTCGCCTCGAGCGGGATCATGCGCCACCTCCGCTGATCGTGACGGTCGACCCTGGCGACGCCAGGTCGGAGAGGATGCCGTTGCCGAGCGAGTTGGCCGGCAGCCAGACCGTGCCCGGCGCCATCTGCGCGTCGGCGACGGACCGGACGGTGATCGAGCCGCGGTCACCGGTGACGGTGATGAGCGGGCCGTGCTCGGCGTACAGGTCGGGCGGGAGTACGGCGACCGCGGGGCGGGCCGTGGCCTGGAGGTACTTGTCGCCCGCCTGCATCCGGCCGCCGTCGATCGACTGCTTCCAGGTGGAGAGGCGGATCGGGCCGGTGCCGGCGGGCCGCGCCTCGGCGAGGTCGCCGATCATCGCCGGCCGCTCGCCGTCCCAGGGACCGAGCGCGGTCATCTCGGCCCGCGCCTCCGCGACGGTGGTGAACCCCAGCGGGGTGCCCATCTCGGCGGCGATGCCGGCCAGCGAGCGCAGGTCGGGCTGGATGCCCGCGACCTGCAGCGCCTGCGGGAACGACCGCACGCGGCCCTCCCAGTCGACGAACATGCCGGCCTTCTCGGAGACCGCGGCCACCGGGAACACCACGTCGGCCGTGGCCGTCACCTCGGTGTGGCGCAGGTCGAGCGCGACGACGAAGCCGGCCGACTCGACGGCCAGCCGGGTGGCGACCGGGTCGGCGGTGTCGGCGGGGTCGACGCCCGCGATCACCAGGCCGCCGAGCTCCCCGGACGCGAGCGCGGCGACGATGGCGTCGCCGTCGCGGCCCTCGGTCTCGGGCAGGTGGTCGACGCCCCACGCGGTGGCGACGTCGACGCGGGCGGCCGGGTCGACGACGGGACGGCCGCCGGGCAGCAGCCCGGGCAGGCACCCAGCCTCGAGCGCCCCCCGGTCACCGGCCCGGCGCGGCACCCAGGCCACGCGCACGCCGGTCTGCTCCATCACGTCGGACAGCGCGGTCAGGGCACCCGGTACGCCGGCGAGCCGCTCGCCGACGAGCAGCACCGTCGAGGCGTCCAGCTCTCCGGCCAGCTCGGCCAGTGCGCCGGCCTCCTCGCCGGGCGCGGTGGCGATCAGCCGACCGGACAGCTTCGCCAGGCCGCGGGTCAGGTGCGAGGCGACGGCGACGACCTCGGTGCCGCCGGCGAGCACGCTCTTGCGCAGCCGCAGGAAGATCGAGCCGGCCTCGTCCTCGGGCTCGAGCGCGACCAGGACCACCTTCGCGGCCGACTCGAGGTCGGCGTACGAGACGTGGTCGGGGCCGGTGAGCACGACGTACGACGCCAGGAACGCCGCCTCCTCCGCGGAGTGCGGGCGTGCCCGGAAGTCGATGTCGTTGGTGCCGAGCGCCGTACGGGCGAACTTGCTGTAGGCGTAGGCGTCCTCGGCGGTCAGCCGGCCGCCGGTGAGGACGCCGACCCCGCCGGCCACCTTGGCCGCGGCCAGGCCGCGGGCCGCGACGGCGAAGGCCTCGGGCCACGAGGCGGCACGCAGGGCGCCGTCCTCGCGGATGAGCGGGTGGGTGATCCGGTCCTCGCCCTGGGCGTAGGTGAACGCGAAGCGGTCCTTGTCGGTGATCCACTCCTCGTTGACCGCCGGGTCGTTGCCGGACTGGCGTCGCATCACCTTGCCGCGGCGGTGGTCGACCCGCAGCGCGGCGCCGCAGGCGTCGTGCTCGCCGACGCCCGGCGTGGAGACCAGGTCGAAGGGGCGGGAGCGGAAGCGGTACTGCTCCGAGGTCAGCGCGCCCACCGGGCAGATCTGGATCACGTTGCCGGAGAAGTAGGAGAGGAACGGGGCGTCCGGCGCGATGCCGATCTGCTGCTCGGCGCCGCGCTCGACCAGGGCGATGAACGGATCGCCCGGGATCTCCTCGGCGAACCGCGTGCAGCGCTGGCACACGATGCAGCGCTCGCGGTCCAGCAGGATGTTCGGGGAGAGGTTGATCGGCTTGGGGAAGGTCCGCTTCAGGCCGTGGTTGCGGGTGTCGGAGAAGCGCGACTCGCCCCGGCCGTTGGTCATCGCCTGGTTCTGCAGCGGGCACTCGCCGCCCTTGTCGCAGACCGGGCAGTCGAGCGGGTGGTTGACCAGCAGCAGCTCCATCACGCCCTGCTGCGCCTTGTCGGCGACCGGGCTGGTGGCCTGGGTGTTGACGACCATGCCCTCCGCGACCGGCAGGGTGCAGGACGCCTGCGGCTTGGGGAAGCCGCGGCCGTTGCCGGCGTCGGGGACGTCGACCAGGCACTGGCGGCACGCGCCGACGGGTGCGAGCAGCGGGTGGTCGCAGAAGCGCGGGATGGAGATGCCGACCTGCTCCGCGGCCCGGATCACCAGGGTGTCCTTGGGGACGCTGACCTGGACGCCGTCGATCGTGACGGTCACCAGGTCGGACTTCTCGACCTCCGTCATGCCCTCACCTCCTGCGACTGTGCCGCCCAGGCGGTCGATCGCGCCGGGTCGAAGGGACATCCGCCGTGCGCCAGGTGGGCGAGGTACTCCTCGCGGAAGTACTTCACCGAGCTGGAGATCGGGCTGGTCGCACCGTCGCCCAGCGCGCAGAACGCGCGGCCGAGGATGTTGTCGCACTGGTCGAGCAGCTGGTCGAGATCCGCCTCGCTGCCGTCGCCGTTCTCCAGGCGGGTCAGGGCCTGCACCAGCCACCAGGTGCCCTCGCGGCACGGGGTGCACTTGCCGCAGGACTCGTGCTTGTAGAACTCCGTCCAGCGCAGAACCGCCCGCACCACGCAGACCGTCTCGTCGAAGATCTGCAGCGCGCGGGTGCCGAGCATCGAGCCCGCGGCACCGACGCCCTCGAAGTCCAGGGGCACGTCGAGGTGCTCGGGGGTCAGCAGCGGCGTGGAGGAGCCGCCGGGCGTCCAGAACTTCAGCTCGTGCCCGTCCCGTACGCCGCCGGCCAGGTCGAGCAGCTCGCGGAGCGTGATGCCGAGTGGCGCCTCGTACTGACCGGGCCTCGTCACGTGGCCGGACAGCGAGAAGATGCCGTGGCCCTGGGACTTCTCGGTGCCCATCGACGCGAACCAGGCCGCGCCGTTGGCGATGATGGCCGGCACCGACGCGATCGACTCGACGTTGTTGATCACCGTGGGGCTGGCGTAGAGGCCCGCGACCGCGGGGAACGGCGGGCGCAGCCGGGGTTGGCCGCGGCGTCCCTCCAGCCCCTCGAGCAGGGCAGTCTCCTCGCCGCAGATGTAGGCACCCGCGCCGGCGTGCACCACGACGTCGAGGTCGTAGCCGGAGCCGTGGATGTCCTTGCCGAGGTGCCCGGCGGCGTACGCCTCGGCGACGGCGGCCTGGACCCGGCGTACGACGTGCAGGACCTCGCCGCGGATGTAGATGAAGGCCTTGTTCGCGCGGATCGCGTAGGAGCTGATGATCACGCCCTCGACGAGCACGTGCGGGTTGCCCATCATCAGCGGGATGTCCTTGCAGGTGCCCGGCTCGGACTCGTCGGCGTTGACGACGAGGTACTTCGGCTTCGGGTTGTCCTGCGGGATGAACGACCACTTCATGCCGGTCGGGAAGCCCGCACCACCACGACCGCGGAGGCCGCTGTCCTTGACGGCGGTGATGACGTCGTCGGGGCTCATCGCGAACGCCTTGTCGAGGGCGGAGTAGCCACCCTTCCCGGCGTACGTCGCGAGCTTCCAGGACTGCTCCGCGTCCCAGATGTCGGTGAGGACCGGGGTCAGCGTGTCGACCATCAGGCTTCTCCCTCGGGGGCCGTCCAGCCGTTCTCACGGGCGATCTCCAGGCCCGCCAGTGATGCGGGTCCGGCCGAGGGACCCTCGTCCACGAGGCCGTCGGGGAAGCCGGCGAGCACCCGCTCCGCCTCGCGCCAGGTGCACAGCTTCGGGCCGCGCGTCGACTTCACCGGGTGGCCGGCGCGCAGCGCCTCGACCGTGCGCACCAGGCCGTCGGGGGTCTGGTTGTCCATGAACTCCCAGTTGATCATCGCGACCGGGGCGTAGTCGCAGGCCGCGTTGCACTCGACGTGCTCGAGGCTGACGGTGTACTGGTCGCCCTGCCGCTTCTCGGCGACCTCGTCGTTGCCGACGCCCAGGTAGTCCTTGAGCCGGGCGAAGATCTCGTCCCCGCCCATCACCGCGCACAGGGTGTTGGTGCAGACGCCGATGTGGAAGTCGCCGACGCCGTGCCGCTTGTACATCGTGTAGAAGGTCGCGACGCCGTTGACGTCGGCCGGGCTGATGTCCAGCAGCTCCGCGCACTTCTCGATGGCCTCGGGGGTGATCCGGCCCTGGACCGACTGGGCCAGGTGCAGCATGGGCAGCAGCCCGGAGCGCTTCTCGGGGTAGCGGCTCGCGATCTCCTCGAGCTCCACGACCGTCTTGCTGTCGAGACTCATCGGTCGACGCCTCCCATGACCGGGTCGATGCTGGCGATGGCCACGATGACGTCGGCGATCTGGCCGCCCTCGCTCATCACGCCCATGGCCTGCAGGTTGTTGAAGCTGGGGTCGCGGAAGTGCACCCGGTACGGGCGAGTCCCGCCGTCGGACACGACGTGCGCGCCGAGCTCGCCGCGCGGCGACTCGACCGGCACGTAGGCCTGGCCGGCCGGGACCTTGAAGCCCTCGGTCACCAGCTTGAAGTGGTGGATCAGGGCCTCCATGGACTCGCCCATGATGTGCCGGATGTGGTCCAGGCTGTTGCCCATGCCGTCGCTGCCGATGGCCAGCTGGGACGGCCAGCCGATCTTCTTGTCGGCGATCATCACCGGGTCGCCCTCCATCCGCGCGAGCCGGTCGGCGGCCTGCTCGATGATCTTCAGCGACTCCCACATCTCGGCCAGGCGGACGCGGAAGCGGCCGTAGGAGTCGGCCGTGTCCCAGGTCTGGACGTCGAAGTCGTAGGTCTCGTAGCCGCAGTAGGGCTGGGTCTTGCGGAGGTCCCAGCCGTAGCCGGCGCTGCGCAGCACGGGTCCGGTGAGGCCGAGTGCCATGCAGCCCTCGAGGTCGAGGTGGCCGACGTTCTCCAGGCGCGCCTTGAAGATCGGGTTGGCGTTGCACAGCGCGGCGTACTCGGGGAGGCGCTTCTTCATCAGCGCGATGAAGTCGCGGATCTGGTCCAGCGCGCCCGGCGGCATGTCCTGGGCGACGCCGCCCGGACGGAAGAACGCGTGGTTCATCCGCAGGCCGGTGATCAGCTCGAACAGGTCCAGCACCAGCTCGCGCTCGCGGAAGCCGATGGTCATCACCGTCAGCGCGCCGATCTCCATGCCGCCGGTGGCGATGCAGACCAGGTGGCTGGAGATGCGGTTCAGCTCCATCAGCAGGACCCGCATGACCTGGGCCTTCTCCGGGATCTGGTCCTCGATGTCGAGCAGCCGCTCGACGCCGAGGCAGTAGGTCATCTCGTTGAAGAACGGGCTCAGGTAGTCCATCCGCGTGCAGAACGTGACGCCCTGCACCCAGGAGCGGAACTCCATGTTCTTCTCGATGCCGGTGTGCAGGTAGCCGATGCCGCAGCGGGCCTCGGTGACCGTCTCGCCCTCGATCTCGAGGATCAGCCGGAGCACGCCGTGCGTGGAAGGGTGCTGGGGCCCCATGTTGACGACGATGCGCTCCTGCGCGTCGTCGCTGTCCTGGTCGGCGAGGCCGGCCGCGATGTCGGCCCAGTCCTGGCCGGTGACGGTGAACTCGTGCGATTCGGTCGTCATGAGTAGGTCCTCCGCTGGTCGGGCGGCGGGATCGTCGCGCCCTTGTACTCCACCGGGATGCCGCCCAGCGGGTAGTCCTTGCGCTGCGGGTGGCCGGGCCAGTCGTCCGGCATCAGGATCCGGGTCAGCGCGGGGTGCCCGTCGAAGACCACCCCGAACATGTCGAACGTCTCGCGCTCGTGCCAGTCGGCCGCCGGGTAGATCGGCGTCACCGACGGCAGGTGCGCGTCGCCGTCCGGTACGCCGACCTCGACCCGCACGCGGCGGTTGTAGGTCATCGATCCCAGGTGGTAGACGGCGTGCAGCTCCTTGCCGGCCTCGCCCGGGTAGTCGACGCCGCTGACGCCGGAGAGGAACTCAAAGCGCAGCGCCGGGTCGTCGCGCAGCAGCCGCATCGCGGCCAGCAGGTTGTCGCGGCTCACGTGGAAGGTGATCTCGCCGCGGTGGATGACGACCTTGTCGATCAGCGGGTCGAGCGTGTCGGCGACGGTGTCGAACCAGCCGCCGTAGGGCCGCTGCGCGGCCGAGGGCAGTACGACGGGTGCCACGAGTCCGCCGTACCCGCTGGTGTCGCCGCTGTCGTGGACGCCGAACATGCCACGGCGCTCGCCGATGACCTCGACCGTCGTCTCGGCCGGCTCCGCCGGGACCTCGAGCTCGGTGCTCTCGTCGGTCACCGCAGCAGCCCCTTCTGGTCACCGGTCGGGAGTGCGACGAGACCCGCCGCCTCGAGCTCCTCGATCTGCCTGAGCCGATTGGCGCCGAGGGGGCCGTGCTGGACCTTGTCGTGCAGCTTGAGGATCGCGTCGATGAGCATCTCCGGACGCGGCGGGCAGCCCGGCAGGTACATGTCCACGGGCACGACGTGGTCGACGCCCTGGACGATCGCGTAGTTGTTGAACATCCCGCCGCTGCTGGCGCACACGCCCATGGCCAGCACCCACTTGGGCTCGGCCATCTGGTCGTAGATCTGGCGCAGCACCGGGGCCATCTTCTGGCTGACCCGGCCGGCCACGATCATCAGGTCGGCCTGGCGCGGGCTGGCGCGGAAGACCTCCATGCCGAAGCGCGCCAGGTCGTACTTCGGGCCGCCGCTGGTCATCATCTCGATCGCGCAGCAGGCGAGACCGAAGGTCGCCGGCCAGAAGCTGGCCTTGCGCATGTAGCCCGCGAGGCCCTCGACCGTGGTCAGCAGGACGCCGCTGGGGAGCTTCTCCTCGATTCCCATCCCTGGTCCTCCCTCAGTCCCAGTCCAGCCCGCCACGACGCCATACGTAGGCGTAGGCGACGAACACGGTGGCGATGAACAGCACCATCTCGAGCAGTCCGAACCAGTGCATGGCGTCGAAGTTCACGGCCCACGGGTAGAGGAAGACGATCTCGATGTCGAAGACGATGAAGAGCATCGCGGTGATGTAGTACTTGATCGGGAACCGGCCCGCCAGCGCCTGCGGGGTCGGCTCGATGCCGCACTCGTAGGCGTCGGCCTTCGCGCGGTTGTACCGCCGAGGCCCCACGAACGCACTCATGGCGACCGAGCCGACCGCGAACGCGGTGGCGATGCCGGCCAGCACCAGGATCGGCACGTACAGCTGCATGGGGCCCTCCCTCTGTGATCTTGTGAATCAGATCACTAGTGGTGTGGCACACATATTGCCACTCCCCCCGCGACATCCGACAGGGGGTCGGGTCGACGCGCCGCGGACCCCGCCGGACGGTCCCCCGTCAGCTGGCGGCCTGCGTGCGCCACCAGTCGACGGTCGACTTCAGCGCGACCTCCAGGGGCGTCGGCGCCAGGCCGAGGAGGGCCTCGGTGCGCGAGGAGTCGAGCACGAACGGACGCTCGAACTGGTAGGACATCTCGGTGAGCTCGCGGGTGCCAGCGTGCACCAGCGCGACCGCGCGCAGCAGCGGGGACGGCAGGACGCCCATCTTCGGAGCCTCGACCCCGGCGGTCGCGGCCACGGCGGCGATCAGCTCGCGCTGGGTCAGGGGCGCCGACGTGGGCGCGTGGAGGACCGAGCCGTGCACCGCAGGGGTGGCGGCGGCGCGGATCATCGCGGCCGCGAGGTCGGGCACATAGGTCCAGGAGTGCGGCTGGTCGAGGCTGCCGATGACCCGCATCGTGCGGCCCGCCAGCACGGTGGGCACCAACCGCTCCCCGGCGTGGGCGTTGCGCACCAGCGGGCCGAAGAAGTCGGAGGCCGCGACGCTGACGTTCGGCGTCTCCGACGCGGCACGCGCGGCCAGCAGCTCGACGCGCACGGCCGGCTTGCCGAAGTCCGCGTTCCGCGGCGAGTCCTCGGTCATCGGCGCCGTCACCCGGCCGTAGGCGTACAGGCTCTCCGGGAAGACCACGACGGCGCCGACGCGGCCGGCGGCCTCGAGGACCGCGCGCTCGGCGGCCGGGAGCTCGGCACGCCAGGTGGCGGCGGCGTACGCCGATCCGTGGATGCAGTGGTGCACGGCGATCGCGCCGGCGAACGCCTCGTCGAGGAGCTCGGGTCGCGAGGCGTCGACGGAGCGTCGCTCGATGAGCGGGTGGTCGGGACCGCTTCCCGAGCGGGTCAGGACGCGCACCTGCTCGCCCGCCTCGGCGAGCTGGAGGGCGATGGTGCTGCCGACGGGACCGGCACCGGTGACGACGTGGAGGGACATGGGGTTCTCCTTCTGGCTGATGGGTAGATCGAGAGCACCGCTCTCTGTTTGCGACTCTGTCATGGGAGCGACCAGAAAGCAAGAGCACCGCTCTCTTTTGCTGCTGGCGATCTGTAGAGTGGGCCCATGACCACACCGCGTGAGCGCGCCCGCACCCAGACGATGCGCGAGATCGTCGAGATCGGCCGGCGCCACCTCGCCGAGCACGGCGCCGCCGCGCTCTCGCTCCGTGCCGTCGCCCGCGACCTGGGCGTCGTCTCCTCTGCGGTCTACCGCTACGTCAGGAGCCGCGACGAGCTGATCACCCTCCTCGTCGTCGAGGGGTACGACGAGCTCGGTGACGCCGTCGACGCAGCGGTTGCCGCCGCGCCGGCCGGCCGCCACCGGGAGCGGTTCCTGGCCGCCGGACGGGCCGTGCGCGGCTGGGCGCTGGCCGAGCCGGCGACGTACGCCCTGCTCTACGGCGGACCGGTGCCGGGCTACGCGGCACCCGAGGAGCGCACCACCGGCCCGGGTACCCGGGTGGCCCGCACGCTGCTGGAGATCCTGGCCGAGGCGCACGCCGCCGGCCGGCTGGAATCGCCGCCGCGGCTGCGGGTCGGCCCCGGCCTCGCGGCGGGCCTGGCCGGCATCCGCAGCCAGTTCGAGCTGGACCTTCCCCAGGCCGTCCTCGTCCGGGCGGTCCTCGCCTGGACCGGGCTGTTCGGCGCCGTCAGCTTCGAGGTGTTCGGCCAGTACGGCCCGGACGGGCTGGGCGATCCCGAGGCCCTCTTCGAGCTGCACCTGGCCGCGGTCGCCGACGACCTCGGGCTCCCGGCCGCGAGGGCTCCCCGGCCCCGCTCGTGAGGATCCCGGGCGAAGCGCCGGCGCTCAGCGGGCCGGGCTGCCGGCCAGGAGCTCGGGGGGCACGAGGGCGGCCGGCAGGGTCAGGTAGGCCCGTCCCACGCGCGCGCTGAACACGGAGCCGACGACCTGCGGACGCATCAGCTCGGCGACGACGTACTCGGTCGTTCCTGCCGCCGTCGTGACCGCGAGCCGCCCACCGGCGTAGCTGGAGGCCGCGACGAACCCGTCGGGGTACTGGCGGCGGGTCACAGCCGCCACGGCCCTGAGCTGGAAGGCCACGCCCGCCACGATGACGGCGACGAGCACGTAGCCCAGCAGGTTCGGCCCATCACCGTCGACAAGCGGCAGCACGAGGAGGACGCACACGGCGAGCAGCCACAGGAGCAGCGCCGAGGGGCGCAGCACCAGGACCCGGGCCCGGTCCCGCACCAGCCGTGTGCGGGCCTCGCGCGTCGCCGTCCACGTGCGTCGTCCCGGCGCAGCCGGGTCCAGCAGCGGGGGCAGCCGGGGGGCGGTCGCATCCCCGTCGGTGCCGAGCAGGGCGACGACCGGATCCGGGAAGAGGGCCCGCGGGAACCAGCACCGCCGCCCGCTGAGGCTGTCCTTGACCCGGACGCCGCCTCCACGGACCACCGGGTCCTGCCAGCGGGCCAGGGGCGCCTCGGTGATCCCGGCCGCCGCCGTGACCCGGATGTCGGCGCCGTCGACCTCCACGCTCGCGGTCGAGCCCACCGGATAGTTGCGGGCGACGGAGCGGCGGCTGAGCCCATAGCTGAGCGGACCGACGACCACCAGCATGATGCCGACGACGATGAGGGTGGCCGGCCAATCGATCCCGTCGCCCGAGCTGAGCGCGCCGACGAGGGCACCGATCACGGCGAGGAGGGCGAGCTTGACCAGCGAGCTCGCGAACACCGCCCGCAGGTAGCGGCGCTGCTCGCCCGGCGTGACCGTCCACTCGACGCGCACGTCGCGGCGCTCAGGCGGTCGCGCGGTGCAGGGCGACGATGCCGCCCGAGAGGTTCTTCCACTCCGGCGCGGTCCAGCCGGCGGTGGCGATGAGGTCCGCGAGGCCCTGCTGGTCGGGCCAGGCGCGGATCGACTCGGCCAGGTAGACGTAGGCGTCCGGGGACGAGGAGACCGTCCGGGCGACGGCGGGGAGCGCCTTCATCAGGTACTCCATGTAGACCGTGCGCCAGGGCTGGAAGGTCGGGTGGCTGAACTCGCACACGACCAGCCGGCCGCCGGGCCGGGTGACCCGGCGCATCTCGGCGAGGCCGGCGACCGGGTCGACGATGTTGCGCAGCCCGAAGGAGATGGTCACCGCGTCGAAGGTGGCGTCCTTGAACGGCAGCCGGGTGCCGTCGCCGGCGGTGAACGGGAGTGCGGGGAGCTGCTGCTTGCCGACCCGGAGCATGCCGACCGAGAAGTCGCACGGGATCACGGTCGCGCCCGCGTCGGCGAAGGGCTGGCTCGACGTACCGGTGCCGGCGGCGAGGTCGAGGACCCGGTCGCCGTACGACGGGTCGACCGCCGCGAGCACCTCGCGGCGCCAGCGCCGGTCCTGGCCGAAGGACAGCACGTCGTTGGTGATGTCGTAGCGGCGGGCGACCGCGTCGAACATCCGCCGTACGTCGGCGGGCTGCTTGTCCAGCTCGGCGCGGGTCATCCGTCGATCGCGGCCGTCAGGTACGCCGCCGCCTCGTCCATCGAGGTCGAGCTGGCGTAGACGTCGTAGGTGTAGCCGTCGTGCTCGGTGCGGCACTCGGAGGTGCCGTACATCTCCGGCGACGCGGCGGACGTCGAGGTGGCCGCCTGCGCGTCCTGGTAGACGCCGGCGCACTGGTAGCCGTCGATCACGCGCATCGCGTAGTGGCCGGCACCGTTGTCGATCGCGGTCGGGCCCTGCGGGAACACCAGGCCGGGCGAGGTCGCCACCACGCTCACGCCGATCGAGATCGGGCCGCTGCCCGGCTGCAGCCGGTCCTGGTGGCCGAGGTCGATGTAGGTGCGGTAGCGGGCATCGCCGTACAGGTCGGTGAGCTGCTGCTCGGTCTTCTTGTCCGAGGTGACCGTCGTGGCGCGCAGCTGGTCGAAGTCGGTGCCCGTGGCCGCCTGGGCGCCGAGGGCACCGGTCACCTCCTCGGAGGTGAGCGTCGACAGGCCGAACACCTGGGCCCCGAGCGTGTCCGGGAGCTTGGGCAGGGCCTCGGCCTTGGGCAGGCCGACGGCGAAGCCCACGAGGCCGCCGAGCACCAGGATGCCGCCGATGATCCCGACGATGGTCGCGCGCGTGATCCGCATGGGGCCCATCATGCCGCGCGGGGTCCCGGCGGCGGCGTACGGGGTCAGCCCTCGGGAAGGTCCTGGCCGTCACCCAGCCGGACGTAGTCCTGGCCGTTGGCGCCGAGCAGCCGCCCGAAGTGGCCGTCGGCGATGGCGAGGCCCACGTCGGAGTAGACGCGGTCGTGGATCGCGACGTTGCGGCGCGCGCCCACGGCCCGGGCGAAGTCGATGCCCTCGCTGATCTTCATCCATGGCGCCGACACCGGCGTGAGCAGTACGTCGACGCGCGGCCGGTCGTGGTGCCGGTGGTGCCTCTCCTCGGGCACGGTGAGCGCGTCGCCCGGGTGGTAGACGACGCTGTCGCCGAGGGTGAGCAGGTAGCCGCTGTTGTGGACCCGCGGGAGGTCCTCGTGGATGACGGCGTGCAGCTCGCCGACCGCCGTGACGCCGATCGGCCCGATCTCCCAGGACAGGTCCGGGGTGATGACCGTGACCCGCTCGGCCACCTCCGGCGACTGGCCGCGGAGGTCGTCGGCGACGGCCTGGACGGTGTAGATCGGCGCGTCCGACCCGACCAGCAGGTCGGGCTGGCAGTGATCGGGGTGGTCGTGGGTGATCAGCACCGCGTCGGCGCCGGCCACGTCGGCGGGGGTGCAGAACATGCCCGGGTCGACGACGATCGTCGTACCAGCGTGCTCGAGGCGGATGCAGGCGTGGGCGTGCTTGGTCAGACGCATGCTGCCGACGCTAGCGCGACCTACCCCGTGAGGTGGTGGACGAAGCACCAGCGCCAGTCCTCGCCCGGCTCGACCGATCGCATCACGGCGTGGCCGGTGGAGCGGAAGTGCGCCGTCGCGTGCCGCAGCGGGCTGGAGTCGCAGCAGCCGACGTGGCCGCAGGTCAGGCACATCCGCAGCGCCACCCACTGCGAGCCGGCCTCGATGCACTCGGGGCAGACCATGGGGGTGCCGGCCGGGAGCTCGCGCAGCGGGGTGCTGGCGAGGTGGTCGCAGCCGTCCCGGTTGGCCCGCGCCCCGGCGGTGCGGATCTCGGCACGCTCCGACTCGGCGGCGTCCAGCATCGACTCCTCGATGTCGAGCATCGCCAGCACCTCGCTGACGACCTCGGACGGGACCGTGCCGGTCGAGCGGATCTCGAGGACGCGCGCCCGCTCGGCCTCGATCATCTCGGTGCGCCAGCGCGAGTAGCGGTCGCTCGGGCTCTCGATGCCCTCGGTGGTGCCAAGCCGCTCCCAGGCGGCGAAGTTGCGCTGCTCGATGCGCTGGGTGATCACATCCCGTACGCCGTGGGTGTCCTCGGCGTCCTCCTCCGCGAGCGCGTCCAGCCGGCAGAAGCCCGCCTTCGCCGCCTGCTGGAGGAGGGTCGCGCGGGCGAGGGCGTCGTCCATCGGGTCGGGACCGGCGACCTGCAGCCGCTTGGCGACCATCGGCAGCGTCAGCCCCTGGCCCAGCAGCGTGCCGGCGACCACGGTGAAGGCGGCCAGCAGCAGGATCTCGCGGTGCGGGGTGTCGACCGGCACGATGAACGCGGCGGCGAGCGTGACCACCCCGCGCATGCCCGCCCAGCCGATCAGGAACGAGTCGCGCCAGTCCGACACGTGGCCGGTCACCGGGTCCGGGCCGGGCCGGATCAGCAGCATCCGGGCCATCAGCACCCAGCCCATCCGAACCACCACGACGGTGACCAGCACCGCGAGGCAGACCTCCAGGATCGAGCGGACCGGGGTGCTGCTCGCCCGCACCTCGTCGATCAGCCACTTGGTCTGCAGGCCGATCAGGAGGAACACCGTGTGCTCGAGCACGAACGCGATCGTGCGCCAGTTGATCCGCTCCGCGACCCGGGACTGGGCGGTCTGCAGCAGCGGCGCCTTGTGGCCGAGCAGCAGGCCGGCCACGACGACGGCCACCACGCCGGAGGCATGGATCTCCTCGGCGGCGAGGTACGCCGCGAACGGCACCACGAACGACAGCGCGGTGTCGAGCAGGGGGTCGCCGATCTTGCGGCGTACGAAGCCGACGACGAGGAAGGTCACGAAGCCGAGCAGCGCGCCCCCGCCCGCGGCGACCACGAAGTCCCAGCCGATCTTCCAGGCGCTGACCGTGGCGCCGAGCGCGGCGATGGCGGTGCGGAGCGCGACCAGCGCCGACGCGTCGTTGAACAGCGACTCGCCCTCGAGGATGGTGACCACACGACGAGGGAGCCCGATCCGACGGCCGATCGCCGTGGCCGCGACCGCGTCCGGCGGCGCCACGACCGCCCCGATCGCGAACGCGAGCGGCCAGTGGATCTCCGGCAGCACCAGGCGGACGACCGCCGCGACCACGACCGTCGAGGCGGCCACCAGACCGACCGAGAGCAGCAGGATGGAGCGGCGGTTGGCGTTGAAGTCGACCAGCGAGGTGTTGAGCGCGGCGCTGTAGAGCAGCGGTGGCAGCAGCCCGAGCAGCACCACGTCCGGCTCGAGATGGATCGTCGGCACCCCCGGGACGTACGACGCCGCGACGCCCACCACGATCAGCACGAGCGGCGCGGGGGCGTCGTACTTCTCGGACAGGGCGGTGACGACGAGGACCGTCGCTGCCAGGGCGACGAGGAGGAGGGCGATCTCCATGCCGCTCATCCTCCCTGGTGGGCGAGCGCGCGGATGGCGGCGTCCAGCGCGCGGCGGTCCTGGCGGCCGACGACGGCCTCGACGACCTCGATGCCGCCGTTGGGCGTCGCGAGGGCCTGCTCCAGCTCGGGCCTCGAGGTGACGCGCAGGTGGGGCACGCGGTGGGCGGCGCACAGGCCGGCGAGATCGGTGCGGTGCGGGGTTCCGAAGACCCGCTCGAACGCGGGTGCCAGGTCGGGGTCGCCCTGCTCGAGGGTGGCGAAGATCGAGCCGCCGTCGTCGTTGGGGACCACGATGGTCAGGTCCGGGCGCGGCTCGTCCGGCCCGATCAACAGGCCGTTGGCGTCGTGCAGGAAGGTCAGGTCGCCCATCAGCGCGAAGGCGCGAGTGGTGCGGGGCCGGCCCAGCGTCGCGCCGATCGCGGTGCTGACGGTGCCGTCGATCCCGGCGAGGCCGCGGTTGGCGATGAGCATCCGGTGCTCGCCGACCGGAGGCGGCCGGTGCATCAGGTCGAGGTCGCGGATCGGGTTGGACGCGCCGACCACGAGCAGGCCGCCGGCCGGGAGGGCCCGGGAGACGGCCCCGGCGACGTCGTACGGCGTGAGCGCGGGCTGCTCGGCCAGCAGCCGGTCGATGCGGCGGCCGAGGTCGCGGTCGCGCTCGTGCCACTCCTGGAGCCACGCGGGGTCGTCCGGGGCGTCCTCGGGCCACACCGGCTCGCCCGCCTGCCTGCCGGCAGGCAGGAGCGGCCACACCCCCGGGGCCGGCACCACGATCGTCTCGACGTCGGCCCGCTCGATGAGCCGGGTGACCGGCCGGGAGAGGTTGGGGCGGCCGAAGACGACGACCCGCTCCACCCGGTCGGCGAGGTCGGTGGTGAGCAGCAGCCGGCCGCAGCGCAGCGCGCCGTCGCCGGTGCGCGAGCCGCTGGTCGGCTCGGCGATCAGCGGCCAGCCCGCGGACCGGGCCAGCCAGCGGGCCTGGGCACCGGAGTCGTCGCCCGCCACGACGACGGTGTGGGGGCCGCGGGGCAGGGGGGTTCGTCGTACCTGACCAGCGCGTTGGATTTCCGCCGCGGATCCAACGCGTTGGTCAGGTACGACGGGCAGGGAGGCCGGCGTGAGAGGGGCGTCGAGCTGCAGGTTGAGGTGCAGCGGTCCGTCGACGGCCAGGTCGGGGAGGTCGGCGAGCGTCGCGACGTCGTACGCCGGCACGAAGCCGCCGAAGATGCCGACCTGGTCGGTGGTCTGGTTGGCGCCCGTGGCGCGCAGCCGGGCGGGGCGGTCGGCGGTGAGGAGGACCAGCGGCACCCCGGAGTGGGCGGCCTCGAGGGCGGCCGGGTGCAGGTTCGCGACGGCCGTTCCGGAGGTGCAGACCACCGCCGCGCGGGCACCGACCTTCGAGAGCCCGAGCGCGAGGAAGCCCGCGGACCGCTCGTCGATGCGCACGTGGAGGCGCAGGCGGCCGGCGCGCTCGGCCGACCAGGCGGCGTAGGCCAGCGGGGCGTTGCGCGAACCGGGCGACAGCACGACCTCGGTGACCCCGGCCGCGACGAGCCGGTCGACGACGGCGGCCGCGAGATCGACGGAGTCCACGGAGGGGGTGCTCACGAGCGCCGATCCTCCCGCAGCGCGCGGACCTCCGCGAGCCGGGCCTCCCAGTGGGCGACGCGGTCGGCGGGAGCGGCCAGCCGCGCGAGCGCGGCGTCGTCCACCGCCGGCGCTCCGACGGGCAGCGCGCCGTCGACCGGCAGCAGCGACGTCACGGCGACGTCGTCGGTGAGCAGCTGCACGGTCGCGAGCCCGCAGGCGTGCGGCAGCTCGGGCAGGGCGGCGGCGAGCGCGACGCCCGCCGCGATGCCGACCGACGTCTCCAGCGCGGAGGACACCACGACCGGGAGGCCGATCCGCTCGGCGATCTCCAGGCAGGCCCGTACGCCGCCGAGCGGCTGCACCTTCAGCACCGCGATGTCCGCGGCCTCCAGGTCCCGGACCAGATACGGATCGGAGGCCCGCCGGATCGACTCGTCGGCCGCGATCGGGACCGCCACCCGGCGGCGGACGAGGGCGAGATCCTCGACGGAGGCGACCGGCTGCTCGGCGTACTCCAGGCCGCCGGCGGCCCGGTCCAGCACCGCCAGCGCCGCGACGGCCTCCTCCACCGACCAGCCGCCGTTGGCGTCGACCCGCACCAGCCCGCCGGGGCCGAGGGCGTCGCGCACCGCCGCGACGCGCGCCTCGTCGTCGGCCAGGGTCTGTCCGGGCTCGGCGACCTTCACCTTCGCGGTCCGGCAGCCGCCGGCACGCACGATCTCCTGCGCCCGCTCCGGCCCCACCGCGGGCACCGTCACGTTGACCGGCACGGCGGAGCGCACCGCTGCCGGCCAGTCGCCGCGCGCCGCCTCCTCCGCACACCGCAGCCAGGGCTCGGCGACGTCGGCGGGGTACTCCAGGAACGGGCTCCACTCGCCCCATCCCGCCGGCCCCTCGACCAGCGCCACCTCCCGGACGGTGATCCCCCGGAAGCGCGTCCGCATCGGGATCGACAGCACCCTCACGCCCGCTCCTTGAGTGCCATCCGGTCCACCTTGCCGTTGGGCAGCAGCGGCAGCTCGGGCAGCACGACGAGCTGGCGCGGCGCCCACGCACGCGGCAGCTCCGAGGCCACCCAGTCCCGGACGTCGTCGAGCGAGGGCGAGCGGTCGGTCGCCACGAACGCCACCACCCGGTTCCCCCACTCCTCATCCGGTACGCCGAGCACCTCGGCCGCCTGCACCCCCGGATGCGCCCGCAGCCGGGCCGCCACGGCCGGGCCGGGGATGTTGACCCCGCCGCTCACGATCACGTCGTCGATCCGACCGGTCACCCGCAGCAGGCCGTCCTCGTCGAGGCGGCCGGCGTCGGAGGTGAGGTACCACCCGTCGACCAGCGTCTCGGCGGTCAGCTCCGGCGCGCCGTCGTACCCCTCGAACAGGGTGGGCCCCGCGATCCGGATCCGGCCGCCCTGGCCCAGCGCCACGGCGACACCGTCGAGCGGCAGGCCGTCGTACACGCACCCACCGGCGGTCTCCGCTGCGCCGTACGTCGCCACGATGCGGACCCCCGCCTCCGCGGAGGCGGCCCGGAGCGAGGGATCGATGGGCCCGCCGCCGAGCAGCACCGTGTGGGCACGCGCGAGCGCGGCCGCGTCGTCGGGCGAGGCGAGCATCCGCACCAGCTGGGTCGGCACCAGCGAGGTGAACCAGCCCTCCCCCGCCGGCCAGCCGGACCGCTCGAGCAGCATCGGCTGGTGCCCGGCCACCAGTGACCGGACCAGCACCTGCACCCCCGCGACGTACGTCGACGGCAGCGCGAGCACCCATGGACCGGTCGCCCCCAGCCGCGTGGCCGACGCGGCGACCGACGCGAGCACGGCCGAGCGCGCGAGGACGACCCGCTTCGGCGTACCGCTCGAGCCGGAGGTCTCCACCAGGAGCCGCTGTGAGCCGTCGCCGTCCAGCCACGACCGCAGCGACGCGACAACCGTGTCGAAATCGTTGTCGGGTCGCAGGAAATGCATGCGACAGACGCTAGCGGCACGGGACAGAATGCGGGCATGCCGCCCGACTCGGGGCAGGGCTCGCGGCGAGGCTTCTGGCAGCGCCTGATCCCGCCGACCCCACTCGCCCGCCGCCTCGCCACGCAGTCGTTGCTGTTCTCCGTCGGCGAGGGCACGTTCAACACGGGCAGCGCGGTGTTCCTGACCAAGGTGGTCGGGATGTCGGCGGCCCAGGCCGGCCTGGGCATCACGCTCACCATGCTGGTCGGCTTCCTGGCGGCGTACCCGATGGGGAGGGTCGTCGATCGGCTCGGTCCCAAGCGGATGTGGGTCCTCTCCGCGGTGGGCCGTACGGCCGCGTTCGCCGCGCTCCCGTTCGTCCACTCCTTCGGTGCCTACATCGCCGTCGGTGCCGTGTTCGGTGTCTTCGAGGCCCTCGGCGACGTCGCCCGTGAGTCCTACATCCTCGACGTGATGACCCGCGAGGAGCGGCTGGAGACCCAGGCCTACCTGTACTCCTGGCTCAACGCCGGCTTCACCCTCGGCGCGCTGCTCGGCGGCGCGGCGCTGGCGGTCGACAGCCTGACGGTCATCCGGTTCACCCCGCTCTTCGCGGCGGCGCTGATGCTGTGCAACGCCTTCGGCATCTCCCGGATGCCGCGGGCGCCCCACGACCTGCGGGTCGCATCCGGCGAGGCGCGCGAGAAGATCCCCGGCCCGTCCGCGATCCGCAACGTCGGCTGGATGATCACCTCCACGTTCAACGGGACGCTGTGGACGAACCAGGTCCTGCTCAACATCGTGATCCCGCTGTGGCTGGTCGAGCGCACCGACGCTCCCCACGTCCTGCTGGCCTGGCTGTTCGGCACCAACACGGTGCTCTGCATCTTCCTGCCCACCTACATGGCCAAGACGGTCCGCGACGTCCAGAGCGCACGCCAGAAGATCGGCTTCTCGACCGCCTTCTTCGTGGTCAGCTGCCTGATCACGCTGATGACCCACTCGACCGCGGGCCTCATCACCATCGCGCTGGTCTGGCTCGGCCACGTCACCGTCACCGGGGCGGAGCTGTTCCTCTCGGCGGCGAGCTGGACCTTCCAGGCCGACCTGATGGACCCGCGCCGGCGCGGTGAGTACCAGGGCGTCGGCAACGTCTGCAACAAGCTCGGCTTCGTCTGGGCGCCCGCGCTCTACACCTTCCTCGCCATGAACTGGGCCGAGGCCGGCTGGCTGGTCATCGCCGGCATCTCGGTGGTCGCCGCGATCGGGGTCCGGGCCGGCGCCGCCATGGCCGAGAGGTACGCCGAGCAGCACTTCCCGCGGGTCGCCCCGGTCGCCGTGCCGGCGCCGGTGGAGACCGCGTGAGGAACCCGGTCGCCCGCCTCCTCGGCGACACGCCGCTGGTCCGGAGCCTGTCGTGGCAGTCGATCCTGTCGGCGACCGGCGACGGCGCGTTCCTCACCGGCAGCGCGGTCTTCTTCACCCAGATCGTCGGCCTGTCCGCGGCCCAGGTCGGCCTCGGCCTGACCATCGGAGGGATCGCGAGCTTCCTGCTCGCCGTACCCCTCGGGAAGCTGAGCGACCGCTTCGGTGCCAAGCAGGTCTGGTCGGTCACCTGCGTGCTGGAGTGCCTGGTCTACGCGTCCTGGTTCTGGGCGGACTCGATGGCGGCCTTCATCGCCGTGACGGTGGCGCTCGAGTCGGTGCAGGTCGCGGGCCGGGCCGCGCGCAACGCCTACCGGTTCGAGATCTTCCCGCGCGAGCAGCGGGTGCGCAGCAACGCCTACTTCCGGGCGGCGCGCAACGTCGGCTACACCCTGGGCGCCCTGCTCGCCGGCATCGCGCTGGCCACCGGCAGCAACGCCGTGATCCGCGCCGTGCCGATCGCGACCGCCGCCATCCTCATCCTCAACGCGGCCCTGATCGTGCGGCTCCCCGGCCTGCACACCCTGCAGGACGGCGGTACCGAGACCGGGCTGGAGGAGGCGCTGCAGGCCCACGACGGCGGAGCGGCCCTGAAGAACCGCCCGTACGTCGCCACCGCGATCCTCGACGGTGTCCTCGCCACCCACCAGGTGCTGCTCAACGTCGTGATCCCGCTGTGGCTGGTCGAGGAGACCGACGCGCCCCGCGTCCTGCTGGCCTGGCTTTTCGGCACGAACACGGTGATGGCCGTGTGCCTGCAGGTCGCCGCCGCGCGCGGCGTCGTGAACGTGGCCGACTCGCTCAAGGCCCAGCGCCGGGGTGCGTTCTTCTTCGTCGCCTCCTGCGCGATCATCCTGGTCACCCACGACACCGTCGGCTGGGTGACGATCGCCCTGGTCTGGCTCGGCCACGTCACCGTGACCGGCGCGGAGCTGTTCAACTCCGCGGGCGACTGGGGCCTGCAGGCCGAGCTCGCCGACCCGAACCGGCGCGGGGAGTACCAGGGCGTCTCGCAGCTCGGCTACACCGTCGGGACAGTGTGGGCGCCGGCGGCGTACACCTTCCTGGCGATGCACTGGGGCACCGCCGGCTGGCTCACGATCGCCGGCATCATCGTGGTCGCGGCGATCGCGATCCACCCCACGGCGTACGCCGCCGAGCGCCGGCTCCGGCGCGGCGTCCCGGCCCTCGCACCGGACAGCATGGGCGAGCCTGCTTGAATCCCTGACCATGGCCACTCCCCAGCACTGGATCGCCGGTGCGCGCCCCCGCACCCTGCCCGCCGCGATCGCTCCCGTCGTGGTCGGCACGGGGGTCGTGGGATTCCCGCACCCGGGCGACATCGTGTGGTGGAAGGCCCTGCTGGCGCTGGTGGTGAGCCTGGCCCTGCAGGTGGCGGTCAACTACGCCAACGACTACTCCGACGGCATCCGCGGCACCGACGACGAGCGGGTCGGGCCGCTGCGCCTGGTCGGCTCCGGCCTCGCGACCCCGGCGGCCGTCAAGCGCGCCGCGTTCCTGGCGTTCGGGGTGGCCGGGGTGGCGGGCCTGGTCCTCGCCGCCAGCACCGCGTGGTGGCTGCTGCTCGTGGGCGCGGTCTGCGTGGTCGCCGCCTGGTACTACACCGGCGGCTCCAAGCCCTACGGCTACCTCGGCCTCGGCGAGGTCATGGTGTTCGTGTTCTTCGGCCTGGTCGCCGTCACCGGCACCACCTACGTGCAGACGGAGACCTGGCACGGCACCGGCTGGCCGTCGCTCCTCGCCGGCTGCGGGATGGGCGCGCTCGCGTGCGCGATCCTGGTCGCGAACAACCTGCGCGACATCCCCACCGACACCGTCGCCGGCAAGATGACGCTCGCCGTCCGGCTCGGCGACCAGCGCACCCGGGTGCTGTTCGCCACCCTGATCACCGCCGCGTTCGGCGCCCTCGTCGGGCTCGCCGCGCTCACCACGTGGTGGGCGCTGCTCGGGCTGGTGTACGCGATCCCGGGCCTGCGCGCCGCGAAGATCGTGGGCGAGGGCGCGGCCGGGCCGCGGCTCATCCCGGTCCTGCAGAAGACCGGCCTCGCCGAGCTGCTCTGGGCCGTCTTCGCGACCGTCGGGCTGCTCGCGGGCTAGTCGACGTCCTCCTTGGACCTGGCCGCCTCGTAGCGTTCGATCATCCGGTCGGCCCGGCCGGTCACCCGCTGGGCGAACTGCTCACGCGGCCTGTTCAGGATGAAGTACGACGCCGGCGCACTGATCACGACGGACAGCACGATGGCCCAGGTCATCGGCACGTCCTGTGTGATCGCGAACCAGACACCGAAGACGACGATCAGCGTGGCCAGGAACAGGCCGACGCGCAGACCGGTGTAGATCCAGAACTCCTTCACCGGACGCTCCCCTCACGCAGCTCGACAGCCGCCGGAGCCGCGTTCCAGGCCGGCAGCGTGGCGCCGCCGGCGTCGTGGCCGGGCGTGAACCGACCGGGAGCGCAGGGAGCGCCAGCGACCGGAGCGAGCGGGCGGCTCACGGCCGGGGAGACGCCGCACAGCGGCGACACGCTCGGCCCGGCGTAGGAGTGCTGGCTGGCGGAGTTGAAGTAGTTGATGCCGATGAAGTTGAACCACAGGGTGCCCAGGCCCACCAGCGCGAGGACCGCGGCGTTGCGGCCCCGCCAGCCGGCGGTGGCGCGGGCGTGGAGGTAGCCGGCGTACACGACCCAGGTGATGAACGCCCAGACCTCCTTGGGGTCCCAGTTCCAGTAGCGCGACCAGGCCTGGTGCGCCCAGATCGGGCCGGTGATCAGCACCGCGAAGGTCCAGATCGGGAAGGCGAAGGCGTGCACGCGGTAGGCGACCCGGTCCAGCGCGTCGAGGCCGGGGACGCGGCCGAGCCAGCCGGTCAGCGGCGCGCCCTCGGCCTTCCGCTCGGCGCGGGACTTGACCAAGTAGACGATCGAGGTGATGCCGCCGAGGGTGAACGCGCCGGTCGCGATCGCGGCCGAGATCACGTGGATGACCAGCCAGTAGGAGCTCAGGGCGTCGGTGAGCGGCGCGACCGCCTCGTGCAGCACGAGCATCGCGACCATCAGCATCGTGACCACGAAGCCGACGACGAGGGGCGACATCCAGGACAGCCCGAAGCGCTTGTAGAGCGCCAGGTACATCGCGATCACGATGAACGACCCGGTGATCGTGAACTCGTACATGTTGCCCCAGGGCACCCGGTTCGGGTCCGCGGCCATGCCGCGCCCCACGAGGGCCACGAAGTGCACGACGGCGCCCAGGCAGGTCAGCAACAGGCCCAGTCGGCCCCAGAACGCCACCTTCTCCTCGCGGGTACGCCGGTCCGACGGCTCCTCCGGCAGCGCAGACCCGCCCGCCGGCGTACCGCCTGCGGCGACGAGCTCGCCGACCTCCGCCGACGCGCGGGCGGCGGCCGGCTGGCGCAGCATCGCCCACTCGACCAGGTGCGAGAGCAGCGCGAGGAAGTAGAGCACCCCCGCCGCTGAGATGGCGTGGTCGCTGAGCGAGGCCCAATCGGCGTTGGTCACGACGTTCCCTTCTGAAGTCTCCCGACCAGGTCGTCGAGGATCTGCTGCACATCGGCGTTCCCGGAGCGGTCGAGCACGGCGACCTCGACGACGGTCCGCTCCATGGTGCCCTCCCCGTGGCTGTCCGTCACCTTGCGGGCCCGCACCCAGACCCGGCGCGGCCGGATGAAGAGCGAGCAGCACAGGCCGCACAGGGCGAGCAGGACCCCGGCGAGCGCGATCCGCTTGCCCGGCGTCTGGCTGATCTGGACCCGCACCCACTTGCGCACGCCGTTGAACGTCACCGACCCGAGCCCGTTCGGGAGCTTCACCGTCTGCCCCGGCCGCAGGTCCACCCGGTAGGGCATCCCGTTGGCCTTGTGCAGCTGCGTGGCGTGCGTCTTGTCCAGCACGTAGACCGACTGCCCGGTGCCGCTGTCGAGCCCGAGGTCGCCGGTGTAGACGAACATCGCCAGGCGCGGGTTGAGGTCGTTGGGGAAGACCGTCACCGGGTTGCCGTGGACGCTGGCGTAGGTGGGGTAGAACACGCCCTCGAGGCCGATCTGGACCGGCTTGGTGATGGACGGCTTCACGACGCCGTAGGACAGGAAGGTCGAGTCCTGCGGCAGGAAGACCTGCGGCCCGCTGGCGATCACCTGCCCCTTGCCGTTGCGCAGGGTGATGACCGGCGCGTAGCCGTGCCCGATGAGGAAGACCTCGGTGCTGCCGATGTCGAGCGGGTGGTTGACCTCGAGGCCGAACTTCTTATCGGCGCTCTTCCCGCACTGCTCCTGGTAGTCGATGTCGGCCTTGAACTTGACCGCCATCCCGGCCCGGGACCCGGAGGTGAGCCACTGGTCGGTGTAGTCGTCGACCTTGAGGCAGAACGGGTTCAGCTGGCTGGTGCGGAACAGGCTGCCGGGGTTGAAGTCGTCGTACTGGGTGAGGTTGTTGGAGAAGCTCGAGCCCTCCACGATGACCACGCCGCCCGCGAAGCCGAAGAGGCTGCCCATGGCGAACCCGGCGAGCACGACGAGCACCGAGAAGTGGAAGACCAGGTTGCCCGCCTCGCGCAGCTGCCCGCGCTCGGCCGCGACGGCATCGCCCGTCTCGTCCTTGCGGAGCCGGTGGCGCTTGCCGAGGACCGCCCGGGCGTGGGCGAGGACCTCCTCCGGCGACTCCGAGGTCTCGTACGACGCCGAGGCCGGCAGCCTGCCCAGGTTGGCCGGTGCGGCGGGCGGCTGGGCCCGGAACGCCCGGAGGTAGACGCCCAGGCGCGGCACGACGCAGCCGACCAGGGAGATGACGAGCAGCAGGTAGACGGCCGCGAACCACGGCGAGCTGTAGACCGAGAACAGCCCCAGCTTCTCGTAGAGCGGGGTCAGCTGCGGGTGGTCGGTCTGCCAGCGGGTGACGGCCTGCTGGTTCACACCCGTCTGCGGGATGACCGATCCGGGCACCGCGGCCAGCGCCAGCAGGAGCAGCAGCACGATGGCCGTGCGCATCGACGTCAATTGACGCCAGCTCCAGCGCGCCAGCTCGCGCAGGTTCAGCTCACCGGGCCGCCGCTCGGCGCCCTTGTCGGTCTTGCTCACACGCCCACCCACGAGCTGTTGACGGTCTTGAGCTGCACCCACTGGACCAGGTGGTCCCACGAGCCGGTGACCATGAGCAGCCCGATCGCGACGAGGAGCACCCCACCCGCGCGCATGATCCAGACCTGGTGGCGGCGCACCCAGCGCAGCGCGCCGAGGGTCCGCTCGTAAGCCACCGCGGCCACCACGAAGGGCAGGCCGAGCCCGATCGCGTAGACCAGCGACAGCAGGCCGCCGCGGAAGGCTGTGCTCCCGCCGGCGTAGGTGAGGTTGAGGATGACGCCGTACGTCGGGCCGATGCACGGGGTCCAGCCGATCGCGAACAGCGCGCCGATCAGCGGGGCCGCGGCCAGGCCGACGCCCGGCAGTTTGTGGATGCGGTACTCGCGCTGGAACAGCGGGATGACCCCGGCGAAGACCAGGCCGAGCACGATCAGGATCACTCCGAGCACCAGGGTCAGCTCGTGCTGGTAGTGCCGCAGCTGCCCGCCGAGGGTGCCGAAGGTGGCGCCGGCCAGCACGAAGACCACCGCGAAGCCGAGCACGAACAGCAGCGAGCCCAGCAGCATCCGGCTGCGGTGCCGGGCCGCCGCCCCGGACGCCAGGTCGGCGCCGGAGAGACCCGTCGCGTAGGACAGGTAGCCGGGCAGCAGGGGCAGCACGCACGGCGAGAAGAAGGAGACCAGTCCGGCGACGAGGGCCACCGGGACGGCCAGGGCGAGGGAGCCGCCGGCCGCCTGCTCGCGGAACCAGTCCGTCACGTGCCGCTCCCGAGCTCGTCGTCGACGAGGTTGGTCAGCGTCGTCGCGGACGGGATGGTGCCGGGGATGAGGGCCGCGACCCGGCCCTGCTGGTCGAGCACCAGCGTGGACGGCACCGCCGGCGGGTCGTACTTCCCGAAGGCGAGCAGCGTCTTGCTGGCCGGGTCGTAGAGCGACGGGTAGGTCACGCCGCTGGCGCTCTGGAAGGTGCGGGCCTGCGCCGGCACGGCATCGCGGATGTCGATGCCGACGAAGGCGACCTTCGCCGCGTCCTTGCCCTTCGCGTAGGACTTCTCGACCTGCGCGAGCATCGGCATCTCCTTGCGGCAGGGCAGGCAGCCCGACCACCACACGTTGACGACCGTGACCTTGCCGCGGAAGGAGGAGAGGTCGAGCGGTGCGCCGTCGAGCGTCGTACCGGAGACGGCGACGGGGGCGTCGCGCTTGTCGGGCGCGATCGTGGTGACGTTGCCGTCGCCGCCCATGTAGCCGTTGTCGTCCGACCCGAGGCCGCCGCACGCCGACAGCGCCAGGACGGCCGCCAGGCACGCCACGAGAGCAGAGGTACGCCGCACGATCAGTCCGCCTGCTCGTCGCTGGGGTCCTGGGCCGTGGCACCGGTCGGCCCGATGATGCCCTCGCCGGCGGAGAACGGAGCGTTGCGCGCGGCCTTCGGGATCAGGTCGATGGCGGGCTCGGCGTACGAGATCTGGGTGATGGCCTCGCCGACGAAGTGGAAGGACGTGACCGAGCAGAGCGTGCACTGCCGCTTGCGCGGGTCGTGCAGGAACGAGCGGCCCTCGACGGCGAGCCGGGTGGTCCAGATCGGCAGCTGGTGCGAGACGAGCACCGCCTCGTGGCCCTCGGCCGCCGCGCGGGCGTCCTGGACCGCGGCGAGCATGCGCTCGACGATGGCGGCGTACGGCTCGCCCCAGGACGGGCGGAACGGGTTCCACAGCAGCCGCCACGTCCACGGGTTGCGCAGCGCGTTGGAGCCCCGGGCGAACTTCTGGCCCTCGAACCTGTTCTCCGACTCCAGCACGCGCGGCTCGATGCCGACCTCGAGGCCGAGCTTCGCCGCGAGCGGCGCGGCCGTCTCCCGGGCGCGCTCCAGCGGCGAGGAGCGGACGACGGTGATGTCCCGCTCGGCCAGCGCGGTCGCCGTGCGCTCGGCCATCGCCTGGCCGAGCTCGGAGAGGTGGAACCCGTCGCGGCGCCCGTAGAGGATGCCGTCGGGGTTGAAGACCTCGCCGTGCCGGACGAGGTGGACCGTGGTGTCCGGGGTGGCGCTCATCGCTGCACCTGCGCCGCAGCCTTGGCCGCCGCCGGCAGCGCGTCGAGGACGACCTGCACGGCCTCCTCGTCGTGGGACGCGGAGACGAACCACGACTCGAACGCCGACGGGGGCAGGTGCACGCCCTGGTCGAGCATCGAGTGGAAGAAGGCGGCGTACGCCGGCACGTCGGTGCGCTGGGCGCCCGCGAAGTCGGTCACGGGCTCGTCGGTGAGGAACACCGAGAACATCGACCCGGTCGACTGGATGACGTGCGGCACGCCCGCGGCGGTGAACGCCTCCGCGACCCCGGCCCGCAGGGTGTCGGCGACCGAGCCGATGTGGGCGTAGACGTCGTCGGTGGCGTGCTGGAGCGTGGTGAGGCCCGCGGCGGTCGCCACGGGGTTACCGGCGAGGGTGCCCGCCTGGTAGACCGGCCCCTCCGGCGCGAGGTGGTGCATCACGTCGGCCCGGCCGCCGAACGCCGCCGCCGGGAAGCCGCCGCCCATCACCTTGCCGAAGGTCATCAGGTCGGGGACCCAGCCCTCGACGGCGCCGTCGGTGCCCCACTGGCCGGCCTTCGAGACCCGGAAGCCGGTCATCACCTCGTCGGACACGAACAGCGCGCCGTGGGCGCGGCAGGTCTCGGCGAGGAACCGGTTGAACCCGGGCGCCGGCGGGACGACGCCCATGTTCCCCGGCGCGGCCTCGGTGATCAGGCAGGCGATCCGGTCGCCGTGCTCGGCGAAGGCCGCGGTGACGGCCTCGCGGTCGTTGTAGGGCAGGACCAGGGTCAGCTCGGTGGAGCTGGCGGGCACGCCGGGGGTGCCGGGGATCGCGAATGTGGTCAGCCCGGAGCCGGCCGAGGCCAGCAGCGCGTCGACGTGGCCGTGGTAGCAGCCCGCGAACTTGATGACCACGTCACGACCGGTGAACCCGCGCGCGAGCCGGATCGCGGTCATCGTCGCCTCGGTCCCGGAGGTGACCAGCCGGGCCCGCTCGACGGGGGTGCGCTCCACGATCGCCTCGACGAGGGCGACCTCGCCCTCGGTGGGCGTCCCGTACGACGACCCGCGGGCCGCCGCCGCCTGGACCGCCTCGACCACGGCCGGGTGGGCGTGGCCCAGCAGCATGGGTCCCCAGGAGCAGATCAGGTCGACGTACCGCTTTCCGTCGACGTCGGTGAGCCAGGGGCCGCTCGCGCTCGCGATGAACCGCGGCGTGCCTCCGACGGCGTTGAAGGCTCTTACGGGAGAGTTCACACCGCCCGGGGTGACCAAGCGGGCGCGGGCGAACAGCTCCTCGGACTTCACCGCGCCATTGTCACCGATCGACCCCAACGGCTCCCATCCGGGCGCTGGGCTGGACGCGCCCCGCGCCCGGCATAGTCCTTTCGGGCTATTTCCGTCATCCGATCGGTTGATTTGTGTGCGCGGGATCATGTGACACCCGTAACGTGCCTGTGTCAGGATTCGTTGAGCCCATGTCGCCGGACCTGGGAGCGAGGCGACACAGGGAGCAGCGGATCTGCCGGGACGTGACCGGCGGGGAGGGCTCGTTGCTCGAAGTGGACCAAAGGGAGACGGTATGTCGAGGAAGCGCCTGGGGCGTCTGCAGCGCGCGGCGACCATCATTCCGCTCGCGCTGCTTTCCGCAGCGTGGACGGCCAGCGTGGCCGGCATCGGCGGCGTGGTGGGACCGGAGAGCGCGGCAGGAGCACCTGCAGCCAGCGACACCAGCGTCCCGTCGCAGCCGCTCAAGGACCCCGCGAGCGTGTCGTCGCCCGGCCTGCTCGACGGCGGCAACGGCTCCTCGATCGTCAACGCGGCCTCGACCAACGACATCCCGAGCGCGGCCCTGGCCGCCTACCAGCGGGCCGAGTCGGTCATCAACTCCGCCGACGCGTCCTGCCACCTCACCTGGCAGCTGGTCGCGGCCATCGGCCGGGTCGAGTCGAACCACGGTCGTGCGAACGGCAACGTGCTCAACGACCAGGGCGTCTCGACGCCGGGCATCTACGGCCCGCAGCTGAACGGCAAGAACGGCAACAAGGCGATCTCCGACACCGACGCCGGGCAGTACGACAACGACACCCAGTGGGACCGCGCGGTCGGCCCGATGCAGTTCATCCCGGCGACCTGGGCGGTCGTGGGCGTGGACGCCGACGGTGACGGCAAGCGCAACCCGCAGGACATCGACGACGCGGCCCTGGCCGCCGCCGTCTACCTCTGCTCCGGCACCGACGACCTGTCGACGCTCGCCGGCCAGAAGGCCGCGGTCTACCGCTACAACAACAGCAACGCCTACGTGAACCTGGTCATCAAGGTCATGAACGGCTACCTGCAGGGCGACTACGCCACCGCGCCGAACAACTCCACCGCGGCCGGCTACCTGGTTCCCGGCGGCCCGAGCTACTCCGGTGGCGGCACCTTCGGTGGCGGCCACAACACGTTCAACGAGTCGCACAGCTCCGGCTCCACCGGCTCGACCGGCGGCAGCACCGGTGGCACCACCGGCGGCAGCACGGGTGGCTCGACCGGCGGCTCGACCGGCGGCTCCGGCGGACCCACCACCGGCCCGACGACCGGCCCGACCGGCGACCCGATCACCAACACCGTCAACGGTGTGGTCAAGGGTGTCGGCGACGCGCTGAGCGGCCTGACCGGCGGCTCGACCAGCGGCGGCAGCACCGGCGGCAGTGGCTCGACCGGCTCCGACCCGGTCAGCCAGGTCATCAACGGCCTGCTCGGCGCCCTCGACCCCATCACCGCGCAGCTCCAGTGCAACCTGAAGTACGCGCTCAACCCGGCCAAGAAGCAGGAGTGCCTCGCCTCCTACGGCCTCTGAGCCTGGACCATCACGAAGCCCCCGGACCGACGGTCCGGGGGCTTCGTGCATCCCCCCGCTCGCGTCGTACGCCGCCGGGCCCTACCCTGGATCCGGGCTGGGGGCATCGGGACTCAGGAACGCAGATGACGAAGACACGGATGATGAACGTCGCGGGGATCGCCGTGGCGGTCGTCCTGATCGCCTCGTGGGCGCTCGGCGTGCTCTGGAGCGAGCACCGCGCGCCCGCCGCCGCGGCCCGCGCGGAGAGCACCCCCAGCGCTGCCGCGACCGCGACCGGCACCCCGAGCGCCGAGCGGGTGCACCGGGCCCGGCCGCACGCGCGGCGTACGCCGCCGAGCACCCCGAGCGCGACCGCCGGCGCGGCCAGCCCGAGCGCCGCGGCCACGCACCACGCGACCGCCCACCACCCGGCCGGGTCGCACCACACCGCGGGCGGCGGTCAGACGTCCACGCCGTCGGCCCACCCGACCTCCTCGGGCGGCAGCTCGACGCCCACGCCCTCACCGACCCCGACGCAGGACGTCCTCACCCAGATCCTGGGCGGGCTCACCCACCTGCCGCACTGACCCGGGTCGGACCGGTCAGCGGCGCAGCAGGCGCGCGGCCTCCACGGCCCAGTAGGTCAGGATGACGTCCGCCCCGGCACGCCGGATCGCGGTGAGCGTCTCGAGGATCGCCGGCTCCCGGTCGATCCAGCCGTTGGCCGCCGCAGCCTCGACCATGGCGTACTCGCCGGAGATGTTGTACGCCGCCACCGGCACGTCGACCGCCTCGCGCACCCGCTGCAGCACGTCCAGGTAGGCCAGCGCGGGCTTGACCATGACGATGTCGGCGCCCTCGGCGATGTCGAGCAGCGCCTCCGCGACGCCCTCACGGCCGTTGCGGGGGTCCTGCTGGTAGGTCCGCCGGTCACCGTCCAGCGACGAGTCGACGGCCTCCCGGAAGGGCCCGTAGAAGGCGGAGGCGTACTTCGCCGAGTAGGCGAGGATGCCGGTGTCGGTGTGCCCGGCGTCGTCGAGCGCCGCGCGCACGACCCCGACCTGGCCGTCCATCATGCCGCTGGGGCCGACCAGGTCGACGCCCGCCGACGCCTGGACACGGGCCATCTCGGCGTACCGCTCCAGAGTGGCGTCGTTGTCGACCCGCCCGTCCGCGGTGAGCACGCCGCAGTGGCCGTGGTCGGTGAACTCGTCCAGGCACAGGTCGGCCATCACCACCAGGTCGGTGCCGACCTCGGCCACGACGTCGGCGATCGCGACGTTGAGGATCCCGTCGGGGTCGGTGGCGCCGGAGCCGACGGCGTCCTTGGTCTCGGGGATGCCGAACAGCATCACGCCCCGGATGCCCGCCTCGGCGGCCTCCACGACCGCCTTGCGGAGCGTGTCGCGGGAGTGCTGCACGACCCCGGGCATCGAGGAGATCGGGATCGACCCGTCCGCGCCCTCGCGCACGAACATCGGCAGCACCAGCTGCGCGGGGCGCAGCGTCGTCTCGGCCACCAGCTCCCGCATCGCCGCCGTCGTGCGGAGGCGGCGGGGGCGGACGACGGGGCGCTCGATCTCGCTCATGCCGACCATCCTCCCAAATGCGCGAGACCCGGGTTCTGGTGGCTCGAGTCTCGGGTTCTGGCGAAGGTACCTTCGCCAGAACCCGAGACTCGGCCGACCAGAACCCGGGTCTCGGGAGTCACTCGGCCTTGCGGCGGCGACCCGAGGGCTTGCGGTCCGACGGCTTGGTGACCGGGTCGCCGGCCTCCACGAAGGCGGCACGGCGCGCGGCACCGAAGGCGGCGAGCGACTCGGCGAGGACCTCGACGTCCGGCACCGGCGACATGACGTCGACGCGCAGGCCGTGCTCCTCGGCGGTCTTGGCCGTGGCGGGCCCGATCACGGCGATGACCGTGGACGGGTGCGGCTTGCCGGCGATGCCGACCAGGTTCCGCACGGTCGAGGAGGAGGTGAAGACCACCGCGTCGAACTTGCCCGTCTTGATCGCGTCCCGCGTCGGCGCCGGCGGCGGGGCCGCCCGGACGGTGCGGTACGCGGTCACGTCGTCGCACTCCCAGCCGAGATCGACCAGGCCGGCCACGAGGTTCTCGGTGGCGATGTCGGCACGCGGCAGGAAGACCCGGTTGATCGGGTCGAGCTGCTCGTCGTACTCCGGCCAGTCCTCGAGCAGGCCGGCGGCCGACTGCTCGCCGGACGGGACCAGGTCGGCGCGCAGGCCCCACTCGGCCAGCGTCGCGGCGGTCTTCTCGCCGACGGCGGCGATCTTGAGGCCGGAGAAGGCGCGGGCGTCGAGGCCGTACTCCTCGAACTTCTCGCGAACAGCCTTCACCGCGTTGAACGACGTGAACGCCACCCACTCGTAGCGGCCCTCGACCAGGCCGCGGACCGCCTTGTCCATCTGCTGCGGGTTGCGCGGCGGCTCGACCGAGATCGTCGGGACCTCCTCGGGCACGGCACCGAAGCTGCGCAGCTTGTTCGACAGCGAGGCGGACTGCTCCTTGGTGCGCGGCACCAGGACCCGCCAGCCGAACAGCGGCTTGGTCTCGAACCAGGACAGCGTCTGGCGCAGGTCGACGACCTTGCCGACCACGGTGATGGCCGGCGGGGCCATCCGGGCGGCGCGGGCGTCGACGGCGATCCGCTCCAGGGTGGAGGTGACCGTCTGCTGCTCGGTGGTCGTGCCGACCCGGGTCATCGCGACCGGCGTGGTCGCCGGGCGACCGGCCTCCACGAGCGCCTTGGCGATGTCACCGATCTGGCCGACGGCCGAGAGCAGCACCAGGGTCGGGATGTCGGCGTACCGCGACCAGTCGACCTTGTCGCCGCAGGTGACGACCGCGACCTCACGGTGGTCCTTGGTGGTCAACGGGATTCCCGCGTACGCCGGCACGGCACCCACCGACGATACGCCGGGGACGACCTCGAACGGCAGGCCCGCCTTGGCGACGGCCTGGGCCTCCTCGGGGCCGGACGCGTAGAGGAACGGGTCGCCGCTGAGCAGGCGGACCACGCGGACGCCGCGCTTGGCCTGCTTGACGACGACCTTCGCGCGGGCGGCGTGGGTCAGCGGCTGGCCGTCCTCGCCGAAGCCGCCGTCGAGCACCTCGGGCTCCGGGCTGCCGGCCGCACCGCGCACGAGCGCGATGAGCGTCTCGTGCTCGGGCGTCTCGGTGACGAGTACGTCGGCGTCGGCGATCAGCTGTGAGGCGCGCAGTGTGAGCAGCTCGGGATCACCGGGACCCGTCCCGACGAACGCGAGACTGCCCGCGCCGGGCAGGGCGACGTCCGGGGTCCCCGTGGGGGTGGCCTTGGTCGAGCGGGAAACGGTCATGCCTCATGCACCTCTGCTGGTCGTGCGGCGGAAGGCGGCGCGGAGGGGAGCTCCCGTGCGCCGTCATCGAGCATCTCGGTGGCGAGTCGCTCACCGAGCCGGATCGCGGCCTCGGACCAGGTGGCCGGGTCGTCGCCCAGGGGCGTCGAGCCGGAGGTCCGGACTGCGAGGGTGCCGTCCTCGGACAGCACCACGGCACGGAGCCACAGCTCCATGCCGGTGTCACCCTCCGCCACGTCGGCGAGGGCACCGATGGGGGCCGAGCAGCCCCCCTCGAGCGTGGCCAGGGTCTGCCGCTCGGCGGTGACGGCGGCGCGCGTGGCGGCGTCGTCGAGCCGGGCGAGCAGGGCGAGTGTCTGCGCGTCGTCCGCGCGACACTCGATCGCCAACGCCCCCTGGCCGGGCGCGGGCAACATCTGGAGCGGGTCGAGGACCTCGGTGATCTCACCGGTGCGTCCCAGCCGGGCGAGGCCGGCGCGGGCGAGCACCACGGCGTCGTACTCCCCGGAGGTGACCTTGCCGATGCGGGTGTCGACGTTCCCCCGCATCGGGCGTACGTCGACGCCGAGGCCGAGCGCCTGCAGCTGCGCGACCCGCCGCGGTGAGCCGGTGCCGACCACGCTGCCGACGGGCAGCTCGCCGAGGGTGAGGCCGTCGCGCGCGACCAGCGCGTCGCGCGGGTCCTCGCGGCGCGGGATCGCAGCCAGCGCGATGCCCGGCTCGGGGTAGGTCGGGAGGTCCTTGAGCGAGTGGACGGCGACGTCGACCTCGCCGGCGACCAGCGCCTCGCGCAAGGCGCTGACGAAGACGCCGGTGCTCGAGGACCCGACCAGCGGGGTGCCCGCGGCCTGACTGCGGTCGCCGTCGGTCGCGATCTCGACGAGCTCGGTGGCGACGCCGGTGACGTAGGTGATCGCGGCCGCGACCTGACGGGACTGGGTGGTGGCGAGCCGGCTCGCGCGGGTGCCGATGCGGAGGGTCACAGCGCGCCCTCCTCGGTCACGACGCTCGGGCGCGTCACCGCGTCGACCGCCTCGGGGTCGAGCGCGAAGAGCTCGGCCAGCGCGGCGGCGTACGAGACGGCGCCCTGCTCGTTGGCGAGCTCCTTGACCCGGACGGTGGGCTCGTGGAGCAGCTTGTCGGCCACCCGCCGGACCGCTGAGCGGACCTCGGCCAGCACCGCCGGCTCGAGTCCGGGCAGCCGGCTCTCCAGTCGGGTCATCTCCGCGTCGACCACGGAGGTGGCCATCGAGCGGAGCGCGACCACGGTCGGGGTGACGCTGGCCTGGCGGCGGGCCGCGAGGAACGCGGTCACCTCCTCGGCGAGGATCCGGCGCACCTCGACCACCTCGGCGCCGGCCGGGCTGTCGGCGAGCGCGTCGGCGAGTGCGGCCAGGTCGATGCGGGTGACGCCGGGCAGGTCCGCCGTCGCGGGGTCGATGTCGTGCGGCAGGGCGAGGTCGACGAGGGCCAGCGGCCGGTCGTTGCCGGCGCGCGCGGCGGACACCGCCTCGGCGTCGACCACGATGCCGGTCGCTCCGGTGCAGCTGATCACCACGTCGGCCAGCGCGAGCTCGGCGTGCAGGTCCTCGAGGAGGACGGCGACGCCGTCGTACTGCGCGGCCAGCCGGCGGGCCCGCTCGGGCGAGCGGTTGGCGACGGCGATCCGCGCGGCGCCGAGCCGGCGGACCGTGGCGGTCGCGAGGCCGGCCATCGCGCCGGCGCCGATCACCAGGACCGAGCGGTCGGCCACGGACGCCTCACCGGGCGCGACCTGGTCGAGCGCGGCGCTGACCAGGGTCGGCGCGACGACGTCGATCGCGGTCTCGGCGCGGGTGCGCTTGCCGACCCGCAGCGCCTGCTGGAACAGGCCGTTGAGGGCGGGGCCGACGCTGCCGATCTCCTGGCCCCGGCGCAGCGCGTCGCGGGTCTGGCCCAGGATCTGCGCCTCGCCGACGGCCATGGAGTCCATGCCGGCCGCGACCTTGAACAGGTGCGAGACCGCCCCGTCGTCGTAGTGGACGTAGAGGTTCGGCAGCAGCGCCTCGGTCGACTCCCCCGCGCGCTCCAGCAGCAGCCGCGAGAGCTGCTCGATGCTGCCGTGGAAGCGCGTGACCTCGGTGTAGATCTCGAGCCGGTTGCAGGTGGCGATGACGGTCGCCTCGGTGACGTGCTCGCAGGCCGCCGCGGCCGCGGTCAGCTTCTGCACGCCCGCGTCGTCCAGGGCGACCCGCTCCAGCAGGGAGACGGGGGCGGAGTTGTGGGAGATACCCACCACCAGGACGCTCACGAGGCACCCTCCAGCTCGTCGGGCTCGTGGGCGCCGGCCTTGCGCTGCTCGTGGAAGGCCAGGATCTGCAGCTCGATGGACAGGTCCACCTTGCGTACGTCGATGCCCTCGGGGACGGTGAGCACCGAGGGCGCGAAGTTGAGGATGCTGGTGATGCCGACCTCGACCATCCGGTCGGCGACCGCCTGCGCGGCGACCGCGGGCGTGGCGATGACGCCGATGGCGACCGCCCGCTCCCGCACGATCTCCTCCAGCTCGGCGAAGTCGCGCACGACCACGCCGGCGACCTCGCGGCCGACGATCGCGGGGTCGGCGTCGAGCAGGGCCAGGACGCTGAACCCGCGGCTGCGGAAGCCGGAGTAGTTCGCGAGGGCCTGGCCCAGGTTGCCGATGCCGACGATGACGACCGGCCAGTCGTGGGTGACGCCGATCTCACGGGCGATCTGGTAGCGCAGGTAGTCGACGTCGTAGCCGACGCCGCGCGTGCCGTAGGAGCCGAGGTAGGAGAGGTCCTTGCGCAGCTTCGCGGAGTTGACGCCGGCGGCCGTCGCGAGATCCTCGCTGGAGCAGGTGCGGATGCCCGTCTCCACGAGGGCGGTGAGTGCCCGCAGATAGACGGGCAGACGGGCGACCGTGGCTTCCGGGATCGCCCGGCCGGCCTCTGGCGAAGTCCGTGCTGTCACAACTCTTCTTTCCAGTCGCTCCCCTCTGGAAGCGGCCCGGCCACTGTAGGAGTTCGTGAACGTGCGAACCAAATCCGAGTCGGACCCCGTTCGAGGGACGAGAACGGGGTCTGGTAGATGCCCGGATCAAGTACAGCGGGCTCAGGCGAGCGCCGCGCGGAGACGCTGCTCGCTGACCCGCCAGAAGTCGTGCTGGCGGCCGTCGACGAAGGTCACCGGGATCTCCTCGCCGAAGCGGGCGAGCAGCTCGGGGTCGTCGTCGATCGAGATCTCGACGTACGACTCCCCCAGGTCCGCGCAGACCCGCTCGATGACGGCGCGGGCGTCGTCACACAGATGACATCCAGGACGTCCGTAGAGCGTGATCCGCGCAGGCACCCGACCACACTAGGCTGCCCCCTATGGCGGCAACCAACGGCCGGCGCCCCCCACGCCTCGACCTCCAGCAGCGTTCCTCGCTCGCGGGCGAGGCCGCGGCGGCCGCCGCCGAGGTGGAGACGGCGCTGGCGCACCCCAGCGACCCCACCGCGGCCGCGTTCTTCGACGTCGACAACACGGTGATGCAGGGCGCGAGCATCTTCCACCTCGCGCGCGGGCTGTACCGGCGCAAGTTCTTCGGCACCCGCGACATCCTCGGGGCCGCGTGGAAGCAGGCCTACTTCCGCATCGCCGGCATCGAGGACCCCGAGCACGTCGCCGAGGCCCGCAACTCAGCCCTGGCGTTCATCGCAGGGCACACGGTGACCGAGCTCGAGGAGGTCACCGAGGAGATCTTCGACGAGGGCATGGCCCACCGGATCTGGCCCGGCACCCGCGCCCTCGCCCAGATGCACCTCGACCAGGGCCAGCGGGTGTGGCTGGTCACGGCCGCGCCGGTCGAGATCGCCACGCTCATCGCCCGCCGGCTCGGCCTGACCGGGGCGCTCGGCACGGTCGCCGAGCACGTCGACGGGGTCTACACCGGCCGGCTGGTCGGCGACATGCTGCACGGCCCGGCCAAGGCGGTCGCGGTCCAGGCGCTGGCCGAGCGGGAGGGGCTGGACCTGAGCCGCTGCTCGGCGTACTCCGACTCCTCCAACGACCTGCCCATGCTGGGCCTTGTCGGCGACCCCTGCGCGATCAACCCGGACCCCAAGCTCCGCGCCTACGCCCGGGAGCACGGCTGGCGGATCCGCGACTACCGCACCGGCCGGCGAGCGGCCCGTGCCGGAGTGCTGGTGGGCGGCGCTGCCTCCGGGGCGGCGATCGCCGGTGCCGTCGTACGCCGGCTGAACCGGCCCCGCTGAGTCCGGATCCACCCGGGACCGGCCGGGACAAGGTCCCGGTCCTGCGCGCTGGTCGTACTCGGACCGCTACAACCTGTTCCACGCAGGCCCGATCCGCCGTAGGATCCCCTGGAGGGGAAGCCGAAGGGGAGGGACCGGGGATGACCTGGGAACACGACGCTGCGCGGGGTCTGGAGGCCCTGCGTGCTGCCGTGTCCTCGGCGCTCGCGGGCCTGGCGCCCCGCCCGACCCCCGTGCTCGCGGGCGGCTGGCTGCTGGACGAGGTCGACCACGGCTTCCCGTCCGAGACCGGCGAGGACCGCTCCGGCGGCGGCTCCGGCGGCACGTACGGCGACGCCCGGCTGGCCACCTCCTCCGAGGACTCCCCCGAGGAGCGCGAGCGGCTGATCGGTCTCGTCGAGCTCGCCCGCGGCGGCGACTCCGAGGCGTTCGGGCTGCTCTACGACCACTACCAGTCCTCGGTCTACCGCTTCCTCTACTACCGGACCCGCTCGTCGGTGGTGGCCGAGGACCTCACCTCGGAGACGTTCTTCCGCGCGCTGCGCAACATGTCGTCGTTCCGGTGGCAGGGCAAGGACTTCGGCGCCTGGCTGATGACCATCGCCCGCAACCTCGCCACCGACCACTTCAAGGCCGGGCGCACCCGTCTCGAGCTGACCACCGAGGACATGGGCGCGCACGACGACGCCACCGAGGGCCCCGAGTCGGCGGTCCTGGCCAGCCTCACCAACGAGATCCTGCTCGAGGCGCTCACCAAGCTCCCCACCGAGCAGCGCGACTGCCTGATCATGCGCTTCCTGCAGGGCCTGAGCATCGCGGAGACCGCGCAGGCCCTCGGTCGCAGCGACGGCGCCATCAAGCAGCTGCAGCTGCGCGGGGTCCGCAACCTGGCCAAGCTGATGCCGGAGGGACTGCGATGACCGCCACGACTGCGTCGTACGTAACCTTCGCGCCCGAACGGTCGTTGTTCGGTCAGGTCCTTGCGACCTGTTCCCGAACCCCCCGTAACGAAGGACGAGCGTCATGATCGGCGGTAACGCGCACCGGCGCGCCGAGGAGTTCGACGCCGCCGTCTCCGGACGTGCCCAGGGCACGAGCCAGGAGCGGTACGCCGAGCTGCTCGACGTGGTCAACGCCATGCGTGCCGTGCCGCAACCCGCCGCACGGCCCGAGTTCGTGGCCGACCTGCGGTCCCGGCTGATCACGGCCGCCGCGGAGATGCCGGCCGCGCCCGAGCGTCGTACCGACGCCGCCACGGCACTGCGACTGACCCCCCAGCAGAAGCGCGGCAGCCGCGAGCGCCGCGCCGCGGCCCTGCTCGGCGGGTTCGCCGTCGTGGCCGCCAGCGGATCGATGGCGGTCGCCTCCCAGAGCGCCCTCCCCGGCGACACCCTGTACCCGGTCAAGCGGGCGATCGAGAACGCGCACGCCAACCTCGAGTCCTCCCCGCAGGCCAAGGCCTCGGTGCTGCTCGGCAACGCGGAGACGCGGCTGAGCGAGGTCGAGCAGCTCAGCTCCCGCAGCGACGCCGACGCCACCGAGATCAGCTCGACCCTGCAGGCGTTCAAGGACCAGACCAGCCAGGCGAGCGCGGTCGCGATCGACGCCTTCAACAGCGACGGCAGCGACGGCGCGCTCACCGATCTGCGCACCTTCGCCAGCTCCTCGATGGGCCGGCTCAGCGCGCTCGACGACGTCCTCCCGGTCGAGGCGCGCCCGGCGCTCGTGTCGGCGGCCCAGACCGTCCAGTCGATCGACCAGGCGGCGTACGACGCCTGCCCGACCTGCACCGACGGGATCGTCACCCAGCTGCCGTCCTTCGCGACGCAGCCGCTCGGCGCGCACTTCAAGACCCCGGTCAGCACCTCCGACCACCAGCCGGGCAAGAAGTCGTCGGGCACCCCCCAGCACCCCGCGACGACCGCACCGGTGAACCGTGGCGGCACGACGGTGACGAAGCCCGCAGGCGACGGCTCCGGCCTCCCGAGCATCCTGCCGTCCCCGCTGCCCACCCCGTCGCCGACGGACGGCGCGGTCATCCCGGACACGATCGACAAGATCACCAAGAACCTGCTCGGTGGCGGCACGACCGGCGGCACCGCGACCAGCAGCACGAGCAGCACGAGCGACGGCGGCTCCACGGTCGTCGGCAGCGTGGCCGGCCTCCTCGGCCTCAAGTAGCGCCGGCTAGCCCCGCCAGGCCTCGTCCGAGGTCAGGTCGGCGTGCTGGACCACCCAGGAGTGCATGGCGATCGCGGCGGCCGCGCTGGCGTTGATCGAGCGGGTCGAGCCGAACTGGGCGATCGAGAAGGTGCCCTCGCAGACCTCGCGTGCGCTCGCGGAGAGGCCCGGCCCCTCCTGGCCGAACAGGAAGCAGACCCGCTCCGGCAGCCGCATCGTCTCCAGGTGCGCCGAGCCGGGCAGGTTGTCGATGCCGAGCAGCGGCACCCCACCGAGCTGCTGCAGGTGGTCGTGCAGGTCCGCGACGGTCGGGTGGTGGCGCACGTGCTGGTAGCGGTCGGTGACCATCGCGCCACGGCGGTTCCAGCGCCGGTTGCCGACGATGTGCACCTCGGCGGCGAGGAAGGCGTTGGCGGAGCGGACGATCGTGCCGATGTTGAAGTCGTGCTGCCAGTTCTCGATGGCGACGTGGAAGCCGTGCCGGCGGCTGTCCAGGTCGGCGACGATCGCCTCCATGGACCAGTAGCGGTAGCGGTCCACGACGTTGCGCCGGTCGCCCTCGGCGAGCAGCTGCTCGTCGTACACCTCGGACCCGGGGCCGGTCGGCCATGGCCCCTCCCACGGGCCGACGCCCACCTCGGCGGGGCCGTACGGCATCGGGTCGTACGGCGCCCGCTCCTCCTCGCCGAAGTCCACAGGTCGCTCACCCACGGGTCTTCACCTCTCCTGAACGTTCACCGATTAGGGTTTCGACGTGTCCGAACTCCTGGTCCAGGCGACCTCCCTGGCCATCAGCCTCCACGACGTCACGAAGTGGCTCAGCCCCGACTTCCTGCTCAAGGAGTTCGGAGCCGCCCTCTTCTGGGTGGGCATCGGGGTTCTCTTCGTCGAGTGTGGCCTGCTGTTCCCGTTCCTGCCCGGTGACACCCTGCTCTTCGCGATGGGCCTGTTCATCGCCGAGAGCAAGGTCGACATCATCCCCGGCGGGCACCTCGGCGACCTGGCGCTCGCGCTGTTCATCTACAGCGCGGCCGCGTTCGCGGGCAACGTGACCGGCTACGAGATCGGCAGCAAGATCGGGCCACGCTTCTATGAGCGCGACGGGCGGATCGTCAAGCGCAAGTACCTCGAGCAGACGTCGGCGTTCTTCGACCGGCACGGCCACTCGGCCCTGCTCGTGGGCCGGTTCGTGCCCTTCGTGCGCACCTACATCACCCTCGTCGCGGGCATCACCCGGATGAAGCGGCAGGTCTTCTTCCTGTGGAGCGGGATCGGCGCCGTCGCGTGGGTCTGCTCGCTGATGCTGATCGGCTACGGCCTCGGTCAGACCTTCCCCAGCCTGGGCAAGTACATCGACCTGGTCACCTACGGCCTGCTCGCCGTCACCGTCGTCGGCCTGGTCTACGAGATCTGGAAGAAGCGGCAGGAGAACCACAAGCAGGGCTACGACCGCGAGGAGTACTGACCGCTCACGCGGAGGCCGCGGCCCGAGCCGCGTCCAGCACCGCCTTGGTGAGCACTGGGCGGATCTCCAGACCCACGTCGGCCAGCGGGTTCTCGCCCTCCGGCGAGCGGTCGATCGCGCAGATCACGACCTCGACGATCGCGCCCGCCTCGCGCAGCGCGTTCGTGGCGTCGCGGACGGCGCCGCCGGTGGTGATCACGTCCTCGATGAGGGTGACCCGCTTCCCGGCGTACTCCGGACCCTCGGCGAGCTTGGCGGTGCCGTACTCCTTGGCCTTCTTGCGGATGAAGAGGGCGGGCATGCCGAGGAGCTGGCTGATCGTGGTGGCGATCGGGATGCCGCCCATCTCCAGGCCGCCGAGCAGCTCGGTGTCGGCCGGCAGCAGCTGGGCCATCTCGCGGGCGACGCGCGCGAGCAGCAGCGGGTCGGCCTCGAAGAGGTACTTGTCGAAGTACTCGGTGCTCACCTGGCCGGACCGGAGGGTGAACTCCCCGGTGAGGCGGCAGGTGGCGTCGATGTCGGCAGCGAGGTCCGCGTCGGTCGTGGTCACGGTTGAAGGTTAGTAGGCCGGATAGTGTCGCCGGCATGGGCAGGGCAGCGGCACGCGTCGCCGGCATGAGTACGACGATCTTCGCCGAGATGTCGGCGCTCGCGGTCCGGACCGGGTCGGTCAACCTCGGCCAGGGCTTCCCGGACGTGGACGGCCCGCCCGCGGTCATCGCCGCCGCCGTGGCCGCCCTGGAGGGCGGTGCCAACCAGTACCCGCCCGGGCGCGGCATCGCGCCGCTGCGCACGGCGATCGCGGCGCACCAGCAGCGCCACTACGGGATCGTGCTGGACCCGGACTCGCAGGTCCTCGTCACCACCGGGTGCACCGAGGCGATCGCGGCGGCCATGCTCGGGCTGGTCGACCCCGGCGACGAGGTGGTCGTGCTCGATCCCTCCTACGACTCCTACCCGGCGATGATCGCCTTCGCCGGAGGGGTACGCCGGACGGTGACCCTGCGCGCGCCCGACTTCGCCCTCGACCCGGCCGAGCTCCGCGCCGCCGTGACGCCGCGGACCAAGCTGCTGCTCATCAACAACCCGCACAACCCCACCGGCCGCGTGCTCACCCGCGACGAGCTGCAGGCCGTCGCCGACGTCGCGATCGAGCACGACCTGCTCGTCGTCACCGACGAGGTCTACGAGCACCTCACCTTCGACGGCCGCCGCCACATCCCGCTGGCGACGCTGCCCGGGATGGCCGAGCGGACGCTGACCCTGTCGAGCGCCGGCAAGTCCTACTCGTTCACCGGCTGGAAGGTCGGCTGGGCGACCGGACCGGCCGACCTGGTCGACGCCACGACCGGCGCCAAGCAGTGGCTGACCTACACCTCCGGGGCGCCGCTGCAGCCCGCGGTGGCCGTCGCGCTCGAGGAGCACGCCGACTTCCCGGCCGCCCTCGCGCGTGAGCTCGAGGCCGGCCGCGACCGCCTGGTCGGCGGTCTGCGGCAGGCCGGCCTGACGGCGTACACCCCGGAGGCGACGTACTTCGCGACCACCGACGTACGCGACCTCGGGTGGACCAGCGGGCACGACTTCTGCCTGGCCCTCCCCGAGCGAGCGGGCGTGGTGGCGATCCCGATGCAGGTCTTCTACGACCAGCAGATCCGGCCGGGTGCGGGCGACACCCTGGTGCGCTGGGCCTTCTGCAAGCGCCCCGAGGTGCTCGACGAGGCGGTACGCCGGCTGGTGGCCGCCGACCTCAGCGCGCGCTGATCCCCCACCGCGGCATGGTCGACGACGGGAGCGGCGTGGGCGGGGCGCCCGGCGGAAGGGCGTTCGCGCCCTTGGGGAGCGTGATGCCGCGCACGATGCCGATCTTGAACGCGCCCTTGTGCTCGTTCATCGCGAACCAGATGACCGAGACCCGGCGGACGCGGATCCGGACGCTGCTGTGCGCGGGGACGCTCACCTGGCCGTCCGCCTTCTGCCTCTTGTAGGAGCCCCAGAGGTAGCGGAAGCCGAAGCTGCCGTTGTTGATGACGCGGAGCGTGCCGGGGCGCACGCCCTTGACGACCTTCACGTAGATCCGCGGCCGGGGCTTGACGGTGATCGTGACGGTCCCCGGGGTCAGGTAGGAGTAGTCGCACGCGTAGTAGGTGAGCGTGTAGGTGCCCGCATCGGCGCCGAAGATCATCAGCTTGCCGTCGAAGATGTCGGCACCGAGCGCCGCCGGGACCTTGCCGAGCCGGCACAGCGCCAGGACGTCCCCGTCCGGGTCGGAGTCGTTGGCGAGCACGTCCTTCTGGGTGGCGCCTCCGGCGGTCAGGGTGACGGCATCATCGACCGTCACCGGCGGCGAGTCCGCCGTCGCCTGCGCGGCTCCCACCGACACCGTCGCCATCAGCACCGCACCCACCAGGGCGCGCACGAACAACCTCATCCTCGGTTTCCCTCCCGACGTACAGCGACCAAGGGGTGGTCGCCGGAGGCGTCAGGCTACCGCCGCGACGGCCTCCGGATGTGCCGAATCGTCCACCTCGGCCTCGCAGGCCTGCTACGAAGACCCCGTGGCGCAGATGATCGGTCGTTATCCCGTCTCCGGCGTGATCGGCGCGGGCGGGTTCGGGACGGTGTACGCCGGGACCGACCCGGTCACGGGCGAGGCCGTCGCGGTCAAGGTGCTGGACTGGCCCGACCAGGACTGGCGGCGGGCGATGTTCCGCCACGAGGCCACCGCCCTGCTGTCGATCGACCACCCGAACGTGGTGCGGGTGCGCGAGGTGATCGACCAACCCGGGCTCGCCGCACTGGTCACCGACCTGATCGACGGCGCCTCGCTGCGCGCCGTCCTGACCCACTCCGGCCCGCTCACCGGTCCGCAGGCGCTGGCCGTCCTCGCGGGCGCGCTGGACGGGCTGGCGGCGGTGCACGCCGCCGGACTGGTGCACGCCGACCTCAAGCCGGAGAACATCCTCATCGACCGGTCCGGCACGTCGCGGCTGATCGACTTCGGCCTCGCGTCGCCGCCGGGCCCGCTGGCCGGCCCGGACACCTGGATCGGCACCCCCGCCTACCTGGCGCCCGAGCGGGTGCTGGGCACCTTCCAGGACGCGCGGACCGACCTGTACTCCACCGCGGTCGTCCTCTTCGAGCTGCTCTGCGGCCGGGTCCCGATCCAGGGCCCGGACGCCCTGACGACGGCGCACCTCCAGGTCACCCAGCCGGCGCCGGACCCGGCGGCGTACGTGCGGGAGATCGGGCCCGCCCTCGCCGAGCTCACCCGGGTGAACCTGGCCAAGGACCCCGCGCTGCGCCACCAGAACGCGCCGGCGTTCGCGCGGTCGCTGCGGCACGCCGCGATCGGCTCCTTCGGCCCCGGGTGGGCCGCGGCAGGCGCGCTCTCGACCACGGTCGGGGCGGTCCTCGGTGCCGTGCCCGCCGCCCTCGGCATCCTCGGCGCGGCCCCGGTCGTCGCCGCGAACGTCGGTGCCGCGGGCGCCGTCGGAGCCGGCGCCGCCGGTGCGGTG